>NZ_PNDY01000007.1:0-425270 GCF_005886645.1 Pseudoalteromonas sp. S408 | reverse complement strand
ACTAACCAGTTTTTGAAGTTTGAAATCGACTTTTTCAATCTGATTTTTTAATGCCGTTAGGATAGGTTTTATGAGTGACGATAGTGTTTTTGGCATTATTTGAGAGCGATTTTTCTCCATCGTTTGCATATCCATTAACTGGCGTCTTCTCGAGAGTAAATCGCTCATCAAGCGAAAAAAAAACAAAGATGACACCCATCCTTACAAAAACAAAGATTGAAAAACAAAGATGACACCCATCCTAAAGTTTGTATTTTTCGTTTTTTTTACTAACTTTCAATTAGTGCAAAATATAATCAGGGTGTCACATGGCAATTGCAAGAAAGCGTCAAGTAAGTTTGGTTGATACAAAGTATTATCACTGTATTTCACGTTGTGTTCGACGTGCTTTCTTGTGCGGTGAAGATCGTTTTACAGGTCAATCTTTTGAGCATCGCAGAGGGTGGGTTGAAGATAAGCTGCTTGAATTAGCAAAGGTATTTTGTATTGATGTATGTGCTTATGCAGTCATGAGTAACCACACCCACTTAGTCCTGTATGTAGATGATAAAAAAGCGGATCGGCTAAATGATAAAGCAATTGTTATTCGTTGGCACAAGCTATGTAAAGGCACCGCACTTACGCAAAAATACATACAAGGTGAGAAGTTAAGTAAAGCTGAGCTTATCTTTTTTAATCAAACAGTAAAACAATACCGTGAACGGCTAGCAAGTATCAGTTGGTTTATGCGGTTATTAAATGAAGATATTGCGCGTAAAGCGAATAAAGAAGATAACTGCACAGGGCGATTCTGGGAAGGCCGCTTCAAGTCACAAGCGCTACTTGATGAAGCAGCATTGGCAGCCTGTATGGCATACGTTGATTTAAACCCAATTAGGGCCAAAATGGCAAACACGCCAGAAGAGTCATCACATACGAGTGTGCAAACACGATTAGAAAGTGCAACAGAAGGCAAACAACCAAAAAAACTATTACGTTTTGCCGGAATACCACGTCAAATCATGCCAAAAGGGTTACCGTTTGAACTTAAAAGCTACCTTGAACTGGTTGAATTAACAGGACGTTGTATACGAGAAGGTAAACGCGGGTATATTGAAAGCACACATTTGCCCTTACTAGAAAGAGTAAATATCTCCCCAGAAAACTGGTTAAAACTGACCACGCAATTTACGCACGTATTTCACGGCGCAGTAGGCAGGGCAACCTCACAAGAAAGTTACTGTGAAAATCTACATAGAAAAAGGCGAGCAAATATAGGTAACTGCGAAAAGCTACTGGCATAAAGTTTAAAGTCTTCAATAAAGAATTAAAACTGCAATCATGCAGTTATTTTCATGCGTGTAATTTAGGTTTAACAGTGATAAGCGCTCACTTAACGAACTATGTGCGGGTGATGATGTAAAAAGAGATAAGTTTTTAGCCAAAAAGAGTAAACTTAGTCGCACCGTTTTATTTACTCAATTAAAGTGGCTGTCTTGTTTATTTTTGTTTATTATTAGCTGTCTTGTTTATTATTAATTGAACCAAAATAGGAACTCGGCTATGGTTGATTCATCAATAAAAATAAATTTAAAATGAGTTAATCTACAGGCTCGTTAGGTGCCAATGAAGATCGTATTACTAACTTTGCTTCTGCTTTTTTCATTTAGAGTCTCTGCTGTGGAACCTTGTGAACCAGTCCCAGAGGGCAAGCAAAGACGAGATAGTGTTTGTTCATATGAAGATGCTGCATTTAGAGCTCGTCAGGTTTTTAGCTACATATTATCTTTAAAAAAATACTGTGATAGTGCAACCCAAGAAGAAATAAATGAGTGGTACTTAAGTAACAAACAGCTCATCGATAAAGCAGTTATCATCAGCAAGCAACCATTAAAAGAAATAGTAAAAAATACAGACGCGGCATTATGGCAATCTGAGAGCAGCATCAGAGTTAAAGAGTCTTGCTCATATGCTAAACGTAAAATACATAATACATCACCTTCGCTATTTGGTGGTCGAGTAGGTGAGTATTTGGATTCTTACGCACCTAACAAAGCAAATTAAAAAGTACGGACAAAAAACAGTTGGCTTTGTTCGTGCCTCTCAAATTATAGCCAACTATTTTTTGCCGTTTATTTGCGGCGTTAGTTTTCAAAAGTTAAGCTATGTGGAATCAAACTGATAATGGAGAAACCATTGGAACAATAGGTTCTGAAAGTGGTGAAATAATTAAGGACGAGGAGCATTCCAAAGGTGCTCGTCTAACTTTGGAAAAAGGTGGTGATATTGCACCATACTCAATAACAAGTGGAGTATACGGGTGCTTCTTTCATACAACTTATTTATCAACTCCAGAAGAGGGAGTAAACGAGTTGCATGCAATGAAAGCTGAAATATCAGAGTTCTTTAATACTGAAACAACAAGTGATGAAGAACATGATTGGATTATGGCGTTTGTTGGCAGGCATTGAAAACTAACAAGTGACGATGGTAAAAATCAACATATCACCCATCCTAAATCTTGCATTTTAAGCGGGTTAAAACAACAATCTCAACCACACAAATATTTTACAGTTATAAACGCTAAAAAATACAATAAGCAAAACTACAAGGTTAAACAGAGCGTATTTAATAATTAAATTCTAATTTTAGGTTATGCTATGAGACAACTCAGATACCTTTTTTACTTGCACTTGGCTTGTTTTCAAACGCCAGTGAAAGTGCTCTATTGAATGATTTTTCCAGTTTACGGTGGGAAAACCGGCTGATCATCGTAAATCAACCAACAGATCCAGATTACGTATTAAGCCTTATGAAAAATCACTCAGAGGGCATTGTTGACCGGCATATAGTATGGTTTATTTTAAAAGACAGCGAGGCTTTAACTAACTACTCTGGCCAATTATCCGAGTCATTTATGTCGAATATTAAACAGCAGTACCGACTCAAAAAAAATACCGTTACTTTAATAGGAAAAGATGGAGGCATTAAATCTCAAGGAAGCACCGTTGATGTTAAAGCCCTCTTTTTGACCATAGACGCTATGTATATGCGACAACGAGAAATACAGCAAAAAAACTAAGATAGGTGTCATTTGAAAAAGAAAGCAATGAACCCATTAAACTGCATGGTTTTTATTAAGTACTTTCACCAATAATATCGTCTAATGTTAAACTACAAAAAAAATTAATAACCTAATACAGCTATGACATTTTACTTCCCTTTATTACAGCCTCACTTTAAACATATTGAAATAGGTGAAACACTTACTTCGCTGTGGAGCGGGTGTGGCAGTATTGTTGAGTGCAGGCTTGATAATGTACCTTGTGTTATTAAGGCGATTAAAATACCCAATCACATAAACCACCCTAAAATAAAACAAAGTAAGTTTGCACTAAAAAGAAAGCAGCAGTCTTACCATGTTGAGTATCATTTTTATAAGCTTTATAGCCATCATTTACCTAAAACAGCAAAGAGTATTGCATGTGTGAATGCTATTAATTTTGGCGATGAGTATGCGCTGATATTTAAAAATTTTACTCAGTTTGGGTTTACTCAAGCCATCTCATTGCATATAAAGCCAATATTAAAGTGGCTTGCTCACTTCCATGCGTTTAATTTGAATAAGCAGCATGATGAATTATGGGGGCAGGGTTGTTATTGGCATTTAAATACTCGGCCAGATGAATTTAACGCGCTTATGTCAAACACTAATAACGAGTTTGATATAAAAGTAGTTGCTAAAAAATTAGCTTATCAGCTAAAACACGCTAAGTATAAAACGTTAATCCATGGCGATGCTAAACTGGCAAACTTTGCTGTTAATTCAAATAATGAGATACGTGGATACGACTTTCAGTACACAGGTGCTGGCGTTGGTATAGTCGATGTTATGTACTTTATGACGAGCTGCTTTAGCTGTGAAGAGCTATATGCTCATGCAGAAAACGAACTTGCATATTATTTCGATGAGCTAGAGCATGCGCTAGCTCTTCATCAACCAGATATAGCTGTTCACGCAGTAACAAATGAATGGAAAGCGTTGTGGTCTGCCGCATGGGCTGATTTTTATCGTTTTTTAGCAGGGTGGAGTCCAGAGCATTATAAAATAAATAGTTATATGCATGAGCAAGTTGTTCGTTGGTTTAAAACAAACAACTAAATTTTAAGTATTGTGTTGTGCATAAATATCAAACAAACACATATATTTGCGCACAATGTATGAGAATTGCTTTAAAACTACAGGTCAAATGGTCATTTTTAATATAAAATATCGCTAATTATTGTCTAAGTAGGTTTTCATCATGGCTATTCACGTTATTACTCATCCACTTGTTCAACATAAATTAGGTTTAATGCGTGCTTTCGGCATTAGCACTAAAAGCTTTCGTGAGCTGTGCTCAGAAGTTGGCACATTATTAACGTACGAAGCAACGAAAAATATTCCCCTTGAAGACAATGAAATAACCAGTTGGGACGGTAACAAACTTAACGTACAACATATTAAAGGCAAAAAAATTACGGTGGTTCCTATCTTACGTGCAGGTTTAGGTATGATGGATGGTGTTATGCAGTTGTTGCCTGCGGCTAAAGTGAGTGTAGTTGGCCTTCAACGCAACGAAGAAACGCTTGAGCCAATTCCTTATTTTGAGAAGCTGGTAGAGAATATTGAACAGCGCCTTAGCTTAGTTATTGATCCTATGCTTGCAACGGGTGGCTCGATGATTGCCACAATCGACATGTTAAAAAAAGCAGGCTGTAAAGAAATTAAAGTGATTGTATTAGTTGCAGCCCCTGAAGGGGTAGAAAAAACCTTAGCAGCTCACCCTGATGTAGAAATATTTACCGCAGCGGTAGACAGCCATTTAAATGAAAAAGGTTATATAGTGCCTGGTTTAGGTGACGCAGGTGATAAAATATTTGGCACGGTATAGTCGCTATTGATAAGCGTTAATCGTTTTTGTGTTATAGGCAACGCAATTATAAAAGAGGCTTTCTGAGGAAGGCCTTTTTCGTGTTTGTTTACTAACTTTATAACGGCAAAAAGCAATAATTAAATTTAGGAGTGTATAGTGAAAGGTAACGCAACGTTTTCAATTAAAACAATTTTAACTGGCGCACAAATGCTATTTGTTGCATTTGGTGCGTTGGTATTGGTACCGCTATTAACAGGGCTCGATCCAAGTGTTGCACTTTTTACGGCCGGTGTAGGCACATTACTATTTCAATTGGTGACTAAAGGGCAGGTGCCTATATTTTTAGCCTCCTCGTTTGCGTTTATAGCACCCATTATTGCTGGGGTACAAATGTGGGGCGTACCCGCTACGATGGGCGGGTTAATGGCCGCCGGCGTAGCTTATATGTTATTAAGTTTACTCGTTAAATTTAAAGGTGTCGCTACACTTCACAAAATTTTACCTCCGGTTGTTGTTGGCCCCGTTATTATGGTGATAGGTTTAGCGCTTGCGCCTGTTGCGGTTAATATGGCGATGGGTAAAACAGGTGATGGCAGTGTTCAGTTAATTGATTACAACAGTGCTATTTTAATTTCCATGTTTTCACTTGTAGTTACGCTTATTTTTGCAGTGTGGGGCAAAGGTGTATTTAAATTAATTCCCATATTAGCAGGCGTAATATCTGGTTATGGACTATCGCTTATGCTGGGTGTAGTGCAGTTTGAAGCTGTAACCAATGCACACTGGTTTGCTGTACCTAACTTTACTTTACCTGAGTTTAAATGGCAGGCTATTTTGTTTATGGTGCCGGTGGCTATTGCGCCAGCTATTGAGCACATTGGCGATATGATGGCGATAAGCCAAGTGACTAAAAAAGACTTTTTAAAAAAGCCAGGTTTGCACCGTACTTTGTTTGGTGATGGGTTAGCAACGTCTGTAGCGTCGTTGTTTGGAGGCCCGCCAAACACCACTTATTCAGAGGTGACTGGTGCGGTCATGCTGACTAAAAACTTTAATCCCAAAGTAATGATGTGGACCGCTATTATTGCGATTGCTCTGGCGTTTATTGCAAAAATGGGAGCCGGATTACAAACCATACCGGTGCCAGTTATGGGAGGAATTATGATTTTGTTATTTGGCTCGATTGCGGTCGTTGGATTAAACACCTTGGTTAAGTCGGGCGATGATTTAACAGCCCCTCGTAACTTAACTATTGTTGCCCTTATTTTAGTATGTGGCATAGGTGGTATGCACATAGGTAGCAGTCAATTTAGTTTAGAGGGGGTTAGCTTGTGTGCCGTTTTAGGTATAGTGCTTAATTTAGTACTCCCCAAAGTAGAGCAAAACGCTGCATAACTTTGCACATTAGTTAAAATATTTGCACCAAATTGGCGCGTTTAAAACGTGCCTTTTTTATAACCTATTAAAAAGGTTATAAAAATAATGTTGGTCTAGTCCCTGCATTTAGTACTCTGAACACTATGTATTTAAGGAGTTACTATGTCAGAGGCCAATATTGTGGATATAACCCCGTTTTTAGCAAAGCATCAACTGCCTTTAAAGTACCAATATTTAAGTGAGCAGTACTTTGTACCCCTTGCACATGATATTCTCGAATCAAAAAAATCATCAACTCCTCTTTTTGTTGGCATTAATGGTTGTCAAGGCTCAGGCAAAACAACCTTAGCTGACTTTTTAGTTACTTGGTTTAGTAACAACACCTCATTAAACACGATTGCGTTATCGATTGACGACTTTTACCTAGGTAAAGAAAGCCGCAAACAACTAGCCGAAGATGTGCATCCTTTGTTTGTAACACGTGGTGTACCGGGCACGCACGACACCGAGCTAATGAACACAACAATAACTAAGCTATTAGCTGGTGAGGTAGGGGTTGCATTACCGCGTTTTAATAAACATCAAGATGACTGTGTTGCAAAGCAAGATTGGGTAGCAACCACGGCCCCTATTGATATTGTGATTTTAGAAGGGTGGTGCGTAGGTAGCGAGCCTCAGCCGCTATTTTCTCTCAGTGAGCCACTTAATGAATTAGAGCAATTAAACGACAAAGAAGGTGTGTGGCGTCGGTGTATAAATAGCTGCTTAGCAAACGAATATAAATCTATTTTTAATAAAATAGATTACAAAGTCATGCTAAAAGCACCTAGCTTTTCTGATGTTTTTACGTGGCGAAAAGAGCAAGAACAAAAGCTAATAGCCAAAAATGGTGTTGGTGCTGGCACCATGACCGATGAACAGTTAGTTTATTTTATTTCTCACTTTGAGCGCATAACTCGTGAAAACTTAAACACATTGAGTCGCAAAGCAAACTCATTGATTGAACTTGACAGCAATCGCGACATAGCAAGCATGCACCTGACAAGTGACGATACGTTACAGCCTATTATTTTTACTGATTTAGACGGTACTTTACTGGATCATACCGATTACAACACAAGTAATGTGAGCGAATTACTTCAGCAGTTACAAAGTGCACACATTCCCGTGGTATTTAACACCAGCAAAACATTTTGCGAAGTGGTTGAAATAAAAAATGAGTTAAATATTCAGCAGCCTTTTATTGTCGAAAATGGCGCCGCGGTATTTATTCCGCAAAGCTACTTTGAGCTCAAGCCTATAGGTTGCAAAGAAGTCGGTGGTTATTGGTGTTACGCGTTAGCGTCGCCATTATCAAGCTTGTTGAGTGATTTAGACACATTAGATGCGCAATACAAAGCACATTATAAACTATTTAGTGAGCTAAGTAGTGAGCAGATAAGTGAGCTTACAGGTTTAAACAACGCGCAGGCTAGGCGAGCTCAAACCCGTGATTATTCAGACCCTTTATATTGGTATGGTAGTGATGAGTTGCTGAACACTTTTGTAAGTGATGTAACGACATTAGGCTACGACATAAAAATAGGGGGCCGATTTATTCATATTGCTAAAAATACAGATAAAAGCGCTGCTCAGCAGTGGTTAGTTAAACAATTTACCCAACATTTTAGAAAGCCTCTCACAGTAATTGCACTCGGTGATAGTGACAACGATAAGCAAATGTTAGAACACGCTGATATCGCCATCATCATCAATAACCCAAGCAGTAAAAAGCCGGTTAAATTATCACATAACAAGGCACGTTATTCTCAATCGCCCGCGCCGCAAGGCTGGATTGAAGAAATAACGATACTGCCAAGCATTAGCAGCATTTTAAATACTATTGAGGAGCAAAAATCACATGGCTGATTTTTATCAAAATGGCATTATTACGACTTTGCATAACATTGCAGACAGACCCATTGAAGCGCTGGAAGAAGAGCTAGTAGGCTTTAGTAAACAGCGCCCTATGGGATTAATACTTCCTTCTTTATTTAGCGAATTGGAAGGCCCCGCACTTCAAAATATAATAAAAGAATTAAGAGAAGTGCCGTACTTATCACAAATAACAATTGGTTTAGATCGGGCCGATGAGCAACAGTACCGCCACGCACTCGGCTTTTTTAAAGAGCTGAACCAAAATCATAAAGTGTTATGGAACGATGGCCCGCGCTTGCAAGCACTTGACAAAGAGCTTCAAGAATTAGGCGTTGCTCCACGTGAACTCGGTAAAGGGCGTAACGTTTGGTATTGCATGGGCTATAAGCTCGCAACCGCTGAGGTTGAGTCTATTGCACTTCATGACTGCGATATTTTAACCTACGACAGAAGCTTACTTGCGCGTCTTATTTATCCGGTTGCACACCCGCGCTTTAACTACGAGTTTTGTAAAGGGTTTTACCCGCGTACAGCCAACGGCAAAATTAATGGCCGTGTATCGCGTTTATTAGTGACGCCTTTGTTACGTTCGTTTAAAACAATTTTAGGTAATACAGACTACCTTGAATATATGGATTCGTTTAGGTACCCATTAGCGGGTGAGTTTTCGTTTAGGCGTGATGTATTAAACGATATTCGTATACCAAGTGACTGGGGTCTTGAAATAGGCGTATTGAGTGAAATGTATCGAAACTATTCGCATAACCGTTTGTGCCAAGTAGATATTGCCGACAATTACGATCATAAGCACCAGGCGTTGTCGCTTGACGACCAAAGCGCTGGCTTGTCTAAAATGTCGATTGATATTACTAAAGCATTATTTAGAAAGCTCGCTACGCAAGGTGTAACGTTTACCAGCGAGACAATTCGTTCATTAAAAGCAACGTACTACCGCATTGGCTTAGATTTTATAGAAACTTACCACAACGATGCGCTTATGAATGGTTTAACACTGGATGTTCACCAAGAAGAAAAAGCTGTTGAAATGTTTGCACAAAACATTATGGAAGCAGGCCAACACTTTTTAGATAATCCAATGGAAGCGCCATTTGTGCCAAGTTGGAACCGTGTCGTGTCGGCTATGCCAGATGTATTTGAACGTTTAAAAGAAGCGGTAGAACTCGATAACGAAGAATATAGCTAAGTTGAAATAATAAACGGTTAAAGGAGTCGCGTGTGAGTACAGTGAATGAATTATTTTTACAGCGAGTAGAGCAGCATCTACACATTATTTATCAAGATGTTGAGCTGCCTTTGTCTATACCAGAGTTTGCACAGCAACTGATAAAAATTATTTTAGGTGACAGTCCTCTTCGCGACCCAACACCCCACACAAACCGGTGGGATGAGCAAGATATTGTACTTATTGCGTATGGTGATTCGATTATCAAACACGATGACGCTGAGTTTGCAGTGTCAAATCCAATTGAAGCGCCGCTTAAAACATTGCACCGATTTATAAAAGAGCAGTGCGATATGCAAATTAACGCTCTGCATATTTTACCTTTTTATCCGTATAGCTCAGACGAAGGCTTTGCGGTAATGAACTACGTGCAAGTAAATGAGTCGTTAGGCGATTGGGAAGATATCAAAAGCATTGCTAAAGATGTAAAGCTAATGGCTGATTTAGTTATTAACCATTGCTCGAGCCGAAGTGTGTGGTTTGAAAACTTTTTAAACGATTTACACCCCGGCAAAGATTACTTTAAAACGGCAAGCTTAAGCGACGATTTAAGCCAAGTTGTTCGTCCACGCACGTCGTCTTTACTCAATACTGTCACAACACCTAGTGGTGAAAAGCATGTATGGTGCACATTTAGCCATGATCAGGTTGATTTTGATTTTGCTAACCCTGAGGTGTTAAAAGAGTTTGTAGGTATTATCCGTCATTATTTAGATAATGGCGTGCGGCTTTTTAGGCTCGATGCTGTGGCATTTTTATGGAAACAACTTAATACAAGTTGTATTAACCTGCCTCAAACCCATGAAGCTGTCAGGCTAATGCGCACGCTTATAGAGCACACCGAACCTAGTGTAGTAATAATTACTGAAACCAATATACCAAACCAAGAGAACCTCTCTTACTTTGGTAATGCCAATGAAGCGCATGCCATTTATAACTTTGCTTTACCTCCGTTACTGCTGCACACCTTATTAAGTGGCGATAGTACGGCACTTAAGCATTGGATGATGAGTATGCCACCGGCTCAAAACGGTACCGCATACTTTAACTTTATTGCATCGCATGATGGTATAGGGCTTAGGCCAATTGAAGGATTGTTGCAGCCAACAGAGGTGGCATCATTGGTAAGTACGACTATGCAGTTTGGTGGTCGGGTTTCAATGCGAACCAGTAACGATGGTACTCATACACCGTATGAGTTAAATATTGCATTATTTGATGCAATGCAGGGGACGCACAATGGCCCAGATAAGTTTGGCTTTGAGCGTTTTATGTGCTCACATGCGATTATGTTTGCGCTTGAGGGAATACCGGGCTTATACATTCATAGTTTACTTGCCACAACCAATGATTATGAACGTTTTGAAAACTCGCAACACAATAGGGCAATCAACCGCCACCGTTGGCAAGAGTCAAAACTATTAGCCGCAATTGGCGAAAAATACAGCCACCACCACAAAGTGTTTTCCGGAATTAAAAACTTGTTAGGTGTACGAAAAAAACAAAGTGCCTTTCACCCTAATGCCACTCAGTTTACGTTGCATCTTTCTGGAGGATTATTTGGCTTTTGGCGCCAGAGTATAGACCGCAGACAAAGTATTTTTTGTGTATTTAATATTAGCGATAAACCGCAAACGCTTTTATTGGCTGACTTAAATTTAATTAATACTCAGCAGTGGTTTGACTTAGTGTCGGGAAAAACAATAGAGGAAGGGCAGTTAACTATTGAGCTTGAACCGTATCAATGTGTTTGGCTAAGTAATATAAAATAACAAATAGGCCGGGCAAGCGTTGCCTGGCCTATTATTCACTTTAAATTAAAGCTTGTAAGAAAAGCTTACATAACCAAAGCGGCCAATGTTATCGTAGCTTGCACTGCCTGCACCTGTACCACGTGTACCGTATGGTAGTTCACGGTTAAATAGGTTATCTACACCTACTTTAACGCCAACACCACTATCAAAGCTGTAACCTACCGTCATATCGGTGATAAAGTATTTACCGTAGTTCATGTTGCTATTAGGGTTTGAGTTTTGAGCAAGTTCAACGTTTGTGTAAAGGTCGACCTCGTCAATAAAGCGTGTTTCAACGGTACTGAAAAAGCGGTCAATTGAGTAGCTTACAGATAAGTTGGCTTGCCATTTAGCTTCGCCAGATGTACCTGCTGCTTCAATAAAGTTGCTTGGATCATCTTGGAATGGGTAGTCTTTACGTTCAATTAAGTAAGTACCAATTAAACGCGTTTTAAAACTCCCTTCAAGGGCATCAAAATCGTAACCTAATTCAAAATCAACACCAGACGCTTTTTGACCCGCCACGTTTAATACAGAGTTTTGGATTAATGAAATCTCGCTGTTTGTATCGCGCGTAATTAAATTACAGTACTGGTTATTGATGCCTGTAGTACTGTCTACACAGCGGTCAAGAATATCTTGCGCGCTGATTGTATCAATGGCGTCTTCAAGTTCAATTTCCCAGTAATCGATAGTTAATACTGCGTTTTCAATAAACTCTGGTTGGTAAACAATACCTACCGTTGTACTTGTTGACTCTTCACCTTTTACGTCACGGTTACCGCTCGTTAAGCCATTTAAAGACGCTGAATCGTAGTCTGAGTTAAAATCATTTGCTACACCTAATGCAGCACAATTAGCACGACGGGTAGAGCTGTTTGACAAGTCGTTTAGGTTTTCTGCACGACATGGGTCGTCAACTGTGTAGAAAGTCTGGCTAGGTGCGCCAAACACTTCACCAATATTCGGTGCTCTAAGGGCAGCAGATTGCGTTACACGCACGCGTAACTCATCGTTTACAGTCCAATCTAAACCAAGCTTCCAGCTGGTTGCATCGCCAATGGTGCTGTAATCTGCGTGGCGTACTGCGGTATCAAAAACTAAGTCTTGAATAAGCGGTAAGTCAGTTAAGATAGGCATTGAAGCTTCAAAAAACACTTCGCGTACATTAAATGAGCCTTTATCTTCGCCAAGCGCATTAAAAAACGTACCTTCTGCGTTATCAGGCTCGTTCGTTTCGCTTTCTTCTTTGCGATACTCTGCACCAAAAGCAATACCCACATAACCGGCTGGTAGCTCAAAAATAGCGCCGTTTGCAAGCGAAGCTGAAACAACAGTTTGCTCAATGGTAGAGTCGCCAATAGACACTGTGTTTATGTAATCAATGGCTTGTTGGCTTGGTGCGCCAAATCCCATAATATTAACAGGTACACAGCCATCAGCTTGCGCCTCTGCGCTACGACACACAATATTACCATTTGTATCTTCAACGGCATCAAGCGCATTAAAGTAGTTAGCTAAAATCATGTTAGCGCCGTTTTCGCGCTCTAATTCTGTTTTACCGTATACGATTGACGTGTCTAGTTCCCAATCTTCAAATACAGTACCTTGTAAGCCTGTGACAAAACGTGTTGTTTCACGTGTGTTGTTTTCAATGCGTCGGCCTAAGTCAGTCATCATACGATTTACCATGATTGACTCAACACCTTCTTCTTGCATACGGGCTTTGATACTTGGGTCTAGATACGGGTTATCTAGCTTAATGCTATTGTCGCTATCAAAAAAGAAAAACGCAGGTTGGCCTATGCTCTCGCCTTGGCTATTTACGTATTTAGCGTCGAAGTATGCATTTAAATCATCAGTCACATCGTAATTAACTTTAAAGTTTACGTTGTAACGTTCAAATTCTGGTTGAATTTCTTCAAACTGACCTAGGTTAAAAAAGTCACAGTTAGCACATGACAGGCCGTCAACATTGTCGCCAATGTATAGATCGCGTGCTGTGCTATCAGGGTTAAAGCTATTCGTGTAACCGTTTTCTAATGCATAAACACCCGCGTTGTTAATCGCGTAGTAACCGGCATTAGGTGTAAGTATTTTGTCAGGGAAATCTGCGCTGTCTTTGTTTTCATCGGTTTGAGCCTGATTACGTAAGCTACTGAACGATGTGCTTGTCCATGGGTGGTCTAAAGCATTTAACGACTCTTGTGAAGAGTACTCTACTGCAAAAGCGGCATTCCCTCGGTCATCATTAAAGTTTGAACCATATGAAAAAGTCGCTTTTTTGTTGTTATAGCTATTTAGATCGGCAAAGCCACGGGTCAGGCTTACATCTAGGCCTTCAATATTATCTTTTAATATAAAGTTTACTACACCCGTTACAGCATCAGCACCATATACGGCAGATGCGCCACCAGTAATAATTTCAACGCGCTCAATCCATACACTTGGTATTGTATTGGTATCAACAGATTGTGAACCCGCAGAACTTGATACGTGGCGCTTACCGTTTACAAGTACAAGTGTACGGTCTGTTCCCATATTACGTAAATCAAGAATGTTTAAACCTGCAGTACCTATAAAGCGACCAGAATTAGCCATTGAGTAAGTACTACCCAGTGCAGGGAGGTTGTTTAATGCTTCACCAATATTAACGGCGCCACTATTTACTAGTTGATCGCCAGTAATTACTGTTACGGGAGCCGGTGCAATAGCACCTTCACGTAATATGCGAGAGCCTGTTACTTCAACACGCTCTATTTTTTTTGCTATCTGCTCTTCTTGAGCGAATACTGTGCTACTCGCTGTTGCAGCAGCGGTTAGTAGTGCACATTTTATGCTGTTAGAAATTAAAGAATAATGTTTCATGTGTTCCCTGATGGGTTTTTGTTTTAAAAATGTTTATCAACGCTGCTATTAACAGACAACGTTGTTATCACATTTAGCTAAAGAATTATCGATTATTACATGCTAATAAATAAGAATAAACCCTCTGCAGGCCTTGCTATTGTTGGCTTTGTTTGTTCGATTAATTTTGTTTATGTTGTTTTATTTTGTAAATTTTGTTTAAGTTTTGCTGATAAATAGATCGCTATTTACTATTTTATTTACCTTCTTTAGTTATGCTATTTACATTGGGTGAGTAAAATTAAATTTAACGTCGTATTTTTGATCTTTTTGTTGTTTATTTCGGCTGGTGGATGCGAGAGTAAATTTTAGTAATGGCTTCTGTTTTAGCTTACTAAATAAGCTTAAATGTAAAATAAATGTGTGCTTTTGATTGTTTGGTGACCATGTGTTTTAGCGGCGCTATTCAAAAAAATTTTCAGGTTGAGTAAATTTCATTCTCCAGTGACTTAAATGATGCTTATTTGTTGTGATAGTGTGCTAATTTATTTTTTACTAATTAAATGTAAACCCCCTTTACAGTATTAAGTCGTTGTTGCTTCGTTACTTTAAACTCTTTACTTGATACAATTAACAGACTTAAAAATATAGGGTTTTTCATGAAATATTGTTACTTCGTTATTATTATATTATTGAGCACATTAAGTAATGCAAGCGAGCCTGTAGACCTAGAGTTAAATATGAAAAACACGGGTCTTGCATATAAAAAGGCAGTGCAAGCTACTCAGCTTACAGATTTGAATGCAGCAATTGACGAGTTTATTAACCTGGTTGAAGTAAGTAAAACAGCCAAGTTTTATCAAGAACCTGAAAAATCTGTGCAAGGTCTTGATAAAGTGCTCTCTCAGGCAAAGCTTGCTAAAAAAGTGGCAAACGAACAAGGCTTAGCAGCAGCGAAAGTACCACTAAAAAGTATTGATAATCTACGTAAAAAGTATCACAAACTACATGAGCCTCCCGGCTTTTTTGAATTATTGTTTGGAAAGTAAGGAACAATTATGGAAATTTCAGTTTCATTATTAGATGGCCAAAAGCAAAGCGCAAAATTTGGTGATTTAGAAGTAATTAGCGATCAAAGTATTGCTGCCGGTGGTGGTGCAGAGCACCCAGAACCATTTGATTATTTTTTAGTAAGCATGGTGTTGTGCGCCGGGTTTTATGCCCGCAAATTTTGTGAGCAACGTGATATTTCTACAGAGGGAATGACACTTACACAAAATAATGAAAATGTAGATGAGAACGGTAAAAAACTATTTTCTATCGAAATTAACTTACCTGATGGTTTTCCTCAAAAGTACAAAAAAGCACTTATTGCAGCAGTGAATACATGTACGGTAAAAAAAGTAATTCAAGCCGCGCCTGAGTTTTCTGTCGTAGTAAAATAAAGTGTTAACAGGTAGCACTTAAGGTGTTGCCTGTTTTATTAAAAATTTACCTCTTGCGCTTTTGGTTCTAAAGTTAGCAAATTTACCAATGCCTTTATTACAAATCCTCGCGCCATAGCCATTTCTTATTGTGTTTCTAGTTTGGTGATTACTCGTAATATCTGCGATTTCTTGCTTTAAACAGTAAATTTGTTGACTATTTAAACAAACAAATCAAAAAATAATCACTTAGATCAAAAATACTGGCTATTCATTTTTAGGCTGTTATAACTATAAATAATATAATAAAAATAGTTAAACAATATATACAGTAGATACTGAGGTAATTTATGAGCGACGCGATACAACAAGAACAAATAGATCAAGGGGTAATGGAAACCCTAAGAGAGCGCGACCATAGTGCCTTAGCACAGCAAGTTAACCATCTTGCATGCAACCACAACGATATTATTGAGTTGCTGGCTCACTATATGGCGTTGAGTGAGCAAGATAATGACGAATTATTTGATGATTGGTACGATAATTTGTCAAAAGAACAACTCACAGTCCTAAAAGTTTTTGAGGTATACAGAGGCCAATACGAACACCAAAATTAATTCTGTACTATTGTAAGTATGTTTAAAAGTATTTTATATGGCTGCTAATTTAGTTAAAAGTGAATACAAATTAACTTTTAATAGCTTAGCGACAACATTGATTAGTTACTTGTGATAAAGGCGTACTTTAACGTGCTAAATTCAGAAACAATAAAATCTAGAAATAACGTAAAAATAATTGGTAGCGGCCCTAAAACATTATTATTCGGACATGGTTTTGGTTGTGACCAAAACATGTGGCGTTTTTTAACCCCTTATTTAGAGACGCAATTTAGGATTGTGCTTTTCGATTATGTGGGGTCAGGTAATTCGGATATATCTCAATACGACAAACAGCGATACAAGAAACTAGAAGGTTATGCATTAGATGTTATAGAAGTATGTACTGCTTTGGAATTATCTGATGTTGTATTTGTTGGTCACTCTGTCAGTGGTATGATTGGTGCCTTGGCTGCTTTTGAAAGGCCTGATTTAATTAGTAAGTTAATTATGGTATGCCCCTCGCCTTGCTTTTTAAATTTCCCGCCAGATTACCAAGGTGGCTTTGATAAAGAAGACTTGCAAGAATTATTAAGCTTAATGGATAAAAATTATATCGGTTGGGCTGATTACCTTGCCCCTTTAGTTGTAGGTAATGCTAACTCGGCTGAGTTGATTGGCGAGCTTTCAGGTAGTTTTTGTTCTACCGATCCTGTTATAGCCAAAAATTTTGCAGAGGCGACTTTTTTTTCTGACTATCGTTTTCTATTAAAGAAAATAAAACAACCCACACTAATTTTGCAAAGCCAAGATGATGCTTTAGCGGATGTATCTGTTGGTGAGTACGTCAAACAAGAGATAGAAACCAGCTCGCTCATTGTTATAACCGCCCAAGGTCATTGTTTACAAATGACTCATCCCGAGATTGTAAGTGAATCTATTATTAATTACATACAGTAATTGGTGTGAGTAAATTCAATCCAAATAATGTAACACCAACAACTTATTCAGTTGACTGCTTTCTATGCGGTGCTTTAATAACTGACTCTAAAAATACAATTGTTTACGTAAACAACTATTTTGAAAGCCACTTACTTTGGAAGCCGGACGAGTTAGTGGGTCAAAATATAAATAAAATTTTGACAAAATCGTCAAGAATTTTTTTTCAAAGCTACCTTATTCCCACCGTACTTCATGAGAAAAAGTCTGAAGAAATGCAGTTGATTATTTTTAATGGGCAAGGGCGAAAAACCCCGATGACTATTAACGCGCAGATAAATGAAGAGGGATTGGTGTTCTGGAGTTTGTTTAATGCAACTAAGCAAGACCAGCTTTACGATGAGTTGATAAAAACACGAGAAAAGTTAGAAGAGCAAGCTGAAAAACTAAAGTCTTTAGCAGCAACCGATGAGCTAACAGGCTTATTAAACAGAAGAGAAATGAATTACCGAAGTGGGTTGTTATTGGACCAATCGTTAAGGTCAAAGCAAACAATTGCGTTACTTGTTATAGATATAGATGACTTTAAAATAATTAACGATACTTTTGGTCATTTAGAAGGTGACCGAGTTTTAAAAGAGCTTGGGCAAGTACTTAAAAACTTTGGTCGTCAAACAGATTTAATCTCGCGCTATGGCGGGGAAGAGTTTTTAATAATGCTCCCCGACACTGATAAAAAAGGTGCTGTGCTATTTTGTAATAGGCTGCATACACTTATTGCTACGGTTTTAGTGAATGACAACCCTGTTACTGTGAGTATTGGTTTGACTATAAGTAACAATACTAAGTCATTCCTTGATTTATTTACACAAGCCGATAATGCAGTGTATGAAGCCAAAGCACGTGGTAAAAATAGAACGCAGCTATATGGCGACAAGGGTCACCTTTAATAGCTACTTTAGTTGTCGCACGTATTCTTAATAAGTGAATTGCTGGGTTGCCAAATCCGATCCCATATTTTATCAATATCATTAAAGCTCGGTCTTTGGCTAAACTTTTCAAAGCTAGCAACACTTACTCCGTTTGAGTTTATTTCACCCACTTTAAAATTAAAGACATACTGGCATTCCATCCCCATACGCAAATCCGAAAGCACCACGTTATTTTGTTGTTCATGTACTGAATAAAACCCTTTGGTAAACCATTGCAATCGTTTTACTCCCCATTCATTTTTAATGTCATTTAATAACGCAGGGGTTGTGTTGTAAGCGTGTAAAGTGACTTCACTTGGTTTATCGAATACAGATGCATAGCCTTCATAATATTGCCCATCAGACATAGCAACAAAACGCCACAGTAATGTAGTAAGTGGGGCTGGCGTACTTATATAACGATCAACTGCTATATTTTGTGCACTAAGTGCAGTTTGTGCTTTACCGTCAATTATGACTTTTAAAATGAGTGATGAGCATAAATACAGTGAGCTTATTCCAAGCGCGATACTATTTATTTTGTAAGCGGTGTGTGATGATACTTTAGGAAATAACGTGCACACCACCCCTAACAGTAATGGAAGTGTATAGAGGGGGTCTATAATAAACATATTTGATAACGCAAACGGATGCTCGGTAAATGGCCACATTAGTTGCGTGCCATATATAGTAAAACTATCCAGTAATGCGTGAGTTGATAAACACAAAAACACCAACCAAAACCATCTCATTTTATAGGTTTGCATGCCGGTATGTATTTTTAAGATAAGCCACACAATAAGTGGACTTATTAACAAGTGAATAAAAAAAGAGTGGCTAAAACCTCGATGATAAGTGAATGACTCTACAGGCCCGCCATAAGGCAAAAACACATCTAAGTCAGGTAAGGTACCAAGAGCCGCGCCCCACAACACGGCTTTATGGCCAATTTTATTTCCCAGAACGGCGTAGCCCACAGCGCTGCCTAACACCACCTGCGTTAACGAGTCCATATTATTCCTTATTGTTTATGATGTTGTTTATACTGAGAAACCATTAAAAAACGTCACTTATAGTTTAAGCTTAGGTTTTATAAAGTCTAAAAATGCCAAAATGCGCGACGACACGGCACTGTTTTTGTAATAAACAGCTTGTATGTCCTCACGATGGTTTGGCGTTTTAATACTCTTTGGTAAAACGGTTACTAACCGGCCTGTTTTTAGATCGTCGGTAACCATAAAATGCGAAAGTAATGCAATGCCTTGGTTTGCAATACAGAGTTGCCTAATTGTTTCGCCGCTACTGGCTGTGACCCCAAATGAGAGCTTTAAGGGAATGTTAAGTGGCCAATTATTGAGGCAAGGTGAGTCGGTAAAACCGATGAGTTTATGATGCCTCAAATCGCTTGCTTGAGAGAGCTTTGGTGCCTTTTTTAAATATTCAGGGCTTGCAACTAAATGTAATTCGCTCGTGCCTAGTTTTCTAGCATGTAGGTTTGAATCTTTTAAATCACCAATACGTATAGCTAAATCAGTTTTATGTTCTAGTAAATCAATAATGCTGTCATGAGAGGTTATATCCAGTGTGATCTGCGGATATTGCTGAGTAAATTGCTCAATTAAAGGTACCAGTTGATGCAAAACAAATGGGCTTGCAGCATCTACCCTAAGTTTACCACTTGGAGATTGTTTTAAGAGTTTGATTGCTTCCTCACCTGTTTGCAAAGTATTTAAGCCGTCACGCGCATATTTAATAAAAGTATGGCCCTCTTCTGTAAGTTCTAATCTGCGTGTCGTTCTGTTTAATAAAGTGCACTGCAGTGCATTTTCAAGGCGAGATACAGCACGCGACACCTTAGCTACTTGTTGATCAAGTAAATTAGCTGCTGCTGAAAAGCTTCCGCTATCAACAACCGTAATAAAAATTTCTAAGTCTTCAGTTTTGGCATGTTGTGACATAAACCCCTCGATTACCTTTGCATTTACTACAAAAGTATTTTGTCATTATTGCTGTTTTTTGCAAACACATTTTTAGTCAAACTACACGCCTTAATAAATAATGAGGATAAAATTATGCCATTGGCTTTGTGGGCGCTTACCTTAAGCGCATTTGCAATAGGAACAACCGAGTTTGTAATAGTAGGCTTAGTGCCTACCATTGCGAACGACTTAGGTGTGAGCTTGCCTTCAGCAGGCTTGTTAGTGAGTTTGTATGCAGTAGGCGTGGCTATTGGCGCGCCCGTGTTAACAGCATTAACTGGGCGATGGAACCGTAAAATTGTATTAATAAGCTTAATGGGCTTATTTGTAGTAGGTAACTTACTTGCATGGCAAGCACCGAGTTATGAAACATTCATATTGGCTCGCATACTAACAGGCCTAGCTCACGGTGTGTTTTTTTCAATTGGCTCTATGATTGCCACAAGCTTAGTAAGTAAAGACAAAGAAGCCAGTGCTATCGCGATTATGTTTACAGGCCTTACCGTTGCACTTGTAACGGGTGTGCCGTTAGGTACTTGGATTGGCCAACACTTTGGTTGGCGTGCAACGTTTTTAGTGGTATCGCTGTTGGGTTTAATTGCTTTGCTAGGAAGCGCTATTTTAGTGCCTAAGAATTTAAAACAGTCTATCCCGGCTACGTTTAAAGAGCAGCTTCAGGTTATTGTTAAGCCGCGCTTATTGCTCGTATATTTAATGACAATTTTAGGATACGGCGGCACGTTCACTGCGTTTACTTACGTAGCACCTATTTTAGAGCAACAAACTGGCTTTGTCCCCTCGGCTATTAGTTTAATAATGCTGGTTTATGGTGTGTCGGTAGCGGTTGGTAATATATGGGGTGGAAAATTGGCTGATAAACGGGGCCCAATTAGCGCACTGAGTATTATATTTAGCGCGTTAACAATTATTTTATTGGCTTTTACCTTTACCATGGAATCAAAAGTAGCCGCAGTACTAACTATTTCAATATGGGGTGCATTTGCATTTGGTAACGTACCAGGATTGCAGCTTTATGTTGTAAAACAGGCACAAAAGCATACGCCTAACGCGGTAGATGTCGCATCGGGCTTAAACATAGCGGCGTTTAATATTGGTATAGCACTGGGCTCAATTATTGGTGGTAGTGTAGTGGAGGGCATGTCGCTTCAAGATACCGCTTGGATTGGCGCAGCAATATCCGCTTTAGCATTAATTGTAACCCGTTACAGTGGCATGCTTGATAAGCGGGAAATTCAGCGCGTATAAAGTGTAAGCTGTTAAGGTTGAAACTTAAATTAATGGCCTCATTACCTGTATTGAGGTCATAGATTCTTAAGTGACGACACAAAAGAAGTAAAAGGTGTATTTTGTAAAGCTTTAAAAGAGCTTGTTTTTAACCGATTATTTTATAAGGATAGAGCCATGACACAACGTGTAATTGAAATGCCAGATTTAGGTATGGGAACATTCCGTTTAGAAGGCGACACCGCCTACAATTCAGTAAAAATGGCGTTAGAAGTAGGATTTCGTCATATCGATACAGCGCAAATTTATGGTAACGAAGAGCAAGTAGGCCAAGCCATAAAAGACAGCAACATCCCGCGTAGCGAAATATTTTTAACCACTAAGGTGTGGAACAATAAGCTCAATAAAACCGACTTTATTGCCAGTGTAAAAAAATCGCTTGAAAAGCTACAAGTAGAGTCTGTTGATTTACTACTTATTCACTGGCCATCACCAGCAAATGATGAACCAATGAGCGAATACCTTACTGAACTTTTAAAAGCTAAACAGCTTGGTTTAACTAAACATATTGGTGTATCAAACTTCACTATTGCAAATTTAAACGAAGCAATGCAAACGCTCGACTCGCGTGAAATTTTTACCAATCAGGTTGAGGTTCACCCATACTTAACTAATACTAAATTGCGCGCATTTTGTGCTCAGCACGATATACACGTAACAGCGTATATGCCATTTGTAGTAGGCAAAGTACTTAAAGATGAAACGATTATTGATATTGCCAATAAGTATAATGCGTCGCCAGCGCAAGTGGTTATTGCATGGGTAAACGCCAATGGCATGACAACGATCCCCTCATCTACTAAGCGTAAAAACTTAGAAGATAACTTTAACGATCATGTTAAATTAGATGATGAGGACATTGCCCGTATTGACGGCCTTGATTGCGGCGACCGCCAAGCAACGCCAGATTTTGCGCCGCAGTGGGATCAGTAATAAAATACGCAATACGGTGTTAGGTGCAGAAAATCTGCACCTTTATTTTTAAAAGGACTGAGCATGTTAACGGTAATCGCCACTATTTCGAGTAAAAATATTGATGCAGACGTTGTATTAACCGCACTCGAAAACCTACAAAAGTACTCGCGACAAGAAGTAGGTTGCCTGCGTTATGAGCTATCGGTTAAAAGTGATGCGCAGCAAACTACTTATTTAGTGAGTGAGCAGTGGGCATCTGATGAGCATTTTGAAGCACATAAAAATGAGCCGCATTTTAAAGCCTTTGGCACACAAGTGACGGGCCTAGTAACCAGCAGTAATATTGATGTATATAAATCAATTGGCTAGGCATAACTAATTGATTCAATGAATTTAAACGGCGGCGTAAATCTACACCGCCTTTTAAAGTTTTATATTCCCTTGCTAAGGTTTAGCTTTACTATTTTTTATTTTATGGATAAGTCGTACTTTAAAATAAGCGCATCTATATAGCGAGCGCGTAGGGTTTGCTGTTTTTCGTGATCGGCCCCGTGGCCTAGTGCTTTGTTTAATAGTTTCATAGCGGGGTGTAGTTGTGTACGCTCTTGTTGATTTAAGGTTGCTTTAGTGCGCAGCTCAGTGATGTCGTCTACCAATAGGCGGCCAATATCTACACATACTATTTCATCAATTAACCCGTTTTGTGTAAGCACACCATATTTACTACATAAAAACTGCTGCCATACTTGTTGTAGGTGTTCTTCTATTTCACAACCGAACAATTCTTCGTTAAAGGTAAAGCCCTGCTGAGCAAGTTTAGTAAGGCTTGCCGTGTATTGCTGTGCAAAATAATTAAAGGCATTACTTGATGATTCAATTTTTTGTTTAATTAGCCCTTGCCCCCAATTTACACAACCGCGCGGGTAATAGTCATCGTACTCTTCACACTCATACAATCCAGAATACGAACTGCAACTTAATTGACTTTTTATGCAATAGCTTGGTTTAGGAAATACGCTGTGTTGCTGCCATGTATCTAGCTGCTCGGCGTCAATATTTAAAGCATGGCAAAGCTCATCAGTATTATAAAAATGAGTGGCTAAGTAGTTAGATAAACGCATAAAGGCTCGCTTAAAGTTAAAAATATAAACACTGTTTAAATGTACAGTGTTTATATTTTGTATTATCAAACTAAATAACACAAGCCATTTTACGTTTATTATTAGCTTAAGCCTGCAAAAATGCGTGTAAGTGTGTTACAAATAGCGCAAGTTTTTTAAATAATGAATTTTTATGCGCACCCTAGAACGAATTAAACAAGCAAGCTTAATTACCGCTATTAAAACCCCGTACTTAGCCAATGGTGAAATAGACCTAGCAAAGTACGACGAACTCGTTGAAATACAAATAACGGCAGGAGTAGATGGCATTGTGGTTGGTGGTACAACCGGCGAAGGCCAGTTAATGAACTGGGAAGAGCATTTAATGCTTATTGCGCATAGTGCAAACAAGTATGGCAATAAGCTACTGATTGTAGGTAATACAGGTAGCAACAATACACGTGAAGCAATAAAAGCCACTAAATACGGCTTTGCCAGTGGTATGCATGCAGCGCTGCAAATTAACCCATATTATGGCCGCACGTCTATCGCAGGTGTTAACGAGCATTTTAAACGTGTACTTGATATAGGCCCTGCGTTTATTTACAACGTTGCAGGGCGTACAGGGCAAGATTTAACCCCTGATATTATTGAGCCATTAGCACAGCATCCTAACCTAATTGGTATAAAAGAATGTGGCGGCAATGAACGTATTGCCCATTACGAGCAGCAGGGAATTGCATGTTGGTCAGGTAACGATGACGAAGCCCACGATGCGCGCCATGTACACAAAGCACACGGTGTTATTTCGGTTACCTCTAATCTTATTCCTGGGTTGTTCCGCCAATTAATGGATACTAAAAATGATTCGTTAAATACCGCATTACAACCTTTAATGAACTGGCTGTTCTGCGAGCCAAACCCGATTGCAATTAACACCGCAATGATGATGACAGGCGCAGTAAATCCCGTATTTAGATTACCGTATTTGCCTTTAAATGAAGAGCAGCAACAAATAGGGTTGCCACTTATTAATCAGTTAAATGAAGCCGATGTAGTTGGTGGCAAGGCTAGTTTACTTAACAGCGATGAAGTATTAACTCTTTCTTAATTAAGGTATGAGGCTAAAAGTGAAGCGTAAATAATTTCACTCTTGGCCTTTTTTATTGCCAGTAATAATTTAATTTAAGTTTCCAGCTTGTTAGGTTTGAATGTTTGTAACTAACGCGAATGTCAAAATTTTGATTTATAGGAATTGATATTTCAGCTTGGGTTGATGACTTATCATCATTTCCTAATATAAATTGTTCGTGAGAAGTTCTTAATTTAATATCTGAGTATAGTGTTGTTATTAGACCTAGTTCTAACGATGCATCATAAATATTGTCTGTAGCAGCAAGATCTCCAATATACCCGTTAGCAAGCGTAAAGAGCAGGGTTTTATTATTATTGGTCAGATAAGATTTACCTATTCCACCCATTACAAACGTGTTTGTGCAGCTTTGGCAAAGTGTATTCTGCCTTTCAAAACCAGCATTGATTTTCCATGAAAGGTTATTTTCTTTTGGCCATTTAACATAGGCTGGTGAAAATGACTCTAAATCCAGTAAGTGCAGTTTATCTAGATACAAATTAGAGTTTAAGATAGAGACTTCAGTATCAACCATTTCTAAATTGGAAAACGCAATGCGTGCAACATCTGACGCTAAAGAGTCAAAATAACTGAGTCTAAATCCCAAACCAAAGTTGTGTTGCTTGTTTACCTGGGTTGACGAAACAGACATATTTGATGGTTTTTGTCCTTTATGAGGCGCTTGCTGGGTATATGATGAAACGTGCACTTCATTGCCAATTGGGAGCGTTAAACGCGTTTTAATTAGTGCTTTTTTTAAGCTTTTAATATGCTCAATATTGTGTTTTTTTATTTGCTGTAATTGGGCTAGCTCAAATAATATTTCAATAATTCGCTTTTTACTTTTTATATTGAGTGAGATGAAATCATCTTGCTCAAGAAAGTCAGGTGTTTTGTATATTTGCTCTGCAATGGTTGATTCGTTGCTAGTCAGCTTTTTCATATACTCAATAAAAACAGTACTTCGAGATGGCGTAAAGCGTACCTCTTGAACCAGCTTTTTATTGTTATAAGTAGCCTGATTTAACTTTGAAAAAACAGTTGTCGGGATCATCCATGGCGAGCTGTTATTTGTTAACTGCTCTCCTATAACAAGTTCTATTAGTTGCGCAATATGAAACGCGCAGTTTTCATCAGCAAAATAGTAATCGAATTGCGCACCGAGTATTTCCCATAAATGATTAGCAATAAACTTTGTATCGTCATTTTTTAAGGCAAGCTTATATTCCCAAAGATCTCTAAGTTCTATTTCACCGTAATTATGTTGATGACGGTAAAATAATTGATCCGAAAACCCTGCTTTATAACCGCCAAACAAGCCTTTTGTTATATAAACTAGACCATTTTCGTTATCCGGTACATGAGCACCATAATTTATGCTGTAATCGAGTAATTTATTATTTTTGGCCGATGACCGATTTAGTTTTAACAACAAATGCCCATAAAGTGATGCCGGATTACTCATATAACCAGATGCAAATATTAGGCTTATAGAATGTATGGGTTGCGCATCTCGCCATTGTTCTAGTTCAATACAGGAGGACTTAGGCTGCGTAAATGTTAACCCTTGTTTTTGTAGCCAGGTGTATCGTGCAGGATATTTACATTGTGCTAGTGGGTCTTTGTTAAAGCTTTGCACTGTCGCTTTTAGCTCTTCAAAAGGGCTTGTTGCTCCGCGAGAAGATATAAAAAATGATGTGTTCGTAATATAGCTTTTATTAAACGCTGGTTTTTTGTAATGGCCTAAATTTAACCACGTGGGATGTTGGGCTAATTGTTTTAATGTTGCAGATGCTTGAAGATTAAACGAAGCAATGAAAAAGATAAAAATTATAAAAGAATAAATTTTCATAAATACCCAACAGGCTTGGGGTAGAAAAGGCTAAAAGGGCTAAAATTAGCCCTTTTATATATTATATTGCAGAACAGTTAGCTGAGAACTGGCTAGCAATATTGCTTTCAACAAGTGTGTATAGAGCCTGAGCATCGTTTACAGATGTTTGTGCAAAATCATTACGTATCGTTGTGATCATTTGAGAATGAGCTGAGCTATCACACCCACGTACATTTAGCATTGCTGAGATGTACTCGCCTTCACCTTGTGCAATTTCTTGCTCTAGGATTGGGAATGTTTGTTGTATAAATTGTGCAGTTTTAACGTTTGCACCTTTACAGCTTTCTACAGATGAAACATTTGAAGAAACAGCAGTTGTTCCTAAATCCCAAATAACATTTGAGATAGCAGCGGCTGTGCCATTATCAGGAAAAACCATTGCACCAATACCACATTGCTGCCATGGGTTAACATCTGCTTGCGCTGGTGTTACTACGAAAGCGCTTGCTAATACTGCTGCAGCTAAACATCTTTTTATCATTATTAAATCCTTATTTATATGTCCCTTAAATGGGGCTTGAATTCTATACATAAGAAAGCTTAAGAACAATAACCAGTTTTAAAAAAATTAATAATAAGTATATTTTGTAAATTTTATGGGGTAAATATTTTCGATAAGTGAGGCTCTGAACACTTTGTGAGAGAAGCTATTGATTTATTGGTAAGCAATTTTAATAAAACAAAATATTTAAATAGTAATATTGTTTAAAACTAACTGTTGGCTCATTTTTACTGTATAATTTGCGACCCTTGATAATGTGGCCGTAGGTTATACAGCATGAATTTTAAATCTTTTAGTTTCGCACCTGAAATCATCCAGGCATTAGACGAACTTAACTATCACACTCTTACGCCCATTCAGCGCGCAGCTATTCCAGCTGTTCGTAAAGGTAAAGACGTTTTAGCCAGTGCACAAACTGGTACCGGCAAAACTGCCGCGTTTGCTTTACCTGTTATTCAAAAATTAATTGAGTCAGACTTAAGTACAACCAACGCACCTAGTGCACTGGTATTAGCGCCTACACGCGAATTAGCAGAGCAAATAGCCAATAACTGCAAAGAGTATGCAAAGCATACCTCGCTAAAAGTAGTGAGTTTATTTGGTGGGGTGAATACTACAGGTCAAGAAAACGCATTAAAAGCAGGTGTTGATATTGTTGTGGCAACTCCGGGCCGTTTATTAGATCACATTCGCCTAGGTAACTTAAGCTTAGCGAATGTAAAGCATTTAGTATTAGATGAAGCTGACCGCATGCTTGATATGGGCTTTATCACAGACATGCAAACTGTGATAAAAAGCTGTGCAGATGATCGTCAAATTTTATTGTTTTCGGCTACATTCCCAGCTGCGATTAAACAGTTTGCCTCTAAAGTACTTAAGCAACCAGAAATTGTACGTGTTGACCAAACTAACAGTACAGCAAGTACCGTTCAGCACGTTGTGTACCCAGTCGAAGAGCGCCGTAAGCAAGAACTTCTTTCAGAGCTGATTGGTAAAAAGAACTGGCAACAAGTACTTGTGTTTGTAAATATGAAAGACACCGCGGACGAGCTAGTTAAAGAACTTAACCTTGATGGTATTCCTGCAACAGTTTGCCATGGCGATAAGTCACAAGGTAACCGACGCCGAGCTTTACGTGAATTTAAAGAAGGTAAAGTGCGTGTGCTAGTGGCCACTGAAGTTGCCGCCCGAGGTATTGATATTGATGGATTACCCCGTGTAATTAATATTGATTTACCTTGGCTTGCTGAAGATTACGTTCACCGTATTGGCCGAACAGGCCGAGCTGGTAACCAAGGTCAGGCAATATCGTTTGTAAGCCGTGAAGAAGAAAATACACTATTTGAAATAGAAACATTAATTGGTCAAAAAATTAAGCGTATTTACCTCGAAGGCTATGAAGTAAGTAACCGTGAAGTACTTATTGATAAGATAGGTAAAAAACCCGCTCATTTACGCCGTACTCGTTCTAATAAACTATCAGGACAGGCAACGGGTGAAGCTCGCGCAGTAAACCGTTCGCGTATATCTAACGTGCGTAAAAGCTTAAAAGGTGCAAAGCTGTCACTTAAGAAATAACAGCTAATATAAGAATTAGTAAAAACCTGAGTTTACTCAGGTTTTTTTATGGTCGAAATAAAAGCTTCGTCGATTATTTGAGCATGCTGATAGGCTGCCTGTTGCTGGTTTTTATTTGCAATAATAGACAATCCAACGGGTAAACCACTTACCTTACCAACGGGAAGGGTAATATGAGTTGTGCCGGCAATTGCTGATAAAGAGCTACTACTGCCTTTAAAGTTATCACCATTTACCAAGTCTGTTTTCCACGCAGGCGATGTGGTTGGAGCAACGACTACATCCACATTATTATTTTTGTATAAATTAGTAATGGCGGCGGTGGCTAATGTGCGGTAACGCTGTTTAGTTTTTTGGTATTTGTCTGTTTGTGTTAAGTCGATAGCGTTGGCTTGTATTAAAATGTCTTGCCCAAAATGGGGCATTTCAGCTGCCTTGTTTTGTTTATTAAAATCAATCAGTGCACTTAAACTTTTTACCTTCACTTGGGCAGCAGTATTTGCTAAGTAATGGTTTATTTCCTTTTTAAAGTCGTAAAGCAATACATAATATTCATCGACAAATAGCGTAGTTAAATCATCTGTTATATCAATATTAATTACTTTATGGCCAGCCTGTTGGAGAGCTGAAAGTTGATTTTGGTATAAACGCTGTGTTTCTACTGTAAATTTATCACTTGGTAGTGCACCAATAACTAATGATGACTTTTTAGCATCTGGCAATGCTTGTAATTGAAAACTATGCGTTGAGGTATCAAGCGTATCGCGACCTTGTATAACTGATAATACAAGGCGGGCATCTTTTAATGAGTGTGCCATTGGGCCAACACTGTCTTGGCTACTTGAAAGTGGCACCACACCAGAGCGCGATACTTGGCCCATGCTTGGTTTTATCGCGTAGACACCGTTTACAGAAGCTGGGCAAGTAATAGAGCCATCGGTTTCTGTGCCAAGGGCTACAGGAGCAAAGTTAAGTGCGATGGCAACAGCTGATCCCGAGCTCGAACCACAAGGATTACGAGTTATGTCATGCGCATTGTGTGTTTGCCCCCCAACGGCGCTCCATCCTGATGATGAGTAAGACGATCGAAAATTAGCCCACTCACTTAAATTAGTTTTACCTAAAATAATGGCGCCAGCATTACGTAACTGCTTAACCACAAAGGCATCATTGTTAGTAATGTTATTTTTAAGTGCTAACGAGCCTGCTGTTGTTGGTAATGAGCCTGTGGTTTCTATGTTATCTTTCAAAAGTACCGGTATTCCATGAAGAGGCCCAGCCCACAGCCCTTTAGCACTAAGCTCATCAATTTTTTTAGCTTGCGTAATAGCACTAGGCTCAATATTAATGACCGCATTGAATTGAGGGTTAAGTTTATTAATACGATTAATATAGTATTGGGTAAGTTGCTGGGCACTAATTGTATTATTTTTAAACGCCGAGTGAATTTCATCTATTGTTTTTAGCTCGTGTGCTGAAGTGTTTAAAGCAACGACACAGGTTAATAATCCTAGTAATATTTTTATCATAAAAAAGCACGCAAATAGTTGTTTGGTTACTTTTAACACAAAAAAGCCCCACAATGTGAGGCTTTACGATAATTAACTAAATATAGCGTTTAAGTGTTTTCAAGCATTGATAGCGCAACAGCTTCGGCTGCTTTTATGCCATCAATGCCCGCTGATAATATACCGCCCGCGTAGCCTGCGCCTTCACCTGCAGGGTAAAGCCCTTTAGTATTAATGCTTTGATAGCTTCTGTCGCGTTTTATACTAATGGGTGATGACGTGCGTGTTTCTACACCCGTTAGTAACCCGTCATTAGTAGAAAACCCACGTATTTGTTTGTTAAAAGCAGGGATAGCCTCACGAAGCGCTTCAATTGCAAAAGCAGGCAACACATTACTGAGATCGGTTAACTTAATCCCGGGCGTATATGAAGGCTTTACATCGCCTAAATCAGCAGAAGATTTGCCTTTTAAAAAGTCGCCGATAAGCTGGGCTGGTGCATCGTAGTTTTCGCCGCCTAACTTGTAAGCTTGCTCTTCTAATTTGCGCTGTAAATCAATACCCGCAAGAGGGTGACCTGGGAAATCTTTTTCAGGTGAAATACCTACAACAATAGCACTATTTGCATTGCGCTCACTGCGTGAATACTGGCTCATTCCATTGGTTACAACACGGCCTTCTTCAGATGTTGCAGCAACTACAGTGCCACCAGGGCACATGCAAAAACTATATACAGTGCGACCGTTATTGCAGTGGTGCACAAGTTTATAATCGGCAGAGCCTAAAATTGGGTTTCCAGCATTTGGCCCAAAACGACACTCGTCAATCATTGATTGTTTGTGCTCAATTCTAAATCCCACTGAAAATGGTTTGGCCTCAATATATATCCCTTTGTCATGAATCATTTTAAAGGTATCGCGTGCGCTGTGCCCAACAGCAAGAACAACGTGGCGTGTTTCAATATGTTCACCGTTAGACAAGGTAAGGCCTGTTACTTGACCATTATCTAAGTGGATATCGTCTACACGCGTGCTAAAACGAATTTCTCCGCCAAGTTCTATAATACGGGCGCGCATTTTTTCAATCATAGTGACGAGTTTAAAGGTACCAATATGAGGTTTGCTTACATACAAAATTTCTTCAGGTGCGCCGGCTTCAACAAATTCAGTAATAACTTTTCGTCCATAATGTTTTGGATCTTTTACTTGGCTGTATAATTTTCCATCTGAGAATGTCCCCGCGCCGCCTTCACCAAACTGTACATTTGATTCGGTGTTTAGTGCTTTTTTACGCCAAAACCCAAAGGTGTCTTTGGTACGCTCTCGAACTTCTTTGCCTCGCTCAACAATAATTGGGTTAAAGCCCATTTGGGCAAGCACTAAGCCTGCAAACAAACCGCATGGACCAAAACCGATAACAACAGGACGCTCGGTGATATTTTCGTTTGCTTGCGCTACAAATTTATAAGATGTGTCGGGTGCTGTTTTTACATGTTGATCTTTTGCAAATGTGGCTAAAAGCTCAGCTTCGTTATCAACTTCTATATCAAGGGTGTAAATGAGTAATATGGCTGTTTTTTTACGAGCATCGTAACCGCGTTTAAATACGTTATAACTGTGTAATTGTGCAGGTTGGATTTTTAGTTTGTTGATAATGGCTTGGCCAATGGCATTTTCATCATGATCAAGTGGCAATTTTATTTCAGTTAAACGTATCATTATTATCTCTATTTGGTGTCTTAGCGGGTGTTTTTCCGCTCACAATAAGAAAGTGTAGGGCACGAATTGGCTTTACATTAAGGGCGCACATACTACGTTAAATTGGCAAAATATGGCAGTTATTTATTGTATTTTTAAGGTGAAAGGGTATGATCGCCCACTGTTAAATTAGCTTTATGGTACAAAAATATTATGGCGTTTGTAGTTACCGAAAATTGCATAAAATGTAAGTACACCGATTGCGTATCAGTGTGTCCTGCGGATGCATTTTTTGAAGGCCCTAATTTTTTAGCTATTAGCCCGATTGACTGTATTGATTGTGGTTTATGTGTTCCAGAGTGCCCAGCAGAAGCAATTTATCAAGAAGATGAACTACCTGAATCTCAAAAAGAATTTACCGAACTCAATGCAGAGCTTGCTCTTATTTGGCCTCGTATTACACAGGTAAAAACAGCCCCTAAAGATGCTGACACATGGAACGGTGTTGAAAATAAGCTAAAGCTACTTGATACCTAAGAATAGAACAAATAATCCTTTATTATTAATTAGTTAATATTTTGCGAAATTATGTTTGCAAGGTATTAACAAATGTACCCGCTTAAATTACACTCCGGTTTAGAAATTACTCATATTGAGTAAAGTTGTTTTAAATGGATGTTTATGCAGTACTTTATAACTATAAAAAAACCACTCACGTTTTTACTTTTATCGTTCTTCCTACTAGTTAATAGCTACAGTGCATTTGCTAAAAAAGAGCAGGTATCGCTGGCTCGAATAAATCAAAATATCAGTGTTGATGGCGTACTAGATGAAGCGCATTGGCAAAAAGCGACCTATGTCCCTTTGCTTGTTCAAGATGAGCCTAATGAAAGAGGTACCCCTCCTGTAAAAACTGATGCGTACATGTATGAAGATGGCACAAATTTGTATGTTGGTTTTATTGCTTACGATCCTGACCCGGATCAAATACGCGCTTCACTTCGTGACCGTGATACCCTTTGGCAAGACGATACTGTAATACTTGTAATAGACACCTTTAATGATGAACGCTCAGGCTATGAGTTTTTTGTTAATCCGTTAGGCGCACAAGGCGATTTACGCATGAGCGATACTGATGGTTGGCAGTCAGATCCATCGTGGAATGCAATTTGGGATAGCGCTGGCAAAATTACCGATGAAGGCTATATAGTTGAAATGCGTATTCCTTTTAAAGCACTGCGCTTTCCAGAAAATAAAAAAGATTTAACGTGGGGGTTTTTATTAATGAGAAACTACCCTAGGGATGTACTTTATCAAATATCCAATATGGGGTTCGACCGCGATGTTAAATGTAGCTTGTGTCAGTTTGATAAGTTAACTGGCTTGAGCGAATTAGCATCAAGTAAAAATGTTCAACTTACCCCAACGCTCACAGCACTTCGCCACGATGATAAAGCCCAACTCCCTGGCGACTGGGAGAACGGTAGCATAGACACTGAGGCCGGTTTAGATTTACGCTGGGGAATAACAAAAGACGCGGTGTTAAATGCGACTATTAACCCTGACTTTTCGCAGGTAGAGACCGATTCTCTTGAGCTTGACGTGAACACAACGTACTCAATATATTATGCAGAGAAAAGACCTTTCTTTTTAGATGGTGCCTCTTACTTTAAAAGTAGCTTGTTTGAGCTTTTATACACTCGAACCATTGCAGAGCCAACGTTAGGGGCAAAGCTAACTGGTAAAACTGATGGGCACAGCTATGCACTTATGCTAGCTGATGACGAAAACAGTAATATCCTATTACCAACAAACCAAGGTTCTGGTTTTGCCTCACTGAATGAGAAAACACAGGCAGCAGTCGGTCGTTATCAATATGATTTAGGTGAACAAGGAACGTTGGGCGTATCAAGTACACACCGACAAAGTAATAATTATCGTAATACGGTGTTATCAGTTGATGGCAGTTATTGGTTTAATCAGTCAGATACATTGCTTTATCAAGTTTCGTCAGCTGATACGCGAAACTCTGACTTTTTAGTTGATAACTATGGTCTCTCTAAAACACAATCAGATCAGGCATATGCAATTGAATTAACTCGTGACAAGCGAGACTATAAACTTTTCACATCTTATGAAAATATTGGCGAGGATTATCGCACCGATTTAGGATACCAAGCCAAGGTCGATTATGAAAAAGTGCTGATTGGTGGCGGCCAAACGTGGTATCGAGATGAGTTGGATTTAATTACGTCATGGTCTTATGAAGCTGATTGGGATAAAACCTGGGCGCAAAGTGGTGACTTGCTTGAAGAAGAATATGAAGGCTTTTTAAGTTTTAAGGGGCAAAAGCAGTCTTTATTTAATATTGGCTTTATTCATCGTAAAGAGAGTTATTACGATGAGTTTTACAATCAAAATATAGGTTACCTTTATACTTCACTTAAACCCACTAAAGACTTGAATCTATCGTTTTATTTAGAATATGCAAGCCGTATTGACTATACAAATCTTGAGCTTGGCGATGTAATTAATACACAAACTCAAGCAGTGTGGGATATAAACGATCATTGGCAAGTGGATATAAGACACAGTTACAGCAAGTTAGATAACCCACGGGATGATCGCGTTTATACAGCAAATTTGGTCGACTTTAGACTGCATTATAAATTTAACATGCGATCAATGTTAAAACTGATTTTACAAGTTGAAGATATAGACAGAAACAAAGAGGCTTATTTTTATCAAGTAAGCCAAACAAATATAGACTATGGTAGCCAACTGGTTTATTCGTATAAGATTAACGCACAAACTTTATTTTATTTAGGTTACTCAGATAGAGGGTATCAGGACGATACACTAGAAAATATTGAGCGTGACCAACGCACCTTTTTCACAAAAGTGAGTTATGCATGGCAGCTCTAACAAGGTAATGTAAATATGGGCTCATAACCAGGCGTCAAATAGAGTCTGCTTATGGGTGCACATTTAAGTTTTATATTTTAGCCTCACTTAAAACCTAAACCCCTCGCTCTTTTTCAGTCATCGCTACACTTTTTTTCGCACAAAATATCGACACATATCAGATAAATAATTGCTTACAAATGAAAATAGGAGATATAATGAACATTTAGTTATTAAGGATCAGTATTGTTAGGGAATTTTTCATGAAAAAATTAAAGCATGTTGGATTAATTTCCTTACTCATTTTGCTATTTTGCTTTTACCTAAATACTGAATTGACGAGCCAGATAAGCCGCACCAATCTGTTCCAGTCTAATTTTAGCGTTAAAAAATTTGATATAAGCAGCACCAATTTAGATATTGCCCCTTGGTACAACCCAGTTCTGAGCGGCCATTATACAATTGACAGTGCTTCTCAAACATTACTCCTTGTTAAAACAACGGAACAATCTTTTATTGCGGCTGATGCCAATGTACTCATTTTGATGGTGCTAACGTCGCCTAAAAACATCATTATTTTCTTCTCTTGTATACTTTTGCTTGCTGTTTATATAAAAAAACAAAGCAGGAAACAAAATCATAAACACAAGTTAAGTCAACTTAATCAGCAGGCTAATAAACTTTTAGAGTCGTTTAATTTAGAGATTGAACCTGCTCAAAACCCTAATGGTATTAGCAATTTAAGTAAATCTATTACCACCCTAAATATGCATGTAGCCAATTATGTAAAACAAACACAAACAAGCATATGCCAAGATAAATTAACCCAACTCATAGATAGACATGCCTACATTGAGCATATTGGTAGGCACATAAACCAAACAGGTCAAAAGAAATTAACCTGTGCATTATTATTCATTGATTTAGATGGATTTAAGCAAGTTAACGACTCATTTGGGCATAGCTTTGGTGATGAGATACTTGTACAAGTGGCAACACGTTTGGCTAATGTTTTGCGTCACCATAAATTAAGTAATATAAACTCAGCTAATCAGCTTGAACAAAATTTATCGCGTTTAGGGGGGGATGAGTTTTCTATTTTTATTGAGTCGTTGGACGAAAGCGACAAGGTTGTCGACATAGCAAAACAAGTACTTAGTGAGCTTGAAAAAGATTTTGTGCTTGGCAATAAAATTGTAAAAATTAGTGCAAGCATTGGTATTGCTACTTATCCAGAAAGCGCATCTACACCACAAGCATTGTTGCAGTTAGCAGATGTAGCAATGTATCGAGCTAAAAGTGACGGTAAGGGTATTTTTAAGGTGTATTCCCCTGAAATGGGTAACAAAATGCGCCGCTATCATTATTTACTCGAAGAGCTTCGCTTAGCCATTGCATGTAAAGATTTTTATCTATCGTTTCAGCCCATCGTGCACGTAGAAGATTGCATGATTGACTATTTTGAAGCACTCACACGCTGGAACCACCCAGTTGAAGGCATGATTTCACCTGCTGAATTTATCCCTATTGCTGAAGAGTCAAATTTAATATTAGAGTTGGGTGATTGGATTATGCTTGAGTCATGCAGGCAAATGGCTGCTTGGCACAATGCAGGTATGCGCAAAGTAAAAATATCGGTAAATATTTCAGGGATTCAGTTAAAACACCGTGATATATATGATTGGATCACAAAAACACTCAAAAGTACGGGGTTACCTGCAACGTCTTTAATGCTTGAGGTGACAGAGTCTACCTTTATTCAGGCAAGTACTAGAATTATTGATGAGCTTAGTAAGCTAAGAGAAGACGGTGTGACTATTGCTATAGACGATTTTGGTACCGGATTTAGCTCTTTAAGCACCCTTGCAGATTTACCTATTGATGTTATTAAAATTGATCGCTCGTTTATAACTCAAGCCAATAAAAGTAAAAAGTATAACGATATACTCAATACTATTAGTGAGCTAGGGCAAAGGTTGGGTCTAAAAATAGTAGCGGAAGGTGTGGAAGAAATTGCCCAATTTGAGCTTGTAAAAAAATTAGGTGTGAGCTCAGTTCAAGGCTATTTAGTGAGTCGTCCAGAGTCTTCTATTAATGTTGGAAATAAAGTATTACGCAATAATAATGCTAATTTATCTGCATCGGGTTCTAGTGCCTGGGAAATTACTAAATAAAAATGTGTTACTTGGGCGTTTACTGGACAATTTTTTAATTAAGACATAGTTTTAGTTACATAAATAATAAAAACGAGATGTTAAGGCTTAGATAATATGCATCGAAGCTCCCTAATCGAAGAAAACCTTAATGATACCGTAAGATTACTTTACGAGAACGCTTATTCAGGTTTACTCGTTTCTTTATTTGCGAGCGCCTGTATTGCTTTTAGTTTTAATAAAGGCGAGTTATTAAGTTATAACGATAAGCTAGTTTGGTGGCTTATTATGCTTTTTGTTTTGGGGGTTCGTTTTTTAGATATCCGCACATTTTTAAAAATAGACAAACGTGCTACTCAATTTGACCTGCTAAGATTTTCATCAGGGGTTATCATAACCGCTATTGTATGGTCCAGTTATGCTTTGTATTTTCACACTTCTTTCGAGCCTTTAGAAGCCACAAGTATCATAATTATATTATCTGCTCTTGGTGGTGGCTCTGCTAATGTGTTGTCTGCACATAAGTTGACCTGTTTTGCTTATGCATTTATTCTGTTATTTCCCTACGCATTATTGTTAATAATGTCTTCACATTATTACGAAAATGTACTTGGCTTTTTAGGTATTGGCTATGGCTCAATTAATTTATTAACTCTCAATAAAGCATCTGCATTTACACAGCAAGCAATACACTTAAAAAATCAAAACAGCGATTTACTTGAAAAAATGGAGTTAAGAGTTGACGCGCGTACTGAAGAAATAATGCACCTGTCAAATTCTGACTCTCTGACCCAATTATTAAATCGAAATGCATTTTTAAATGATGCCAAAAACCGAATTAAACATTATCCAGATCCACCTTTTGCGCTGTTTTTTATAGACCTAGATGGGTTTAAGAATATAAATGATGTGATGGGTCACAAGGTCGGTGATAACGTTCTAAAAAGAACAGCGAAACGTATTTCTGATGTGTGTGCTCATAATCAGCAAAAGTGCCGCTGGGGCGGCGATGAGTTTTTAATTTTAAGTGATTTTGTATGCAAAGAAAATACTTACGATTTTGCTAAAGAAATTATTGATGCAATTACACAGGATCATCCAGAAACTGAGCGCGGCGCACGGGTAGGGGCAACCATAGGCATTGCACTTTACCCAGAGCATGGTAAAGACCTAGAAAGCTTAATTTTAAATGCCGATATGGCAATGTATCACCAAAAAAGAATGAATCGTGGGCAAATTAGTTTTTTTAGCGAGTCCCTTCGTTCAGAATTAGAAAGAAAGCGCCTACTTAGCGAAGAGCTTTTAACCGCGCTTGCCAATAATTGTTTTTCGTTGGTATACCAGCCCATTATTGACTCTAAAACACATGATATATACGCGATTGAGGCGCTCATTCGTTGGCAATTAAAAGGAGAAAACATACCACCTGACGAATTTATACCAATTGCAGAGCAGTATGGGTTAATTTCAAAAATAGGCTTTTGGGTACTTGAAACGGCGTGCGGACAAGCACTTACTTTTCAACAACTCTCCCCAGATTTATCAGTCAGCATTAATGTATCTGTGATGCAGCTTAAAGAAATAGAGTTTGCCAAGAAGGTTAAGAATATTTTGGCGAATTTGAATTTTCCTGCCCATAAGCTTCATTTAGAAGTAACTGAATCTGTATTTGCAAACGATAAGCATACATTTTTGTATGTGGTTAAATCATTACAAGAACTGGGTGTAAGAATTTCAATAGATGACTTTGGTACAGGGTATTCTTCTTTATCGAGCATGCTTGATGTAGGTGTCGATATTGTAAAAGTGGATAAAAGTTTTGTTCAAGATGAGGATGAAAGAGGCTTAAGCATTGTTAACGCAGTAGTGCAAATGGCAAGTTCGCTTAATTTTAATGTTATTGCTGAAGGGGTTGAAACACCTTTGCAGTGTAAGCAGCTTACTCAACTAGGCGTATCGCATTTACAAGGGTATTACTTTTCAAGGCCGCTGACCTCAAGCGCATTAATCGAGTATTTAAATAATAAAAAAGCCTCATAAGGAGGCTTTTTTGAGTATGACGAACCTGAGTTGTGGTTCGCCACGCTAATGTTCAAAGTTAAAATTAATTAATCTTTATAAATCAAATGTTCTTGAAATTGCTAGTACGATGCGCTCATCGGCGTAGTCGTAATCAAGGCTAGTATTCTCAGCGGCTACTTCAATACCAAAGCCTTCGTAACTGGTTTGATAAGCAAGACGGTAGTGACTGTACGATTTCTTTTGGTTTACATCCCACGCCCATTTTTCACCGTCAAGTGAATTAGAAATATCAAAACTTGCACGTATTGCATGATTTGGTGCAAGTTCATAAGTATGAGCAATCATTGAAACTACATGGCCCGCACTTGTTCCAAAATAATCCCAGCTGTACCAAAAATTAAGCTCTGTTTGGCCGTAATCACTGGCGTAACCAAATTTTGTGTAAACCTCAGGGTAATTTCCATCACTGTTATTACCTTGGTATGTGTAGTATGCAATACCGTAGTCAACACTAAACTTATCGTTTAATTGTACATAGCGACCAACGTATCCATCTAGTTCAAAATCGGTATCATCACCAAAGTCTACGTTTGATGCCCATACACCGGCATACACGCCATTATCAAAAGCATAATCCAAACTTGCTTGTAATGCAGGATCGTTATCTGTTTGGCTTACACCGTTAAACGTGTAATCTGATGCTGCTGTAATAGTTGTTGACCAGTCGGCAGCTGCCGTTGTTGATAAAAGAGCGAATGGCACTGCTACTGCAAGTTGTTTTAGTTTATTGTTCATTATAAATTCCTAGCTTTGTGTTTCAATTTTAGTGTAGTCAATTTTGTTTGCTTTTGGTGAGCTATCAATATTCTTAACTGTTTTAAACTTACTGTAGCCAATAAAGCCAGCACACAGGAAGAACAAGGCAATCACTAATGCACCTACCCACTGTATTTGTAAAAATTCTAGCTTAAACAATAATGTTAATAATGAAAGCGCAAGTATGTTTCCAATCATATACTTCGCTTTACCAAAGCGTTTTACAGTAATGTTTAAGTTGTCTGTGTATAAACGCACTAACGAGTCGAGTGAGTTAATTACAAACACAATACCTACAAATACCATGGCAAAGTTTTTAATGCCTTGCGTTGGAATACCCGCTTCGTGGTAGTGGTAAAGTACGCTAAACCAGATTGCAATTGGTATTGAAGGGAAAATTAACATAGCGCCTAGAACTTGGTAAGTTTTTAAACCGCCTACAAAACGAGAGGTAAACTGACCAATCATAATGCTCCAAGCAAACCACCAAAATAAGTAAAACTCATGGTAATCGTTAAGCGGTAAAACAAATTCATTTATGTTGGCAAAGTATGTGCCGATAGAGGCTAAGTTATCAGTGAATGCTGACATTTCACTGTCACCTAATACAAACGCACCTGCCCACATAAAGCCAATTAGTGCTATAAATAACCAAGTAGTAGCAATACTTAAAAATCGTACGTACTTAATGTCTGTACTTGAATATACGGCAAAACAAATTGCTGCAAATACAATTAAGTAAAACTCAGAAACAATACTTGAACCATCGCCAATTTCTGGCAAATACCATGGAAGGTTAGAAAGTAAGAGGTAAGCGGTAAAAGCACATGTACCAATAATAACTACGTTATTAATGAACTTTACCCAAGGTATTTCGAAAAATTTAACTTTAGGTTCTATTACACAGAAATAAAAGCACGTAAGAAAGTAAAATCCCCAGATTAAAAATCCCCAATAACCAAACTCAATGGCCAGTGGATTTGCAAACGCGTATTCTGGGCTTGCTTTTATGTCTGCATAACCTGCAAACTCAGTTAAAGGAAACATTATAAGGCCAACATCAAGGCCTGAGGTAAAGAGTATTGCGATAAAGGTAAGTGTTTTAACTGGTGTAACACCAACAACACGTACATTACCCCATTTTAATAAAATGATCGTAATTGCAAGTAGGGTAAAAATAATACCAGCATTAAGCCAAATGGTCATTGGTACCCTCCAATAGTGAGTTATTCATAAGCACTCCGTTTTTTATTGTTCAATCTTGCATTATTACAACATAACCAATTTATGTTGTTCGCCACTGCAAGGCTCATAGAGTTAGTCTGACGAGACTAACTCTATAAGTAGCTGATTAAATTTTTGCTGCACGCTGTGTTTCTTGCCAGTTTTGAGTCATAGCAACATCAGCATTTGCTTTTTGTAAAGCAACGTTTCCTAAAATGATGTCTGCCGCTTTTTCTGCAACCATGATTGTAGGGGCATTCAGGTTACCGTTAGGTACTGTCGGAAATATTGACGAATCAACAACATGTAAACCTTCAATACCGTGCACCTGCGTATTTGAATTAACTACGGCCATGTCGTCTTCCCCCATTTTGCATGAACAAGAAGGGTGGTAAGCGCTTTCTACGGCTTGGCGTACAAAAGCATCTATTTCTTCATCTGTTTGAATATGTTTACCTGGTTGAATTTCTTCATCCCGGTAATCGTCAAAGGCACTTTGCTCAATAATGTCGCGAGTTAAACGCACACAGGCTCTAAAGCCTTCAATATCGTCTTTATGCTGTAAGTAATTAAACAAAATTTGTGGTGGCTGCTCAGGGTTAGCTGATTGAATAGTTACGCTGCCACGGCTTTTTGGTTTGTTATGACCTACGTGAACTTGAAAACCATGACCTGCAAATGCACTACGGCCATCGTATCGCATAGCGGCTGGTAAAAAGTGATACTGAATATCAGGCCATTCAACACCGGGCTTTGAGCGAATAAATGCACACGACTCAAAGTGGTTAGTTGCGCCTAAACCTTTTCGGGTAAAGAACCATTTAGCACCAATTAAGCCCTTGGAAATAAGGCCCAACTTTCCGTTTAGTGTAATTGGCTGCTTACATTTGTATTGAAAGTAAAATTCAAGATGGTCTTGTAAGTTTTGACCCACACCCGGTAAGTGGTGTTTAACTGCAACGCCCGCTTTTTCAAGGGTGTCTTTATCGCCAATACCAGAGAGCTGTAATATATGCGGAGAGCCAATAGGGCCAGCACTTAAAACCACCTCTTTTGCCGCGTGAGCTGTTTGAACGTGACCGTTAACTTTGTACTCAATACCTGTGGCTTTTTTACCATCAAGAATCACTTTTTGAGCAAGTGCGCCGGTAATGACAGTTAAATTACTACGCGACTTTACAGGGTCTAAATATTCACGAGAAGCCGAGCTGCGCACACCGTTTTTAACGGTCATGTGCATTGGGCCAAAGCCTTCTTGCTGCGATGCGTTATAATCGTCTGTGCTAGCATAACCTGCTTCTACACCGGCTTTTATAAATGTGGTGTACAACGGGTTTTGCATTTCGTTACCGTTATTAACGCCAAGTGGACCTTTACCACCTCGGTATGTGTTTTCACCAAGGTAGAAGCTTTCCGCTTTTTGAAAATACGGTAGACACGATTGGTAGTCCCAACCATTAGCACCGTGCTGTTGCCACTCATCAAAATCTTTTGCGTGGCCGCGTACGTAAACCATGCCATTAATCGATGATGAGCCACCGAGTACCTTACCGCGAGGGCAATGCATTTCACGGTTGTCTAAGTACGGCTCTGGCTGAGTGTGAAACTGCCAAGCATATTTGTCAGTATTCATAGGAATAGATAACGCCGTTGGCATTTTTATAAAAATACTTTTATCACTGCCGCCAGTTTCAAGCAGTAGCACTTTGTTGCTTGAATCTTCAGATAAGCGATTTGCTAAAACACAACCCGCAGATCCTGCACCAACAATAATATAGTCGTAATGATTACTCATAGTTACCACCTTAAAACGGGCTTTCTATGTCGGCCATGCCCACATAAATAGACTTGGTTTGCGTGTAATGATCAAGTGTTTCTATTCCGTTTTCACGGCCAATACCTGATTGCTTATAACCACCCACAGGCATTTCAGCAGGTGAGTTACCATAGGCATTAATCCAACAAATACCCGCTTCTAATTGATGAATAACACGGTGAGCGCGTTTAATGTCGCTCGTAAATACGCCTGCGGCTAAGCCTAGATGAGTGCCATTGGCACGTTCAATAACATCGTCTTCGTCTTCAAAAACAAGTACGCTCATTACTGGGCCAAATATTTCTTCTTTAACGATAGTCATATCATCGTTGCAATCAATAAACACGGTAGGTGCAACAAAGTAGCCCTTAGGCGCAGATTCAGGTGAAAGCGTTGAACCACCGGTAAGTAGTGTTGCGCCTTCATCAATCCCTTTATTAATATAACTCATTACTAAGTCTTGGTGCTTCTTAGAGATAAGCGCACCAAAGTTAGTATTTAAATCTTGCGGATCGCCAGCAATAATATTTTGCTCTGTACGCGTTTTAAGCTCATCAATAAATTGCTGATATATATTTTTATGAACATAAATACGTGTACAGTTAGTGCAAATCTCCCCTTGCGTATAAAAGTTACCTAGCATGGCTGCGCTTACTGCTTGCTCTATGTTTGCATCATCAAATACAACAAGCGGCGATTTACCACCTAACTCCATTGTTACGTCTTTTAAGGTACCCGCAGCGCTTGCTACTACTTTTTTACCTGTACCTACTTCACCAGTAAACGACACTTTGTCAATCTCACTGTGCGAGGTTAACCATTGGCCTACGTCACCTGCACCTTGTACAACGTTAAATACGCCTGCAGGTACACCTGCTTCAACAAATACTTCGGCAAGTTTAATCGCGCCTAGTGGTGTTTCTTCAGATGGTTTAAAAATAAATGCGTTGCCCGCAGCAAGGGCTGGGCCAGATTTCCAACATGCTATTTGTAGCGGGTAGTTCCATGCACCAATACCGGCACAAATTCCTAGTGGCTCTTTACGAGTGTAGTAAAAGTCTTCGCCCACCATTTGTTGTTGGCCAACTTGCGCCGGTGCTAGGCCTGCAAAGTATTCGATTACATCTGCACCGGTTTCTATATCAACACAGTTTGCCTCTTGCATTGATTTACCGGTATCAAGCACTTCTATCAAGGCTAGTTCATCGTTGCGCTCGCGAAGTATTGCTACGGCTTTTAATAAAATACGGCTACGTTCAATAGGGGCCATTTTAGACCACTGTGCAAAACCTTGTTTTGCGCTTTCAATCGCTGCGTTTTGAACAAATTCATCGGCAACTTCAACACGGTAAATAACTTCACCTGTTGCAGGGTTAGTTACATCAAAAGTTTCACCGCTTTGGTTAGCAAGAAAATGACCATTAATAAAGTTTTGATAGACTGGTGTGCTCACGCTAGGCTCCATATTGCTTGATGAGTGAATTTACATAGCTTTTTGCTAAAGTTTCACTGTGTTTAAACTGGTTTTTGTCTGATTTACTAAGTACTGCTCTTAACCATAGGCCATCAATCATAGCGGCGCTGAGTTCAGCAGCTTGTTTTGCTTGCTCAATAGGCATTAATTGCTTAAACGAAAATGCTAAATTACTTTGCAAGCGTGTACTGTTTACATTCTGCAGTCTGTGAAGTTCATCATCGTGCATTGATTGCGCCCAAAAGCTCAACCAAGTTTTGGTGGTATCACTGCGCTGTTGTACAAGCGCAAAGTTAGCTTCAACAATAAACATTAGGCGCTGTGTAGCGCTGGTGTTATGGCTAACTTTTTCAATAAGGTCTTTTTTAAGATTAGAAAGCAAATAGCGAACAGTTGCTTCTATTAACCCCTGCTTACCACCAAAGTAATGACTAATAATGCCTGACGATAACCCTGCATTTTTACTGATGCTGTTAATGGTGGTTGCTTGTAACCCACGCATCGCCACTGACTCAATTGTTGCGTCAATTAACTGTTGACGCCTGACCGGTTCCATTCCAACTTTAGGCATAATTTTTATTAATTGAACGTTCAATAAAGATAAGCTTAAGGTAATAGCTCTAACAATTCAAGGGCGAAGTAAATAGTCAGATACTAAAATGTAGATGAATTATTAATAAAACTAACAGAAGGAGTAGGGATGCTAGAGGTTGTAGCAGTTGATTAATTTATATTTAAAACAGTGAGTTAAGTGATTGACTTTAAATATTTGAAAGTGTAATTATTTCTTTACTCATTGTTCTTAAATAAAAGGTGAATAAAATTATTTGAGTGGTAATAATTAGAGTACTAATAGTATTTTTTTACAGCAAGTGAGCACAAACTCAACAATTACTTAGTGCACTAATAACTTAGGCAAGCAACTGCTCAAGATAAGTGTTGCTTATGTTTCTAAATAAGACACGACAAGATACTTAGCTCTGGCTAAGTATTACTAACCACGCTAATTTCAAACCTAATACACAAAAACCGCTTAGTATTAGTTACATGACTTGCAAATAAATTTTTTTTGTATAAACAAGGTTGCTATTGTTGTTTGCCAACAACACCTTTGAATAAAAGAGGATAACGTCTCAAGCGATTTCCTATATAGTCGTCAGCTAATATTTGGTCACAGATAAAATTAACATCATCGCTTGCCTCAAAAACCCAATCAAAGCGCTCTATAGCAAGTAAAAACCCGCGTTTTAAATGGCGTTGGTCTCTGTACTGTTCAAGATTTTTTTGAATGATAGTGAGTTTTGATGGATCTGACTTAAGCGCAGCTATTACTTGGTTTATAAAGGCTTTGTTGAGCTTGCTGTCGCTGCGCATTCTTACTTTTCGTGGATACATTAGTCTTCATTAGCAATGTTGTTTAATTTTTTTAAAAAATCATCTTTATGTTTATCGTGTTCGTAATCAAGATGATATGTATTATGAAAGCCAAAGCGTAAAAGCACGCCACTACCTTGTAAATAAATTGTGTAACCATCAATATCTGAAAACGCTGTAACGCCTTGATAATGCTTACCTTCGTCGTTTATCTCTCCGCGCTTTTGAATTCGCTCATATACGGCAAGTATTTGTTTGTTGTCGAGTTCATTTTTCATATTTTGCACCTTTAATTTAAGATTCAATACGTATTTGTTATGAGGGTCGATCAGCATAAAAACAACAGATAAAATTGATTGATAATGCTTTGCGATTTACTGTTTATAAATTATGCTCATGGTTCATTTTTTATCGAGCTTTCACCATGATAGACAAGGCGTTACTGCTTAAAACTCGTGAGTTATCAGATCAACTAATTGCACTTCAAACACCTATTCGAATTCTTGATGCAATAAATTGGGATAAACAGATCAAAGAAGAATTTTTTAGGCAAAAGTGTCAAAAAAACCCCCTTATAGATCGTGCATACTACCAACAGCGCGATTTAGGCTTTGTGCCTAGTGAGTTACGCCAGGCCTTTTCAACATTACACCGAAACATTATTAACCAGTTAGGTCAGTTAAACCCTATTTCTCAATATATGGGTAAAATGTGTGGCGAATATAAAACGGTATTAAGTATGTTGGAGTACCGGGGTACACCAGAATTTCACGATTTATCAGTCGAGCTTTTTGGTCATCCTAAAGATTTATTTCATGCGGGTGAGCCTTCACTCTCTGAGCTAGCGAATATGTTAGAGCAACCACTGCAAAATTTATTAATGGCTGACATTTTACCCGATGATCCTAAAAATATAGATGCTAGCGACGCGGTGCGAATTTTATCTGAGCAAGTTAATGCCAGTATGCCAGGCATAAATGTAGAGGTTATGTTGAGCGATGGGATTGTAAGCGACGCAGCAGCAGGTGCTAATAATATAAAGCTAAACCAAGATGTGAAATTCTCACAACGTGAATTAGATATATTAGAAGTACATGAAGGGTGGATTCATGTGGGCACGACTCAAAATGGTTTAGCCCAACCTTATTTAACGTGTTTGAGTAAGGGCACACCAAGCTCAACAGTGACACAAGAGGGGTTGGCCGTATTAACTGAAATTATTACCTTAAAATCTACCCCTAGGCGCTTATCGAAATTGGTTAATCGAATTCAAGCGGTCACCAAAGTAATTGATGGTGCTGAATTTGTTGATATATACCGAGATTACGTAGCTCAAGGAGTATCTAAAGACGATAGTTATACGTTAGCTCAGCGTGTATTTAGAGGCAGCACAGCAACAGGGTTACCGTTTACTAAAGACATTGCCTACATAAAAGGCTTTGTTTTGGTGTATAACTTAATACGTGTGGCAATTCAGTTAGGGCGCATCGATCAGTTACCGTTGTTATTAGTCGGTAAGTTGTCTATTGATGATTTTAGGTTAATTTCTCAGCTTCATGATTTAGGTGTGATTGAAAGCCCTAAGTTTGTTCCCCCGCATTTTAAAGATTTACGCGGGTTAGCAACATGGCTTAGTTTTGGGCGCTTTATAGGTGACTTATCGTTTGAGCAACTAGAAAACGACTATAAACCCTTGTTTTTATGATGTAGGTATTTTATCTGCATGCTTAAGTTAGTGAGCATAAAAAAAGCCCGTAAGGGCTTTTTTTGTTTTCATCAAATTATCGTGCGTTGGTGCTTTCAAATATTTTATCTGCAGACGCTGCAACAAAGCCTGTGTAAAGTTCACCATCAGCTTTAGGGTAACGTATTGCAAACTCATAAAAACAGCTAGGAATGCGCATGTCGTCGTCGCTAAAACTGACAGCGTATTCATCAGCCAGTGTTGATGATTGCTCTAGTAGCACCTCTGGCGAGCCTTTTACTTCACCGCCTGATGTATTAAGCGTAAAGCCGGCATCCTTAAGTGCTTGGTTAACATCGTGAATGTTATCAAACTTAGCAAGCGTATTAATGTTTACAGTGAAATGGTTAGCTCGGTATCCCCAAGCTGACATCCATGCAGCGTATTCACTCTCAGCAAGTAGTTGTTTGTAAGTATCTGTAGACACTTGCCAATGCGTACCTGAATATAGAAAATTATCAGCGGTAACGGCGCTCTCATCTATTTGCTCAACCATGTCAGTAACGATTGCTTGAAGTGCTTGTGAGCACTTTTCTACTAAAAGTTCAGAAATAAATACTTTAGGTTGCGATGGATCAGTATGTTCGTAGTGTTTAGCGTACAGTTTTTTTGCTTCAAAATGGTATTCACCACACTCTTTGTAACCAATTGCCAAAAAGTGCGCAGCTAACTTCTCAAGGTTTACTTTTTCAATATTGAATGTACGAAGTGCAATGTGGTCGTTAATAATATCGTTTTGCTGCGTTGAGCCTAACAGTGAATGAATCTTATCAGCCGACGGGGTTACTTCAACATAATTTTGCCAAAGATTTTCAAATAATGTGTTTACATCTGTATGCATGGTCAATCCTTAAATTTGGTTACTTTATTTATTCTATTATTAAGCCCGGTGCGAGGGTTTGCGGTAGGTTCACTTTATCTGATTCAACAGAAGCTACAGGGTATGCACAGTAATCAGCTGCGTAATACGCACTTGCTCTGTGGTTACCACTGGCGCCAATACCGCCAAATGGTGCGGCACTTGAAGCGCCAGTAATAGGGCGGTTCCAGTTAACAATACCTGCACGAATGCGTTTTAAAAAGTGTGCGTAATCATCTTCGTTGTCAGCTAGTAACCCGGCTGATAATCCAAAGCTGGTGTTGTTAGCTTCGGCGATGGCGCTATTAAATTCAGTATATCGGTATACCTTAATTAAAGGGCCAAAATGTTCCTCATCCGGCATATCTGTAATGTGTGTTACATCAATAATACCTGGGCTAACAAAGCCTGTTCCACCCTTTAAATGTTTTAATTTAACTAAAGAGGTAGCGCCTTTTTTAATAAGCTCATTTTGCGCAGCAACCATACCAAGGGCTGCTTTTTCACTTATCATTGCGCCCATAAATGGCTGCTCTGTTGCAAAGCTATCGTCAACCACAATATTTTTAGTCGCGCTAATAAGTTTTTCTAAAATGGCATCGCCATTGGCTGAATTTTCTATAAACACACGGCGAGCACAGGTACAGCGCTGACCTGAAGTGATAAAACCTGACTGGATAATATCGTGTACTGCAGCGCTTACATCGGCTACATTTTTAACTATTAATGGGTTATTACCGCCCATTTCAAGTGCCAAAATTTTACCCGGATGGCCAGCAAATTGTTTATGTAGTAAATGTCCGGTATTAGAGCTGCCGGTAAAAAATAGCCCATCAATGTCTTGATGAGAAGCAAGGGCCTTACCGGTTTCTATTTCACCTTGGACAAGGTTTATAACACCTGCTGGTAAACCTGCTTTTAACCAAAGTGATAATGTAAACTCAGCCACATGTGGTGTTAATTCAGAAGGTTTAAATACTACGGTGTTACCCGCTAAAATAGCCGGGACTATATGGCCGTTGGGTAAATGCCCCGGAAAGTTATACGGGCCAAAAATAGCAACAACACCGTGTGGCTTATGGCGTATAAACGCTTTTGCACCTGGCATTGGGTTTTCGGTTGTGCCTGTGCGCTCATTGTAGGCTTTAATTGAAATAGCCACTTTACCCGTCATTGCGCCCACTTCTGTGCGCGTTTCCCAAAGTGGCTTTCCTGTTTCTCGGGCTATAATAGTGGCAAATTCTTCGCTGTTTTCTTTTAACTGCTGTACGAAGTTTTCTAGTAGGGCAATTCGTGCTTCCAGCGGTGTATCGGCCCATGAGAGTTGTGCAGTTCTTGCTGCTTTAATAGCACTATTTACTTGATCTGCATTCGCGCCATTGCCTTGCCACACAGTTTCTCCGTTACTTGGGTTCACAGATGTAAATGCTGGGCCTTGGCCGTTGTGCCAACGGTTATTAATTAGTTGTGTGTTCATAAGTGTATTTACAGTCGAAAGAATCGGGCTGCATCTCCTTGACTTAAATTGAGGGCGTCAGCAACGTCTTGGCTGATCACCAATGTATGTTTGGCATGGTTATAATGTGCATGCTGAGTAAATGTAGCTCTAAAACCGCTCACTCCTTGATTGCATACAGCAAGTGTATCTGAGCTTTTTTCACTAATGTGCTCAAGCTCGCCAATAGTAATTGGGCAAACTTGCGACTCTCTAACACTTCTAATATTACCAAGCTTTGCTTCTACAGTTGGGCCTGCATCAAAAAGGTCAACGTAACCTCTGTGTTCAAACCCTTCTTTTTCTAGAAGTTTTAAGGCTGGCTTGGTTTTTTCATGCACATGGCCTATGACTGCTTGAGCTTTTTTACTTAATAAGTTTACGTAAATAGGGTACTTAGGCATGAGTTCACTAATAAACACTTTATCGCCAAGGCCGACTAAATGATCGGCTTGTGGAAATTCAATACTGAAAAAATGTTCTTGTAACCATTGCCAAAATGGTGAGTGGCCGTGTTCGTCACTCACACCGCGCATTTCAGCAATCACGGTATCGGCAAAACGTTCGCTGTGCTGGGCCATAAATAAAAAGCGTGAGCGTGATAAAAAGCGGCCGGTTAAACCTTTGCGATTGTTTTCCCGTAAAAACAACGTACATATTTCAGAGCAACCGGTGTAATCATTACACATGCTCAAAATATCTACCGTGTTGTAAACATTAAGCGTAGGGGAGTGATGAACCGTTTTACCCAAATGATAATGATACAAGGGCACTGTTAAGCCGACCGCCGCTTCAATTGCCGTTGTACCAATCACTTGACCGGTTTCACTGTCCTCTAAGACAAATAAATAGCTTTCATCTATCGGCTTATTGATATTTTTAGCAAAGCTTTTTTCAGCGCGGCTAATTTTGTCTTTTAACTGTTCGTCATCAACAGGTAAAGAAGTAAACCCATGGCCAGATTCGATAGCAATTTGTTTAAGCGCATCGAAATCGTTGGCTGTAATAGGACGTAATACTTGCATTTAGTGCATGCTCCAGTAGCACGGCAAGCCGTGCTAATTTAACTTTATTAACCGTTTACAACATCGTTAATTGCTTTATCGAAACGTGCTAAGCCTTCTTTAATATCTTCAAATGGGATCACTAGAGAAGGTGTAAAACGAATCACATCCATACCTGCTACTAAGTTCATTAACCCATTGTTAGCACTCGCCACTAAAAAGTCGCGTGCACGTCCTGCAAATTGCTCGTTTAATACAGCACCAATTAATAAACCTTTACCACGCACTTCGCTAAACACATTGTATTTTTCGTTTATTGCAGTTAAGCCTTCGCGAAATAGTTGCTCACGTTCCTTTACGCCATTTAATACATCTTCAGTATTAACAGTGTCAAAGGCAGCTTCTGCTACTGCACACGCCAGTGGGTTACCACCATAAGTTGACCCATGCGTCCCTACTTTTAGATGAGCAGCAATGTCTGTTGTTGTGATCATTGCACCGATAGGAAATCCGCCACCTAATGCTTTAGCGCTTGTTAAAATATCAGGAATAACATCTAAACCTTGGTACGCATATAAGTCACCCGTTCGGCCAACACCTGTTTGTACTTCGTCAAAAATGAGTAATGCGTTATGTTTAGTACACAGCTCGCGTACTTTTTTGGCAAAATCGTTTGTTGGAGAAATAATACCGCCTTCACCTTGAAGTGGTTCCATCATTACAGCACATGTTTTGTCACTAATAAGTGCTTCAAATGCTGCTAGATCATTGTAATCACAATGGACAATGTCACCCGGTTTAGGACCAAAACCGTCTGAATAGGCTGCTTGACCACCTACCGTCACGGTAAAGAAAGTGCGGCCGTGAAAACCTTTGTTAAATGCGATGATTTGTGATTTTTCTGCGCCAAATTTATCAAGTGCAAAGCGACGTGCTAATTTAAGTGCTGCTTCGTTCGCTTCTGCTCCCGAGTTTGCAAAGTAAACTTTTTCGGCAAACGTTGCATCAACCATTTTTTTTGCAAGGCGAAGTGCTGGTTCATTAGTCATTACATTTGATAAGTGCCAAATTTTGTCACCTTGCTCTTTAAGTGCATTAACAAGAGCAGGGTGACAATGGCCTAAACAATTAACTGCGATACCGCCAGCAAAATCAATAAATTCGTTGTTATTTTGATCCCACACGCGAGAACCTTCACCGCGTACTGGAATAACAGCTGAAGGATTGTAGTTCGGTACCATTACGTCGTTAAATAAATCTCTTGTTACTTGCATCATTACACCTAAATTATATGGGCTAGATTGAAATGTTAGTTGCTAATGTAAAGAGGAGTTAAGCCATTACGCCTCAGCAAACTAATAATTATTTTATGTTGAGTGTCATTATCGAAGGTTGGAAGTTAAAATTGTAGTGCTATTTTGTGAAAAATGACTAAAATAAAAATCAAAATAACGAAATTAATTGCCAATATGATAACACCTCAAGATGAAAAGCTACTTTCTATACTTAAAACAAACGCCAGAGCGAGTATTTCTGATTTAGCTAGGCTCCTTAATTTATCTCGATCTACAGTACAAAGTAGGATGCTTAAATTAGAAGAAACGGGTGTGATTAAAGGTTATAGCGTTGATTATGGCGATGCTTTTTTAAGTAAAATGGTATCGGCACATGTATCAATTAAAGTGATTCAAAAGCTGACTACAAAAACGAATATTGAATTAAAGCAGATTGATGCCATATCGCAGCTTTATGCTATTAGTGGTGAGTTTGACTTAATTGCAGTGGTCCAAGCACAGAATTTAGAAAAGTTGAGTCATTTACTCGATGATATTGGTAATTTAGATGGTGTGGAACGCACAACTTCTTCGGTTATTTTAGAGACCAAGTTTAAGCGTTAATGTATTTCATTTATGAATTTATAGCTTATTTAAGTATAGGGTTAGCGCGTTTAACAATTACTTTTTTTGCTGTATCAAGTTTTATGAAGTAGGCGTTACCCCCTATGCCCTTAAACTCCTCATCTGTGAATACAATTGTATTGTCGTCATAGAAGGTGATGGCTTCTTTTTGTGTAATGATGCCTAAATCTATTTTAGATACATCACCAGAGAAAAACTGATCATCTTCAAAGTTTTCAAATAACCAAATACTGGTAGAGTCGAGTAGCACAAGTTTTTTACGATCTGGACTTAACGCTGCCGACGTGATCCAACACAGTTTTTCCATTGTTGTACAGGTTTTAAAAGATCCAATTAATTGCGCTTTAAAGTTAGCTGCGTGGTCGCCTACTTTGTATAGATTTGTAATGCCATCAAAAGGCTCAGTGCGATTTTTTGTGAATAAATATAGGTGGCGACCCAGAGCTACAAACGCCTCAAGATCAAAATTACGATTGCTTGGTTTTATTGGGCTGCCATCCATTTCAGGGTAGGTAAACTTTATTATTTCGGCCTTTGTTGAGTCGGTTTTAATATCGATTGGATTCTCTATTTTATAAATAGTTAGCCAACGTCTATCATTTTTATTGTTACCAAAATCACCTAAAAAGAAATGACCAAATTTATTTTGCGTCATGTCTTCCCAATCAATGTTTTTAGCATTTGAGACTAAAATTTCTTGCGCAATCGAACCATCTTTATTCAAGCGGTAAAGCTTAGGTTCGTCGCCACCGTCGTTAATTGCCCACAAGCGATTACGCTTATCAAATTCAATGCCTGATATTTCTTTAAGCTTAGGATCGAATGTGATTTCTTTTTTACTGTATAGGGTATAAATTGAACTAAGGGTAGACACTATTGCAACTATAAAAATAACAGCCATAGTTAATAAAATGCTTTTTTTCAACATGAAATTTACGATATTTCAGAGTGTTAACTTGCTGTGTATTATCACTTAAGTGAATACGTAACTAAAGCAGTTTATCAAACAAGTTATTTGGTCGGCTTGAATTGATTTATCAGAGTATTAGAGATAAATATTAAATGCCTACAATTGCTCTAATTGGTTTAAAAATTGCTCTATGTTGTGTATGTCATTCTTAATGTCTATGTTTTCATATTTTATGCACTAATAAAGTGCGATAAAAAGATTGCTTGCACTGTAATAAAGCGTAAACAAAAATTTGCTTTACTACGGTAAGCTCAAAGTTTGAATGAATACAATCCCACATCGCCAACTTTAAAACAGGCCCTGTGGCAATAATTAAATACCTTTTACTGTTTAGTTGGAGCCTACTATGTTGCATAAACGTTTTTTTAAAACAAAAGATGAAGCGGAAATCACCTTCGAATTTGCTCACCCGGACGCGCAAGAAGTCTGTTTAATTGGTGAATTCAATAGTTGGCAACCCGTGCCAATGAAGCTTAATAAAAAACAAGGTGTGTTTAAATGCAAACAACGCCTTCCCCTGGATCAACAGTACCACTTTCGTTATTTGATAAATGGCGAATTTTGGGATAACGATCATAAAGCGGACGCTTATGAGGCTAACAGTTTTGGCACTGAAAATAGTATTGTAAATACCCAACGTATCAATTAAGGCCTGTAAATGAATGAACTTTCGCAGTTGTTTTACTTACATGGCATTGGTTATGAATTTACCAAGTACACAGGCGAGCAAATATTTTTTAGTGAAGATACCCGTAAGCGTGCCTTGCAATGCTGCGGAATCAATACTTACGATCATAACAAAATAGCTCAATTAAATTACAAGCTTGATGTACTGCCTTGGATGCAATTGTTGCCAAATGTAAGCTTAGTTGAACAAACAGACTGTTATTTAAAAGTTAAAATAGATGACAGACAACTTGGCCAAACTGCATCAGTAAGTGTTGCACAACTGGGTATACAGTGTGAGTTTACTGACCTTACTAATTTAACAGTCACAGGTGAATACCACTTCAATGGTGCCCGTTACATTGAAATTGCGCTTCCTATACCAGTCATGCCTGCAGGGTATTACCAAGTGAGTATTAATGTAGGCGAACACCATTCAAGCACCGAAATTTGGTCTGTACCTGAGCGTGTTTTTCAGGTTGAAGATACAAAAAAAACGGGTTTGTCGATTCAGTTATATACGCTTAAAAACAATGAAAGATTAGGAATTGGAGACTTTTCAGACTTACTTACGCTTGTAGATTTATGCAGTGAGCATAATATGGATTACATTTTGCTCAACCCTCTGCATTTGTTGTTCTGCGACATGCCTGAGCGTGCAAGCCCATACAGCCCTAATAGTCGTGCTTTACTAAACCCTTTATATATATCGATTGGTTTATGTGAAGACAGTAAAAATAATGCTGAAATCACAAAAATTATGCAAAGTAATGAAGCTACTTTACTTCTAAATAACAGTAAACAGTTTATTAATTACGAGAATGTTAGTTGCGTTAAATACAAATTGTTTAAGGCACTGTATAACCACTTCGAATTAACAGCCAGCAAACTACGCCGTGACGCATTTAATGCTTTTTGCGACAAACATCAGCCAACGTTACAAACTTTAGAATCAAAAAATCCTCTTTTCGACTATTACCTTCAGTGGCAAGCGCATTTACAACTTGGTTTATGTCAAGCGCGTTGTGTGCAGGGGGGTATGAAAATAGGTTTGATTAATGATTTAGCTGTTGGGTGCGCCGGCGACGGTGTTGAGTTCAAATCACAACAATCATTATTTGCTGATAATGCCAGTGTGGGCGCACCACCTGACCCTTGGGCTGAAGGTGGTCAAAATTGGGGGTTGCCGGCTTTAAACCCGCAAAGTTTAGCACATGATAACTACTCGTTTTACCGTTCATTAATTCGTGAAAATATGCAGAATGTAGGCGGGTTAAGAATCGACCATGTTATGGCTATTCGTCGTTTATGGTGGTGTTTTGAAAATAACGGTCAGCAAGATGGTTGCTATATTTATTACCCCTTTGAACATTTGCTGGCTATTTTGAAAATAGAGTCGCATATTAATCAAAGTATAGTTATAGGCGAAGATTTAGGCATTGTTCCACCAGAGGTAAAGCATGCTTTGTCATGCAGTGGTATTTTTTCAAACAGTTTATTTTATTTTGAAAAGCATAACGACGGTGACTTTTTACCGGTACACAAATTACCCGCTCAGTGTTTATTAATGATTGCAAACCACGATGTACCTCCATTTACAGGCTGGTGGCAGCACGATGACATAGCTATAAAGCTAAAATACCAATTAATTGACAACGCACAATCAACGCAATTAACCGACCAAAGAGCTGATGAGCAAATACGGTTGCTGCGTTTTATTAATGCTTCGGCTGGGCTTAAATTAACCATACACAGCGATGCTAAGTCGGTTTATGGTGCACTTAGTCAGTGCTTAGCTGGCTCAGACTCTCGGTTGTTTGCTTTACAAATAGATGATTTAGATGAACAGCAATACCCGGTGAATATTCCTGGTACAGACAAAGAGTATCCAAATTGGCGACGTGTATTAACACATACATGTGAAGAAATTTTTGCAAACAACGCCACGCTTTTAGCTGCAATCGATTCAATAAGGAAAGGTTAAATGAGCAGTACAGCTTCAAATAGTTCGGTATTATCTAAATCTCAAAACGCTGACTACGATGCGCAAGTTAATGCGCTTGGCACGGGACGATTTAAAGACCCATTTAGCTTTTTAGGTGCACATAAAGTAAATGAATCAAATGCAGAGGTGCGTTTATATTTACCCGATGCACAAAGCGCTTCTCTAACAATAAATAACAAATTAGTCGAAACACAACGATATAAGCAAAGTGACTTATTTATAGCCTATATAAGCCAGTTACCTGACTCGCCTTATTTATGTACTGCCCAATATAGCGACACTTCGAGTACGTTTTTTGATGAGTATAGTTTTAAAAGTGAGCTTGATACTGATGCCATGTACTTATTTAACGAAGGCAGCTTAGAGCATGCATACTTGCACTTTGGTGCACATTTCACTAACCAGCAAGATGTAGATGGCGTTCGCTTTTGTTTATGGGCACCTAATGCCGCCAGTGTTTCTGTTATTGGCGAGTTCAATTTTTGGCAAGCAAACCGGCATTTCATGCGTTTTCATCCTGCCAGTGGTGTTTGGGAATTATTTGTTCCCGGACTCAAAGCAGACATGTGCTACAAATTTGCTATCACAGCGCAAAGTGGTGAGGTAATAGAGAAAGCAGACCCTTATGCTTTTAAAATGCAACAGGCACCAGGTACCGCAAGTGTTCTGCAGTTCAAACCAGAAGCAATAACTCTAAGTGAACAAGCAATCAGCAATAGGCAAAAGCGCAATCATATAGACGCACCAATCAGTATTTATGAGGTGCACTTAGCGTCGTGGCAGCGTGGTGAAGATAATCGTTATTTGAGTTATATCGAGCTTGCCGACAAACTCGTAGGCTACGCGCTTGAAATGAACTTTACCCACTTGCAGCTTATGCCCATAAGTGAATATCCGTTTGACGGTTCATGGGGATATCAGCCAGTCGGATTATTCGCGCCGACCAGTCGTTTTGGTGATTACAACAGCTTTAAGTATTTTGTAGAGCAATGCCATAAATACAACGTAGGTATTTTACTTGATTGGGTTCCGGGGCATTTTCCAAGCGATCCCCATGGTTTACATCGATTTGATGGTACACACTTGTACGAACATGCCGACATGCGCCAAGGCTTTCATCCAGATTGGAACACGTATATTTATAATTATGATCGCCCAGAAGTTAAGAGCTTTTTAATTTCTAATGCAATGTATTGGCTTCATCAATTTGGCTTAGATGGTTTGAGGGTTGATGCCGTTGCGTCAATGCTGTACTTAGATTACAGCCGCAAAGAGGGAGAGTGGATACCTAATTGTTATGGCGGTCGCGAAAACCTCGGTGCCATTGAGTGCCTCAAACAAGTTAATTTACGCAGTTATAAAAACAACCCTGGCATTATGATGGTGGCAGAAGAGTCGACTGCTTGGCCGGGAGTCACACAAAGTGTAGAGCATAATGGCTTAGGTTTTGGCTATAAATGGAATATGGGGTGGATGAACGACAGCTTATTATATATGCAGCGTGATCCACTTTTTAAGCAACATCACCATCATGAAATTACGTTTTCGATGGTGTATGCATTTAGTGAAAACTTTATTTTACCGCTTAGCCATGACGAAGTTGTTCATGGGAAAGGCGCGCTAATTGAAAAAATGCCAGGCGATGATTGGCAAAAATTCGCAAATTTACGTGCTTATTATGCATTTATGTGGGCACACCCAGGCAAAAAGTTATTATTTATGGGTGGTGAAATAGCTCAACGGGCTGAGTGGGGGCATGATCATTCTATTGATTGGCATTTGCTAGAACATGAAAGTCATAAAGGTATAAAGCAGACAGTAAAAACGTTAAATCAGGTCTATAAAAATCAACCCGCGCTTTATGAACTTGATTCAAGTGCCGCAGGTTTTGATTGGATTGATAACAATAATAACGAGCAAAGCATTTTAAGTTTTGTACGTTATGCTAAAAATGCCCATGACTTTATAGTTGTGATTGCAAACTTTACGCCTATGTCATATCAAGAATATACCTTGGGCGTTCCGAGCAAAGGCGTTTATAAAGTAATCATGAACACCGATGAAAGCGATTTTTTTGGTTCGGGTATTAAAGTATCGCATAACCAATCAAATACAGTTGTCACTAACGATAATCCTCAACATGGTTTTAACCAAAGCATCACGATTGCTATGGGTGGCTTAACCACAATATATTTGCAAAAGGTACAAGATGAGTAATCAATTTGAAGTCACTCACGGCCTTGTTGAGCCCCTCGGATCAAGCTTGCATGCAAATGGTGTTAATTTTTCATTGTATGCGCCAAATGCGACACAAGCGTATGTGTGTTTATTTGATAAAAGTGGCCACTCTGAAATACTTAAAGTGGCTATGAATATAAACGAAGGCGGTATATGGAGTGTTCATATTGCACCGCTTAATACTGGGGCACTGTATGGGTTTAGGGTTGAGGGTGAATACAATCCAAATACTGGGATGCTATTTAATGAACATAAATTATTAATTGACCCTTACGCAAAAGATTTATTTGGTGAGTTTACATGGAGTGAGCGCCATTATGGACAAATGCCGATAGGCACCAAAAGTACGGTTAACAATGCCATTGATATACCAAAATCAAAAGTGTCATCACTTGTTTCATATGAACATAAAAAACCGAATCACAGGTGGTCGCAAACAGTCATTTATGAGTGTCATGTAAAAGGGACTACGTGTCGTCACCCTCAAATACCTAAAGCTTTGCAAGGTAAGTTTTTAGGATTGAGCCATCCGTTTTTTATTGAACATTTAAAAAGCTTTGGAGTAACAGCAATAGAGCTACTCCCTGTGCATGCTTTTATTAGCGAGCAATTTTTAACAGGCAAAGGCCTACAAAATTATTGGGGGTATAACACGCTTAACTTTTTTACTCCTCATAAAGACTATTTAGTAAACGACGATATTAACGACTTTAAACAGATGGTTAAGGAGCTTCATGCTGCAGATATCGAAGTTATTTTAGATGTTGTTTATAACCATACAGCCGAAGCGGGCAACGATGGTCCTATTTTGTCATTGCGTGGGTTAGACAACCTTGCTTACTACCGCACAGCAGAAGCACAACCTAATGTATACATAAACGATACGGGGTGTGGCAATACTATTAATATTGATCACCCAAAAACGTTGCAGCTAGTGCTCGATAGCTTGCGATATTGGGTTGAAGTAATGGGTGTTGATGGCTTTAGGTTTGATTTAGCAACAATACTCGGTCGCTCTAAATCAGGATTTAGTTCAGCGCATACGTTTTTGCAAACCATTGCTCAAGACCCTGTTTTAAACAAGGTAAAGTTAATTAGTGAACCATGGGATATTGGCCCGGGCGGTTATCAACTTGGGGCTTTTCCTCCACCTTGGCGAGAGTGGAATGACCAATACCGAGATGTAATTCGTCGTTTTTGGAAAAGTGAGGAAGGCATTATAGCCAGTGTAGCTAAACGCTTGCATGGATCGTTTGATATATTTGAGCACAGCCAACGTGGCCCATTAAACAGTATTAATTTCATAACCAGTCATGATGGATTTACGCTGGCAGATTTAGTGAGTTACGAGCATAAACACAACGAAGCAAATGGTGAGAATAACAGAGATGGCCACAGTGCTAATTACTCATTTAATTGCGGAGTAGAAGGTTTTAGCAATGATGAAAAAATAACCGCATTAAGATTACAACAACAAAAAAACTTTTTGCTTACATTAATTCTTTCTAAAGGTGTTCCTATGATTGCTGCTGGCAGTGAAATAGGGCACTCGCAAGGAGGCAATAACAATGCATATTGTCAAAATAATCGTACGAGTTGGCTTGCTTGGAAAGAATCACAACTTAATCATTCATTAACTCAATTTATAGACGATGCACTTAAAATTAGGCGTGCGCACAGCGCATTCAAACACAGTGTATTTTTAGAAGACATAGATGAGCGTTTTACCGTTAAATGGTTTACCGAAACAGGAAAAACCATGACAGATTCGCATTGGCATGAAAATTCGCGTCAATTTTTAATGTACAGCTTACTTGATAAGCAAAATAAGCATGCGTTACTTATTGTATTTAATGCCAGTAAAAAAAGTATTTTTTGCCAGCTACCTGCATCACCTATTAATGCACCGTGGCAATTGGTTTTATCAAGTGTAAATAATGCATCTTTAATAACTCACCAAGATGCAACCGTTGAAATTTCTGCACAGAGTAGTTGGGTTTTTAGTGCTAACTTAGAGGACGTAGCTAATGGCTAAGCAAGTTGAACAAGTATGTGTTGTAAAAGGGTGGCAAGAAGGCCCTGTGATTGACGAAAGCACCTTAAAAGATGATTTAACACGCCATTTTTATTACACCCTAGGTCGAGATAAAGTCGGCGAATCGCAGCTTTATTTATACCATGCATTAGCATTAACGATCCGCGATCGTTTGGTTGCGCGGTGCCGAGAAACTAATAAAAAAATAAAACAGCAAAAAAGCAGAAAAACGAGTTACCTTTCACTTGAATTTTTAATGGGGCGCGCACTGGGCAATGCGGTATTAAATCTTGATTTAGAAGATCAAGTTTCATCGGCATTGCAAGAGTACTGCACTAAAATTGAAACAATTGAAGATGCAGAGCACGACGCGGGTCTTGGTAACGGTGGCTTAGGGCGCTTAGCGGCATGTTTTTTAGATAGCTGCGCAAGTTTAGCTCTACCCGTTGTTGGTTATGGTATTCGTTATGAATACGGAATGTTTAACCAATCAATCAGTGACGGTAATCAAATAGAGCAACCCGATAATTGGCTACGCGAAGGGCATCCTTGGGAGCTGAGTGCCCCCGAGCATTCTAAGCGTATTAAGTTTGGTGGTTATGTAAATAGTTATACCGATAAACAGGGTCGAGAGCACCGCCAGTGGGTTAGTAGCCATGATGTGTTAGCAGTGCCTTACGATGTGCCCATTCCTGGTTATAAAAATAATATAGTAAATACACTACGCTTATGGAAATCAGAAGCGACTGACGAATTTAACCTAACCGAATTTAATGCAGGTAGTTACTCCGAAGCGGTTGCACAAAAAAACTTAGCCGAACAAATTACCATGGTACTTTACCCTAACGACAGCAGTGAAAATGGTAAAGAGCTACGACTACGCCAACAATACTTTTTATCATCAGCAAGTATTCAAGATATTGTTGATCAATGGGTGAATGATCATGGTGAAAGCTTTACTGACTTTGCTGATTATCATGTTTTTCAATTAAACGATACCCATCCAAGTATCGCAGTTGCAGAACTCATGCGTGTTTTAGTTGATGATTACGAGCTCGACTGGGATGATGCATGGCAAATAACTACAAAAACAATGGCCTACACAAACCATACGTTATTACCAGAAGCGTTGGAGAAATGGTCAGTTTCATTATTTTCAAAATTGTTACCGCGTATTTTAGAAATAGTATTTGAGATAAACGCACGTTTTTTAGCAGACGTTGCACAGCATTGGCCTGGTGATGTTGATAAACAGCGAGAGCTATCACTGATAGAAGAAGGTGGCGAACCGCAAATCCGCATGGCTTATTTAGCCATTGTGGGTAGCTATTCAGTTAACGGTGTTGCTGCACTGCATACAGAACTATTAAAAGCCGGTTTATTTAAAGAGTTTTATGCACTATGGCCAAATAAGTTTAATAACAAAACCAATGGGGTTACACCTCGCCGCTGGCTTGCCCATTGTAACCCAACCTTGAGTGAATTGATTAGTGAGAAAATAGGCAGCGATTGGGTACGCGACTTTGCTCAAATAAATCAGTTACGCCGTTTTTATGATGACACATCATTTCAAACACAGTGGCAAAACGCCAAAGTAATAAACAAACAACGTTTAGTTGATTTAGTTAAAGAGCGCTGTGGTGTAGAGTTTGATGTGTCTATGATGTTTGACGTTCAAGTTAAGCGCATTCATGAGTACAAGCGTCAGCTACTAAATATCCTCCATGTTATCCATTTATATGACCGCATTCGTCGTGGCGACACGCAAGGACTCGTGCCTCGTTGTGTTTTACTCGGTGGTAAAGCTGCACCGGGTTACTACATGGCTAAAAAAATAATTAAGCTAATCAATAATGTAGCAGATGTGATCAATAAAGACCCACTAGCGTCATCGTACTTACGCGTGGCTTTTTTACCTAATTATAATGTCACAGCCATGGAAGTTATTTGTCCCGCTACTGATTTGTCTGAGCAAGTCTCAACAGCCGGTAAAGAAGCTTCAGGCACAGGCAATATGAAGTTTATGATGAATGGTGCATTAACTATTGGCACGTTAGATGGTGCCAATATCGAAATTAGAGATGCTGTTGGTGCTGATAATTTCTTCTTATTTGGCGCTGAAGCGCATCAGATTGATGATATTAAATCGCGTTATAACCCCGCACATTTAATTGAGCAAAATAGCGATTTAGCCAATGTCATGCATTTGCTAGAAAGCGGACACTTTAATTTATTTGAACCTTGCCTATTTGACGATGTAATTAACGCAATTAAGAGCCCACACGATCCATGGCTTGTTGCACACGATTTCGAAAGCTACGTATCTGCACAAAAGCAAGTAGATAAAGCCTATGCTGATCAAGCTTATTGGACGCAAATGAGTATTTTAAATACCGCTGCCAGTGGCATATTTTCAAGTGATAGGACCATAAGCCAATACAGTGACGACATTTGGCATTTAACCCCACTCAATACTAGTGACACTGACTCAACGACAGCTACCAGTAAAGCCACTAAAAGTTAGATAAATGGAGAGAAAAGTATGCCTAATTATGCAAATCGCTACATAAGTAGCCTAACTAGAGAAACGTATGCGTTAATACTTGCTGGTGGTCGTGGTTCTCGCCTGCACGAATTAACCGATTGGCGTGCAAAGCCAGCCGTATACTTTGGTGGTAAACACAGAATTATTGATTTTCCTTTGTCTAACTGTATTAACTCGGGTGTTAGGCGTGTGGGTATAGCAACACAATATAAATCTCACTCACTTATTCGCCACGTAAATCGAGCTTGGGGACACTTTAAAAAGGAATTGGGTGAATCGGTTGAAATATTACCTGCATCACAACGCCATGGTGATGAATGGTATTGCGGTACCGCCGATGCTGTTTTTCAAAATATGGATATTATTCGTCATGAGTTGCCTAAATATGTAATGATTTTATCAGGCGACCACGTTTATCGTATGGATTACGGTGCATTGCTTGCTGAGCATGTTCAAAAAGGGGCCGATATGACCGTGTGTTGTATTGAAGTACCCGTTGAAGAAGCTGCAGATACCTTTGGTGTAATGACAGTAGATGAAGAAAGCCGTGTTTGCCGTTTTGATGAAAAGCCAGCTATGCCTAGCTCAGTGCCAGGCAAGCCGGGTACATGTTTAGCATCCATGGGTAACTACATATTTAATACTGAGTTCTTATTTGAGCAACTTAAGAAAGATGCAGAAAATGAAGGCTCAGGCCGCGATTTTGGGCATGATATAATCCCTGCAATTATTGAAGAGCATAACGTTTTTGCATTCCCATTTAGAGACCCTCAACAGGAAGGTCAACCTTATTGGCGCGATGTAGGAACACTCGACTCATTTTGGGAGGCTAATATGGAGCTCGTTATGCCAGAGCCTCAACTTGACCTATACGACCCAGCGTGGCCAATTTGGACATACCAAGAGCAATTACCTCCCGCTAAATTTATATTTGATGATGACGACAGACGAGGAATGGCCCTTGATTCTACCGTATCTGGTGGGTGTATTATTTCGGGTTCGGCAGTAAGAAAATCATTGTTGTTTTCTAACGTGCATGTGCGCTCATTTTGTGAAATTGAGCAATCGGTTATTTTACCGGGTGCTATTATTAACCGCGGTTGTAAAATTAAACGTGCAATAATAGACAGAAGTTGTGAAATACCAGCAGGGCTTGAAATAGGCTTTGATCGCAAAACAGATGAAGAGAATGGCTTTAGGGTATCAAAAAAAGGCATTGTACTTGTTACGCGAGAAATGCTTAGTGAACTTGCTAAAAAATTAGAACGTCAAACACAAGAAAATAAGAAACTAGCTTAATACAGAGTTAGGTAAAAACAAGCTTGCCCTGAAGCGGGCGAGCTTATTAAAACAAAGGAAGCAGTAAATTAATGCATGTATTAATGGTGGGTGCAGAAAACGATGCGTTACCTGGCGCTAAAGTAGGTGGTGTAGCAGATGTAGTTCGTGATGCACCTAAAGCTCTTGCAAAGCAAGGCGTATCGGTAGATGTGGTGATCCCAGATTATGGATTTGAGCCATTAAATAGGCATTACATAGGTGAAGTAACGGTAGCCTTTAATGCTCAATCTCATGTATTGACCTTGTTTAAAGTGGATCAAACAAAAAATAACATAACCCAAATTGTGATAAGTCACCCAATGTTTAGTGAATCGGGTAGTGTTTATTGTAATGATGCACCGGGCAGGCCATTTGCAACCGATGCAACAAAATTTGCGCTATTTAATGCCGCGGTTTGCGAAGCATTATTGCAAGGGTTACTAAAACACCCTAATACGTTGCATTTGCATGATTGGCATAGTGCATGTGTTGCTGTTCTCTTAAAGTTTGAACCGCGTTACAGCCCACTAATTGATATACATTTAGCCTATACAGTACACAATTTAGCACTACAAGGAATAAGACCTTTTAAGCACGATGAGTCGAGCTTAGAGGCTTGGTTTCCATCACTAAGTTATAACGGCCAACACTTGTGTGATCCAAGGTACACAAATTGTTTTAACCCAATGCGAAGCGCTATTAATTTAGCAGATAAAATTCATTTAGTGTCGCCTACCTATAGCCAAGAAGTACTTAAGCCAAGTAATTATAACGATGGCTTTTTTGGTGGTGAAGGGCTTGAGCACGATCTTCAAAATGCAGCTAATCTAGGGAAAGTCGTCGGCATTTTGAATGGCTGTGAATACCCTGGGCCTGAAGTAATAAAGGCAGATATTAATGAGCTGTACAGCGAGGCTGAAAAAAGTTTGTTTAGTTGGATGGGTAATAGCGAACAGCTTGAAAGCGGTCACTACATTGCACACCAACGATTGAAACAGTTTAAAGCAACCCCACATAACGGCCCACTAGTAACTAGCGTAGGTAGACTTACAGAGCAAAAAGTATTGCTATTGTGCCAGTCTTTAAATGGTGAACTTGCTATAGACGCAGTATGTAATAGTATTAATGAGTACGGTGGGCGTTTAATTATATTAGGCTCTGGCGATAAAGTGTTAGAAGCCGTGTTCACAAAAGCTATGACGCGTAACGAAAACTTATTATTTTTAAAAGGTTATGCACAAAAAGTAGGCGACTTAATGTATCAATTAGGTGATTTATTTTTAATGCCTAGTTCGTTTGAACCGTGTGGAATTAGCCAAATGCTGGCAATGCGTGCAGGTCAACCTTGTTTGGTGCATAGCGTTGGCGGATTAAAAGATACAGTAAAACACAACGAAAATGGGTTTAGTTTTAACGGCGCAACATTACTTGAGCAAACACATAGTTTGCACGTATGCCTAGCTGAAACGCTAGCATTTTATAAACAATATCCAAAAAAATGGCAGCAAATAAAATCTAATGCAAAAGCAGTACGCTTTTCGTGGTTGCAGGTTGCAAGTGATTACATTTCAACCTTGTACCGATAAAGTTTATGTGATTTAACTTAAGCGAAGTGACATTTTAGATTATTTACGCTATTAATAACTTGGTATTAATGGATTTAAATAAAGTAGGTAAAGTGTCTATATTTGTTGCAAGGCAAGCAATTTTCAATCGGCGTCAAAAAGTAGTTGCGTATGAGCTGCTTTTTAGGGACAGCCCTAAAAACTTTTTTCCAGATATAGCCGAGGGACAGGCAACTGCGCGGCTTATTATGGAAAATCAGCTTAATTTGGGTACACGCCATATCACCTCAGGTAAAAAAGCACTTATCAACATTGGGCCAGAATCTTTAGAGCTTGACCTATGTGCCTTTTTACCATGCCAAGACGTTGTAATAGAGCTGCTTGAGAGCATAGAGCCCACCGATACAAATTACGAGTTATGCCGAGAGTTATTTCATAGTAATTTTAATCTCGCCCTTGACGATTTTGTTTATAAACCGCAATGGGATCGTTTTTTAAAGCTCGTTAAACTCATAAAATTTGATATAACCATAACCCCATTAGATGATATTCACCCTATTATAAAAAAGCTTAAAGATCACAAACAAATTAAGTTGCTGGCCGAAAAAATAGAAACACAACAAGAATATGAAGTTGCCGCTGGTATGGGCTTTGATTACTTTCAAGGTTATTTTTTTGCAAAACCCACCATGATGAAGCATAACGACATTGATTATAACTACGGGTTAGTTGTAGCTATTTACGCTGAGATAATGAAACCTAATCCAGATCTAACGGCAATAGCACAATTGTTTGAACTTGATGCAGCACTAGCTTATAAATTACTGCGTTTAATTAATAGCGGTGTGTTTCCAATACAAAGTAAAATTGCGTCGTTAAAGCAAGCGCTTGTTTATTTAGGACAGGAGCGTTTAAAAAAGTTTGTTAGTTTAATCGTGACAGCTCACACTGCCGGTAAAAAGCCTGCAGAGCTAATGCAAGTGTGCGTGGTGCGTGCCCGTTTTTGTGAATTGATTGCTAAAAAAGTGGCCAAGCATCAGTCAGGAGAGGCTTTTTTAACCGGATTATTTTCACTCCTTGATGCTATTTTAGATCAACCAATGAGCTTGCTTGTCGAAAAGTTACCTTTTCAAGATGATATAAAAGCAGCCCTGCTTGAAGAAAAAAACACACTGTATTACATTTTAAAAGTTGTTAAAGCATACGAAACCGGCAGCTGGTGGGCACTCGAACAAGCAGTTATATTTTTAAATATACAAAGTGATATACTACCAGAGCTTTACCAAATGTCGGTTGACTGGGCCGACAGCTATAAAAATAATATTTAACGGAAAATAGCGCTAATGCGAAATTATAATATGGACTTTATTCGCGGCATTGCCGTGCTTGGCTTAGTGTTTATGAATGGCTATGCTTTTGGTTTTATGGAATTTGGTTATGTGCCATTAACCACCCCCCCTGTAAGCGACACCCTCATTCAATATATGAATATACTGTTTATAGAAGGCCGATTTAGAACGCTGTTTAGTCTACTTTTTGGCGCAGGTTTATATATTCAATGGCAGCGCTATAAGTCATCAGTTCAAATAAAGAGCAGATTATATTGGCTAATAATTTTTGGCCTCATACACGGCTTTTTACTTTGGGCTGGTGATATTTTGTTTGTTTATGGTGTATCTGGCTGGTTTATTATTAAATATTTAGACACCGACAACCCCAAGCTATTGCAAAGAGGGCTTGAGTTTACGGCTCTCTCAGCAGTAGTTACATTTTTAGTGTTGTTGAGTATTCCTGACGATCAGGCTTATCGTGATTCTGCCAAGTTTATCGAGTTATTTAGCCCCCATTACAGTGATTATTTTAATGAAAATCTTTATATAAATATTCTTATGCTAATAACAGTACCGCTAATGACTATGTGGATGTGCGTTGGCATTATGCTAATAGGTATTTACGCGTATAAAGAGGGGGTTTTTAGCAAAGGTTTATCAACTCAGCAGTTGTGGATATGTACAGTAGGTGTACTTATTTCTTGTGCTATAAGATTAATCACATCAACGCTTACTGGTGGCTTGGGTTTTAGTTTACAAGAAATTTCTAACATGTTCGCCGCCCTGTTTATGGCCGGGCTTTATATTCATGTAATTGTTAAGTTTTGTGGCAATAGCTCACAGTTTGGCAAACTAATACAGCAGGCGGGTCGCATGGCATTCACACTATATATCAGCCAAACCGTTATGCAATTGCTTATTTATAGAGTGTTATTTCCAGAGTGGATACTTAGCTTTAACAGAATAGATTACTGGTTAGTTGCCGCTAGCTTAGTTGCTGCACAGTTATTATTTACGTTATTTTACAGTTGTTATTTTAAACAAGGGCCGCTTGAAGTGCTTTGGCGTAAATTAACCGACATTAAATCGGCGGCATAACTCGCATTTTTAGGTGGTTTGGGTATACACTAGCGACCCTAAAAAATTAATACCATTAAGTGATATGACCGAATTAAAACGTTTAAATAAATTTATTAGTGAAACAGGTTTTTGTTCACGCCGTGAAGCCGATAAATATATTGAGCAAGGTCGTGTGTCAGTTAATGGTAATTCGCCAGAAATGGGCGTAAAGGTTGCAGCAACCGATGTCGTATTGGTCGATGGAAAACCATTAAAAACGCCACCTAAACGCGTTTATATTGCTTACAATAAACCAGTGGGTATAACGTGTACAACCGAGCGAAAAATACAAAGCAATATTGTTAAAGCGGTTAATTATCCCGATCGTATATTTCCAATTGGGCGATTAGATAGACCCTCTGAAGGATTAATTTTTTTAACCAACGAAGGCGATATTGTTAACAAAATTTTGCGTGCGGGTAATAACCACGAAAAAGAATATGTAGTCACCGTAGACAAACCACTTAATCGCCAATTTGTATCTAAAATGGTCAACGGCATTCCTATTTTAGATACTGTGACCAAAAAGTGTAAGGTTACACAAACTGCCCCTAAAGAATTTAAGATTATTTTAACCCAGGGATTAAATCGCCAAATTCGTAGAATGTGTGAGTATTTAGGTTACGAGGTGGTTACTTTAAAGCGCACTCGCATAATGAATGTAACGTTAAAAGGCTTAAAAGTAGGGCAGTGGCGTCATTTATCAGATGTTGAAATGGCGCAAATTAACGACTCGATTGCAGACTCAGGAAAAACTCAAGAGCATTCTTTAGATACTAATAAGGTTGTGGATAAAAACATTGGGGTGTCGCCCAAGCGTGACTTTCAGGGTGAAAACCCGCGCCGTAATAAACAAAAAGAGCCAGGGGGCGAGCAAAAAAATAATCGCGCTAAAGCATCTTACCAAAAGCGCTCTACAACCTATGTCGGTAAACCAAAAACGGTAAAAGCAAATAGTGCATCTAGCAATAAAGCAGGCGCACGAACAAAGCTAAGTTTAAAAAAATAAGCTAAACAATTACCATTATATTTGTTTAAGTTATAAAAAATGCCACAGTTTACGCTGTGGCATTTTTATTTAGATAAACACTTAATATGTCGTTATTTACTTGGTTCGTATTCAATTCTAAAAATCATAGTATATAAAACAGGCACTACTATTAATGTCAGTATAGTGGCAAAGCCTAAACCAAACATGATAGTGACCGCCATTGATTGAAAAAACACATCAAACAGTAATGGGATCATACCTAAAATAGTGGTTATTGCTGCCATTGCGACAGGGCGCACACGGCTTACGCCAGATTCGAACACTGCTTGATATGGCGATTTACCATCGCGAAGCTCAAGGTTTATTTGATCGACTAACACTATACCATTTTTAATAAGCATGCCGCTTAAGCTTAATAACCCAAGTAGGCCCATAAAACTAAACGGTGCGTTCATAGCTAATAAACCGGCACTTACACCAATAATTGCTAATGGTACCGTAGCCCAAATTACAAGAGGCTGTTTTAAAGAATTAAAAAGTAAAACAGTTATAGCAAACATAGCTAAATAGCCCAGCGGTAAAGAACCGAATATTGCTTTTTGAGCCTTACTAGATGATTCATATTCGCCGCCCCATTCTAAAGAGTAGCCATGAGGTAGCTCTATAGATTCAATGGGGCCTCGTACTCGGGCAAATAATTTAGCGGCTGTTTCGTCGCCTAATACATTTTGATCGGCCATTATCGTAATCGTTCGCTTTCTATCGCGACGCATTATTAGGCTATCTTCCCATTCAACTATAAACTCATCAACTACTTGTGTTACCGGCACAAATACACCTAAAACAGGGCTGTATATTTGTAAATCATGAACGCTGTCTACATTTAGGCGCTCATTCGCAGGTGAGCGAGCAATAATAGGTAAAAGCTGGGTTCCATCACGATATACACCGACTTGTTTACCCGAAAGGCTTGTAAGCAGCACATCATCCAGGTCTGATTTACTGATCCCTAAACGTCGCGCTTTTTGCTCGTTAAACTGTGGGCGAATCATTTTAGTACGTGCACGCCAATCGTTTCGGATATTAAACGCGCCGTCGTCTTGCGACATTAGTTTTTCAGCCTCTGCAGCGAGTTTTCTCAGAATAACAGGATCTGGGCCGGTAAAACGAGCTTCTATTTTTGCATCAGTTGAAGGACCAATTTCCATTGGTTTTATCTTTAGCTCGGCTGATAACGCTGAGTTTTGTGAATAATCTCGTACTTTTTGCATGACGACTGCAACAGCTTCGCGGTCTTTTACTCTTATGATAAGTTGTCCATAAGACGAATAAGACTTTTGAGGCGCATAAGTTAGCATAAAGCGCGGCGCACCTTGGCCTGTCGTGCTTGTTACTTCTTCTACAAGTTCTTCTTTTTGCAAATAGTGTTCAAGCTTTTTAATACCGTCTATTGTTGCGCGTATATCTGAACCTTGTTGTTGCCAGTAATCTACGTAAAACATAGGTGTGTTAGAGGCCGGGAAAAACGACTGCTTAACCGAGCCAAACCCCACTACTGCACTGCAAAGTAATACAACCATGAGGATCATAGTTGATTTACGGTAATGCATTGCTAAATCTAAGAGTGTTTTATAGCCTGTAAAAATAAATCCTTGGTATGGGTCGTTATCTGAATCGTCTCCGGTATTTTTATCTTTTTTAAACTCATTTTCTGAAAACATAAGGTTTGCAAAAAATGGCGTTAAGGTAATAGCGGTTATCCAGCTGAGTAACAACGATATGAATAACACCCAAAATAAGCTGCCGGCAAACTCACCCGTTGCGTCAGAACTCAAACCAATTGGCGCAAACGCAGTAATGCCTATGATGGTCGCACCCAATAATGGCCACTTGGTCTGCTCTACAATATTAACAGCGGCTTTAAGTTTAGTTTGACCCCGTTTTAAGTTAATTAATATGCCTTCGGTCACCACAATAGCGTTATCTACTAACATACCAAGCGCAATGATCAGTGCACCTAGTGATATACGTTGTAAATCTATGGCAAACAGCTTCATAAAAATAAAGGTGCCTAAAACAGTTAGTAATAAAATACCACCAATTAAAATGCCACTTTTAAGACCCATAAAAATAAGCAAAACAACAATGACGATTGCAATAGCCTCTAGCAAGCTTACAATGAAGCCGTCAACGGAGGTTTCTACTTCTTTTGGTTGGTTATAAACAGCATTAACGTCAATACCATGGGGGCGCTGGTACTCAAGCTCTGCTAAATGAGCATCAATACGTTTACCCACATCAACTACATTAACGCCATTCATAAACGACACACCAATTAATAGTGCTTGTTCAGAATTGTATCTAATAACATTAGTAGGTACTTCAGCGTATTCCCTAAATACCTCGGCAACATCACCTAAGTAAATAAGCTCGCTGGCACCTGGTTTAGAAATCAGCAGGGTTTCAAGCTCTTTAACATCTTTAAATTCGCCGGTAGGGTGAAAACGAATTGATTCGTCGCCCACTCTAATTTTACCTGCGTTAGATACCGTGTTTTGTGACTGTAATAAAGCAAATATATGGCTAGGGGCTATACCAAGTTGGGCTAATTTACGGGTAGATATTTCTACCATTACTTGTGGCTGTTGCTCACCGGCAATGGTTACTTTGCTTACCCCTTTTACTAATACCAATTCACGTTTTAAATAGTCGGTATAGTCTTTTAGTTCATCGTAAGAGTAGCCGTCACCCACAACAGAATATAAAACACCATATACATCGCCAAAGTCATCTAAAATGGTGCTTGGATAAACACCACTAGGTAGTGATGGCGAAAGGTCATTAATTTTACGACGCATTTCATCCCAAATTTGACGAAGTTGCTCTTTTCGGTAGGTGCTCTTCATTTCTACGGCTATTTGAGATTTGCCATTTGACGAAATAGACGTGACATGATCAACATACGGTAATTGTTGAATTGCATTTTCTAAAGGAAACGTAACTTCTTCTTCAACCTGTTGCGGCGAAGCACCTGGGTACATGGTAATAACCATAGCTTGCTTTAAAGTAAACTCAGGGTCCTCTAGTTGGCCTAAATCAAAATAAGATACACTTCCGCCAATTAAAAGCAGCAGTGCAAACATCCAACTAATTACTTTTTTTTCTATGGAAAGTTGTGCAAAGCTCATAATTATAAGCCTCGCTCTTTATTCCATGGGCGAACTTTCATGCCTTCTTCTATTGAATGCACACCCGCAGACACCACAATTTGGCCCTCTTTAATACCGCTAAGTACTTCTATGCCATCATGGTGTAATTGGCCAACTTCAACAGCTTGCTTATGAACTTGGCCGGTATTTTCATCATAAAGCCAAACATAGGCATTATTGTTAATCGCTTTTTGAGGATCAGAAAAAACCGACTCAATAGGCAATATGGTATAAGCAACCTGCGAGCGAGTTACTTTACTTAAATCAATTAACACACGGCCAGTCATACCGGCTAGTAAGTTAAAGTCATCAGGGACGGGTAGCGAAAATACAACTTTATAGGTCAGTGTTGCAGGATCGGCTTGGGTGTCCCATTCTTTAATGTCGAGGGTGTATTCTTTATCTTCAAAGCCATCAAATTTAACCGTTGGATGGTAATCAGTGCCTTTTTTAAAACGTGCCACTATTTTTTCAGGCACTTGAATTTCTACATCCATTAAATCGCGAGTTTCTAGGCGCAAAATATTTTGCTTTGCCTGAATGTTTTCAAAGTTTTTTACAAATACCTTTGCAACGGTACCGGCAAATGGCGCACGCAACTCGCTGTATTCGAGGTTGGTTTCAGCGATTTTAAAGGCCGATTCAGCAATTTGCATATTAGCTAAAGCTTGGTCTAACTCAGATTGGCTGGTGATTTTTTTCTCAAATAGCTGTTCTATTCTGCTCAATTGCGACTTTGCCAACTCATAACGTGCCTTTCGTTCATCAAACTGCAGTTGAAAATCTTCAGGGTCTAATTTTGCTAATAAATCACCTTTTTCAACGTGTTCACCGGCAAGAACCGGAAACTCTATAAGTTCTCCGTTTACTCTAAATGCAAGGTATGAGCCCTGGTTTGCAACCACTTCAGCTGGAAAACTACGAATATTAATTTGTGAGTCGTGGCCTATAGTGAAAAGCTTAACAGGGCGGATAGGCTCTTCTTTAACTTGTTGTTCTGGCTCAGAACACGCTATTAAGCTAAGTAAGGTCGTTGTTAATAAACATAGACGAAAGAGTTTCATGTCTTCTCCGTTGCAATATTGGCAAATTAATTAAGTGCAGAATACGCTGCAAACATATAAAATAAAATTCATTAAATCTTACATACTTAATAAGTTTTTTTTATGATGTTTTTGGGCACAATATGAAGCTGAATCAATTAGTAATTTTAGATGCCATAGTACAAAGCGCAAGCTTAAGCGGGGCTGCTCAAAGGCTTCATAAAACGCAGCCTGCGTTAACATTGGCTATTAAAAACCTAGAATCGCAAATAGGGTTTGAGCTTTTAGACAGAACTAAGTATAGATTACAGCTGACTGAAAAAGGGCGTATCTTCCATCGTGAAGCCCAACAGCTGCTGCATGCGAACGACGAGCTTGCCAAACTGGCAGAAGAGCTCTCATTAGGGAATGAACCGCAATATAAAATTTGTTACGAGCAGCTTTGTCATAAGCAAAGCTACAACCAGATCATAAGTAATACTTTTAAACAGTTTACCAGTACCGAGTTTTGTATTAGCAGTGGAAAACGATTTGCGTCGTTAGAGCAAGTAAACAATGGACAAGCAGAGCTAGGCATTGGCCCATGGTTTGATTTATTTCATGCCACTGGCGATTTAGAAAGTTTGCCCATAGGCAAGCTCGATATTGGAATAGTAAGCGCAAAAGGGGTTTTACCCAAACAGCTCACTTATACTCAACTACAAAACTACCCCTGCTTAGCCATGTTTGAAAGCGATTTAAGTATAGACAGCGAAAGGCTTTCGTATTCCAAAGGCTCCGCAATGATGAAAATAGACGATGTGGCGACCTTAAAATCGTTTTTACTCTCAGGAGCTGGTTGGGCCATGATGAGCTTAGAGCATTGCGCGCCTGAAATAAAAGCAGATTTATTACAAGAAATCCTTATTACCGACCGCGAGCATAAATTTAGCGCACAAATAAGAGCGTTTAGGCAACACGCCATTCATCATGGCCCAGTGGCACGCACTGTATGGGACCAATTTAAACAACTGAGTAAGGTCTACGCTAATAAAAATGGATATTGATAAAGAAACCCTTATTTATACTGTTATAGCAGGCATCCCAGCTGGAAAAGTAGCAAGTTACGGGCAAGTTGCAACTCTTGCGGGCTACCCACAAAACTCACGTTTAGTAGGGCGTTTATTAAAAATAATGCCAAGTGATTCGGTTATTCCATGGCATCGTGTTGTTAATAGCCAAGGTAAAATATCGTTTCCTGTGGGCAGTGACAAATACCAAGAACAGCGCCAAAAGTTATTATCAGAAGGTGTGCTTTTTAAAAACGACAAAGTAAAGATGCGAGAGTGTAAGTGGGAGTAAAGTTACCATTGTTAGCCAATTGGCAGTGTAGGTCCGATAAATTAAGTGCCATTTGACACAGTGAAATATCTTGCCGGCCATTATAAAATTTATGTTTTCGGATGACTGAAGAGTGCCAATTGTGGACACTTATAACCTTAGTCACTTGTTAGTTTCCAGTTTCACCAAACTTACTCAAGAATTGCTCAGTAAGCACTTGCGCCTGTTCAATATCTTGAAATTCCATATTTTGAGTTATACGCCGTTTGATGAAATCTAATTTCACGTAAATGTCGTTATCCTCTACTATCTCCAACCCAAAATTCGCATATGCTATGGCTCTTAGATAATTTGGATTCCCAGAGTCTGGATCGTAATTTTGATACTCTTTAACCAGCCTTAATATTGACTGCTCTCCGCCATTTAAAGCAATACTTTCAGAAAGTTCGAATTTCAATTTATTAAATTTAATTCTATGTTCTATTGTTTCTTCTCGGCTTAATTCAAATAACCCTTTACTTTGAAAGTATTCTTTATCCGAAATAGCCCATAACTCGGTCACCGCGTTATCAGATCCTAATTTAATTGCTTTTACGAGTTGCTCAACAAAGTCATCAGATATTAAGTTAGAATGTGAACAGCGCTCAAAACGAGATAAAACATCTTCGATATACTCGTAGGGCTCATCTACCCCATTTGCTTTACTAAGCCAATCATCAAGTTCATCTTGAGTTTTGGGTATTGTGTTACAGCGACGTATTTCTTTTGCTTCAAACAAGTATTCTTCAGGGGTTGCAAAAACATTGTCTTCAAAGCTAGTTTCAATTGAAATAGTCTCTTTAGTGTTCAGGTGTTTGGCAGCTACTTTGCTGCTATCATTTCCGGCACTCAACTTATCAAGTTTGCTTTGTTCTTTTATAAGAAAGCAAATAATGACAAAGGCTAAAATAGATATGACAAGAGCAACTTTTTTCACGGGGCCTCGATAGGAAACTAACGCCGCAAATAAACGGCTAAAAATAGTTGGCTATAATTTGTGAGGCACGAACAAAGCCAACTGTTTTTTGTCCTCACTTTTAATTTGCTTTGTTATATGCCGTTTACAACATGTATTTCCCAAAGTTTGTCAAACTCTCGCTGAGTAATAACCTTAGCGACAAATAAAGGATCTGAGTTTATTTCCTCGATACTAGGGACTACATCAGTTCCAAGTAATATTGTTTTCGAACCTTGATTACCTGTAGCAAAGCCCGCAGTGCCGTCAGAGAAAAACTCAAGTTTCCTAGTTTCGAAGTTATCAGCACTAATCTCTGAAACCAGCCTTATAGGGTATACGCTCGATTCATGGTTCCAATTTACATCTATGTATTTCAAGTGCTCGATTTCCCCTAGGCATATAACATGTTTATAGCGAGCGAATCGTGCGTTCTTCTACCACCGCGCCGCTCGTTTGTCTGAATTACTCATTTGTAACAAACTTCTTAACTATTTGCCAGCACTAGCAAAATATAGTAGTTCTGGTTTTTACTTAAGGACAAAAACGAGCGATTAGGTCGTTTTCTTGACTATGCAAGCAATATACTTTGACGAAATTGAAAAGTAACGGTTCACGACAGCTCTAAGCTGCCATTAATAAACATAGTTACTTATTGAAATGTAATGGCAAACACAGCCTGCTATTACGAATAAGTGCCAAATGGCGTGGCTAAACTGAGTGGTTTTTGCGCTATAAAATAATGTGCCGGCACTATAAAAAACGCCGCCAGCGAGTAACCAGTAAAGTGCTTTTATATTAACGCTTGAATACAGCGGGTAAATAATGGCTAATGCAAACCATCCCATGAGTAGGTAAGTGGCAAGGGATATTTTTTTATTGCCATTTTTAACAAGTATTTTGTACGCAACACCCGCAATAGCAACACTCCATATAAAAGTGAGTGTTCCCCATGACCAAGCCCCTGAAAGTGAGAGCAATAAAAAAGGAGTGTAGGTGCCAGCAATAAGTAAATAAATGGCGCAGTGGTCACACTTTTTATATAAGGCACGTAAACGTGGTTGGACGCTGGCGTGGTATAGGGTTGATGATAAAAAGAGTATAAACAAGGTACTACTGTATATTGCAGTACTTATATAGGCTTTGGGATTTGTAGCTTGACTAAATAGATCCCACATAACAAACACGGCAAAAATAATACCCAGAGCATGGCTTATAACATTGAGCTGTTCTTCTTTACGAGAATAAGGGGCGTCGAGTGACATTACTGCTCCTACCACTATTTAATTAGCGTTTAGTGTACAAGTGTACGCTGAAATTTTCAATCACTGTACAAGTTAAACCTTTTTCTTGATTTTAAACAAAAATAATTCACTATGGGTTGGCCTATTTTCAACATAACTCAAGTTAAAAACCATGAAAGCAAATTTAAAAGCCGCATTACTAACAGCCATTATTTATCCAGGGGCTGGGCACTTTTCGTTAAAAAAGCATTTAATAGGTGCAATATTTGCTGGTGTGTTTTCGGTATTATTAATTTTAACTATGAAGGATATTTTTGCCGTTGCACAATGCACAGCCAATGAAATTGTGGCAGGGAAAATACCTATGACTCTTACCTCTATATTTGGTGCCGCAAAAGAGCCGTCACAAGCATGTGCAAAACTTGCAGAATACAAATACTTACCACTTATGATTGTGATTTGGGTGTTGAGTATGGTTGATGCCTATCGTTTAGGTAAAAAGTAAGCCTAAGCCTAAGCCTAAGCCTATTAATCTCTTTATATTCACTGATCTTATTATTTCAAAACCATTATGTATGGTTGCGTGTTTTTAATAATGACTTTGTGATTGACCGACCATTTTAATTTAATGCTTTTGCGAATTTATAAAACTGAGCATACCCACTATTTATTTTAACTAAAAAGTGGCTAAAAAATAAATTTAAGTGGTTAAATTAACCTCTCCTGAATTTTTATAAATTACCTAAATTGTAAAATAATTATATATATCAATAATTTAAACTTTATTTTCATCTTGGCACAACCCTTGAGTATATAACTACGTCTAAACAATACACCAACAAGGAATACCATTATGAAACATTCAATTAAAATCGCTATGGCTAGTTTATTAGTATTAGGTTCTTCGCAAGTAAACGCGACAGAAGTTGACCTAGATGTAACTGATATTTTAACAAGCAGTGTGACAAGCTACATTAAGCAAACCACCATAGAGCTTGAAAAATCTATAAAAGATACCCTTTATTTTGATACAAAACTAACACTTGAATCGTTAATTGAGCCTGCTGACTTAGTCAGTAATGAAGTAGCTGAAAGTACGAATCCAGCAGTAAAAACCGCAAAATAAGCAACTTAAAGGAATAAGACGATGAGTACCGAACTTGGATTATTTGCACTTATGTTAGCACCTGTAGTGAGTATTATAACTGCGTATGTATCTGTACAAGCATTAAAGAGCATGGGCGGGTGGCTTAATATTTAACCAGTTAAGTATATTGCAATTAATTCGATTTAGTTAAAGCTGATCGACTTAGTAAAAACGCACGTAAATAAAGGCAGTGTTATTGATAGAAGTAGACTTTATGAAACGTGCGATTTTCCCATTACCCATTTTTATTTTACCTGAAGGTTACACGCGTTTGCGTATTTTTGAGCCTCGTTATTTAAATATGGTTAAAACCGCATTAAAAAATAGCACTGGCTTTGTACTATGCACGTTTGAGCACGACACACCTTTTAATATAAGCGCCCAAGGCTGTTTGGTTGACATAATCGATTTTGACCAAGACGACAATGACGTGCTACTTATTGATGTTTTTGCGTCTAAAAGCGTTCAAATTAACGATGTTTACCAAGACGAAGAAGAACTCCGTCATGGTTTAATATCTGACTGCAAAACGCCTTATTGGTATAACGAAACAAACACTGCTGTTGCGGAGCATTTTTTGCTACATGATGCGTTGCGCAATGTGTTTTATGGCAACCCTGAATTAAACCTACTTTATAAAACAACTAACTTTAACAATCTAGCGTGGATAGCCGCACGTTGGCTTGAGCTATTACCTATTTCGATCGAGAAAAAACAACAACTTGCGTTCGAAACTAACTTTGATAACTTACTCAATTTCCTCCATACTGTGATTAATAACGAATTTGCCTAAATAATGTGATCCTACACAATTTATTGTACGTATTACTCATATCAAAACAATAATGGGATTAATTACTATGGTAAGTCAACAACAGTCAACTCGTTGTGAACCTAATACAGGTAAGTATACTGCCATGCCAGAAACGCCTAGTTCTGAACTTATGCAAGCATTAATTTCGGTTGCACAAGACCGCGATAAAAAAGCATTTGCCTATTTATTTGAATATTTTTCACCAAAAATTAAGCGCTTTGGAATAAAGCAGTTTGGTGTTGAGGCACAAGCGATGGAGCTTGTGCAAGAAACATTAACGTCAGTTTGGCGTAAAGCGCATTTATACAATAGCGATAAAGGTGCTGCGACTACTTGGGTTTACACAGTAATGCGTAATGCCTCGTTTGATATGCTCCGCAAAATGAAAAGTAATAAAGAAGAAAACATCAGCGAAGATATATGGCCTTTAATTAACGATTCTGAAGACACAAATCATGAATACACTGACCATTTAGAAGATAAACAAATTAAACGCTACCTTGATAAATTGCCTATCGCTCAACGCGAAGTTGTTCGTGGGGTTTATTTTCAAGATATGTCGCAAGAGCAATTAGCTCAACAACTTAATATTCCAGTAGGCACGGTAAAATCACGATTACGTTTAGCCTTGCAGAAATTACGTAATGAAATGGGAGATCAGGATGATTAAACATCACCCGAGTGAAACACTACTTACAGAGTATTGTTCAGCGTCGTTAAGTGCCTCTTTGAGCCTTGCAGTTTCGATACATGTAGACATGTGTCCTGTTTGCCAAGAAAAAGTAGCAAAAATAGAAGCAAGCAATGCAGATGCTTTGTTTAGTGAAGACACCGGATCTTTTGAGCAACCGATTAATATCCAATCTCAATTGCTTGAAGAGTTTGATATGAACGTGCTTGACCTAATCACTGCTGATGATTCTATAGATGAAGTGTATGAGGTAGAACCTGTTAAAGTAAGTGTTAATGAGCATAACTACCAATTGCCTCGCGCATTGTCGCGTATTTCACACAGCAAATTTACTCAAGTTGGCAAATTAGCTCGCTCACGCGTTGCACTAGACGATGGTGCGCTACGCTCAAGTTTGCTACATATAGACGCTGGCGGTGAAATTCCTGAACATACTCATACAGGTTTTGAAATAACCCTGTTACTAGACGGTGAGTTTTGTGATGAAGACGGACACTACGTACCAGGTGACTTTATTTGGCAAGATGGCAGCCACCAACACACGCCAATAACAAAAGATGGGTGTTTATGCTTTACAGTTGTGAGCAGTGCGCTACATTTTAATAAAGGGCTAAGTAAGTTACTAAATCCAATTGGTAATTTAATCTACTAAGAGATTACATGCAAAAAACTACAATAAAAATAGGTATAAGCGCCTGCTTAGCAGGCGAAAAAGTTAGGTTTGATACAGGTCACAAAAGGTCAAACTTTTGTATGGACGAACTTGCAAAGCATGTTGAATATACACGCTTTTGTCCTGAGGTTGCGGTTGGCTTACCAATACCTCGACCTACAATTCGCCAAGTTCGAGTTGGTGACACTATTAAAGTTTGCCGTCCTGACGGCTCTGGCGACGTAGGTCCGCAGTTAACTGAATACGGTAAAAAGGTAGCGACTGAGCAGGCTAAAGAGTTGAGTGGTTTTGTATTTTGCGCCAAAAGTCCAAGTTGCGGCATGGAGCGTATAAAAATATACAATGAGGCTGGTACAGGTAACACCTCAGAAGGCGTTGGTTTTTTTGCCGAACAAATTATAAAGCATAATCCGCTGTTACCTTGCGAGGAAAATGGCAGATTGAACGATATGCACTTACGTGAAAACTTTGTAATGCGCGTATATGTTTTAAATAGCTGGCAGCAGCTTGTAAAAGAGCCACTAAGTGTTCACCACCTAACTCAATTTCATGCCAAGCATAAGTATTTATTAATGGCTCACAACTATCAAGCGTATCGAGAACTTGGTAAATTGCTTGGAACTTATACAGGTGACGACATAAATACGCTGGCTGATGAATACATTTTAGGCTTAATGACAGGGCTTAAAAAACCTGCGTCACGCCGTAATAATTGTAACACATTAATGCACTTACAAGGTTACTTTAAAAAAGACTTAGCTAAGGTTGAAAAACAAGAACTGCGTGAAGCAATAGACGAGTATCGCTCTGGTTTAGTGCCGCTTTATGTACCTCTTACTTTACTTAAACACCACCTAAAAGTTCACCCTAAAGAGTACCTAGAAAAACAGGTGTTTTTTAATCCCTATCCTCATGACTTAAAACTACGGTTTGGTATTTAATGAATACATTATTTTGGTTTAGGCGCGATTTGCGCCTTTTTTCGAATGAAGCGTTAATAGAAGCGCTAAATAATGGCGCTAAACACGCCATTTTTTTTGTTTGCGAAAAGCAGTGGCAACAGCACCAAGCAGCGCCCATACAAATTGATTTGCTTAAGCGACGTGTTGCTTATTTACAAGACCAACTTGCCAATTATGGTATAACGCTTCATGTTATTAATGCCCCTAGTTTCGACGACTGTGAAACTGAATTACTTTCGTTTTGTGAAACTAACAACATTGAGCACATTATTGCTAATACAGAATACGAATTAAACGAAGTTAATCGCGACAAGGCCGTTCTAGCAAAGTGTGACAAACGTTCTATTACTTTTACGTTATATGAAGGGGATTTAATTGCGCCTGTTGGTAGCGTTAAAAACCAAAGTAATGAAATGTATAAAGTATTCACACCATTTAAACGCGCATGGTTAAAGCAATATCAAGACACCCACTTTAGCTTGGCGCGATGGCCACTAGAGCAAAATCCTATAAAAATTGAAAAAAGCCAGTACCTTGAAAGCGATGGTAGCTCGGATAAATGGCCCGTTGATGATGAAACACTTTTAACCGTTGTTGAAAATTTTATTTGCGATAAGTTAACAAGCTATGACGACCAGCGTGACATCCCCAGTGTTAAAGGCACATCAGGTTTAAGCCCATATTTAGCTTTAGGTATAGTTAGCCCAAAACAACTATTGATCAATATACAGCAACGTTACCCCGACATACTCACCACATCAAAAAGTAAAACATTTACGTGGGTTAACGAGCTAATTTGGCGAGAGTTTTACAGGCACCTTATTGCAGAGTACCCGAAGCTTTCGCGTGGCGAAAACTTTAACGAGAAATATAATCCGGTTGTATGGCGTAAAAACGAAAAAGAGTTTAAAGCATGGACCGAAGGGCGTACGGGTTACCCATTAGTAGATGCAGCCATGTTACAACTAATGCAAACTGGATGGATGCATAACCGTTTACGAATGGTAGTAGCCAGTTTTTTAACCAAACACTTATTAATTGACTGGCGTGAGGGTGAGCGCTTTTTTATGCAGCACCTTATTGATGGTGATTTAGCCTCAAATAATGGTGGCTGGCAATGGGCTGCAAGTACAGGCTGTGATGCGCAACCGTATTTTAGAATTTTTAACCCTATTACCCAAAGTGAGCGATTTGATCCGACAGGTAAGTTTATACGTAAGTATTTGCCTGAGCTTGAAAATGTGCCAGATAAACACATTCATTTCCCACATACTTACTTAGCTGCAACAGGCAAAGGAAGTGAATGTTATTGGCCAGCAATTGTTGATCACAAAGCTGCACGTGAACGTGCGCTCGCTGCATTTAAGGTATGATATGGATAACCAGTTACCAGTAGATAAATTTGTTGATATTTACCAGCAACTCAATAGTTCTAACTTGGATTTATTAAGTGATATTTATGCCGACAACATTCAATTTATTGATCCAATGCACGAAATTAACGGCATAGTAAGTTTACGAGACTATTTTGCAAATTTATATAGTAACGTTAAGCACTGTCAGTTTGATATTACAGATTCGTTTGGTATTAATAACAATGCATTTGTCTATTGGACAATGCATTATTCACACCCCAAGCTGGCCTCTGGCAAAACCATATCTGTGCAGGGGCATAGCAAATTAATTTTTGATAATGAAAAAATTATTAAGCACCGTGATTACTTCAATGTCGGCGAACTACTCTACAAACACATCCCTATATTAGGCAGTGTGGTTAATTACATTGATAAAAGGGCGGGTTAATTATGGTTACCTTAATAACAGGCGCAACGTCAGGTATTGGCGAGCAATTAGCAATTAAATATGCACAAATGGGTGACACTGTTATTGCATGTGGCCGTAATACAGAAAAATTAGCGGAGCTTTCAAAACATAAAAATATTGAAAGTTGTAAGTTTGATGCAACAAGCCTAAAAGATATTAAAGAAGCAACGATTGGGTACCCGCACTTTGACCGCGTTATTCTAAATGCAGGCAATTGTGAATACATAGACGATGCGAAAAACTTTGACAGTGCCCTGTTTGAACGAGTAATTAATGCCAATTTACTGTCGGTAGGCTTTTGCCTAGAGGCGTTGCTCCCCAAAGTTAAAAGTGGCGGCCAGTTAGTTATTGTTAGTTCAAGCGTTACATACTTACCGTTACCACGCTCTGAGGCTTATGGTGCGTCTAAAGCGGGCGTGAGTTATTTAGCTAAAAGCCTAGCCGTTGATTTGACCGATATAGATGTAACGTTAGTTCATCCTGGATTTGTTAAAACTCCTCTGACCGAAAAAAATGATTTTCCTATGCCTATGGCAGTGACCGCTGAAGAAGCAGCTGATTATATGATCAAAGGAATAAACAAGCGACGTAAAGAAGTACATTTTCCGTATCGTTTTACGCTTATATTAAAAGCATTGCGGATTTTACCTTTATCGCTTTGGCTTAAAATAGCAAAAGGATTAACCCGTTGAAAAAAATAGCAATAATTGGAACTGGTGTATCAGGTTTAACCTGTGGGCATTTGCTTCACAAACACTACGATGTCACTTTATTTGAAAAAAACGATTATATTGGAGGGCACACTGCGACAGTTGACGTAGCTGTTAAGGGCGTTAATTACGCAGTGGATACCGGCTTTATTGTTTTTAATAACAGAACCTACCCTTACTTCGAAAAGCTACTTGCTCGCATTGGCATAAAAAAGCAAGAAACCCAAATGAGTTTCAGTGTTCATAATGAGGCAACAGGGTTTGAGTACAATGGCCATACCTTCACCAGTTTGTTTGCACAAAGAAGAAATATTTTTAGGCCTAAATTTTGGCGCTTGTTATCTGACATAGTTAAATTTAACAAACTATGCAAAGCCATACACGAAAAAGGCGAATACCAACAATCTCAAACATTGGGCCAGCTTCTTAATGAGAATCAGTTTAATGACTTTTTTAAGTATCATTATATCCTACCCATGGGCGCAGCTATTTGGTCTACTAGTATTAAGGAAATGGAAAATGTAGGTGTAGAGTTTTTTGTAAAATTTTTCTTTAATCATGGCCTTTTAGATATTACAAATAGACCTCAGTGGTATGTTGTGCCGGGCGGTTCACGCGAATACATTAACCCATTAATAAAAGGGTTCGCTGATAAAATAAAGCTTAACACTGATATCAAATCGGTAATTCGTGCAAATGACCAAGTAACCATTGAACTTACCAATGGTGAGCAGCATATATTTGATAAGGTGGTTTTTGCTTGCCACTCAGATCAAGCACTAAAATTACTTAGTGATGCCACAAGCCAAGAAAAATCTGTACTTGGTGCAATTCCTTATACTGAAAATTCAGTAGTGCTTCACACAGATACAAATTTACTACCTGACAGAAAAGCTGCTTGGGCTAGTTGGAACTATTTATTGAACAATAACACCGACAAAGCAGCTGTTGTTACTTATCAAATGAACATATTGCAAGGTATTCAATCAGACACTCAGTTTTGTGTTACGTTAAACCACCTTGAAGGGATAGATAAAAGCAAAATATTGCGTGAATTCACTTATCATCATCCTGTTTTCAACAAAGAATCCATTGCTGCGCAAGGTCTTAAACAAACTATCGATGGCCAAAATAATAGTTATTTTTGTGGTGCCTATTGGTACAACGGCTTTCATGAAGATGGTGTGCGCAGCGGTGTAGATGTGGCAAGGCAGTTAGGGGTTGAGTTTGACTAGTGCTGTTTATTTAGGCGATGTTAAGCATCGCCGTTTTGCTGTTAAGACTCATCATTTTAGTAATCCACTGTATATGATGTGGGTTGACCTCAATAACCCAGAGCAATTGAATAATAAGCATAAATGGTTAGGCACGTCTGGTTCAAAAGCATTAAAGTTTAATGAATCAGACTATTTTGTTAATAGTCCCCACAATAATGATGCTTCAATTATTGAACGTGCAAATCATCAGTTATTATCGCTCGGTGTAACAGAGACTTTTAGCCATGTTTACATGCTTGGACAGCTTCGTTGCTTTGGTATTTACTTTAGCCCAGTAAACTTCTTTTTTTATGGTAATAGTGACAGTGAATTTAAGTACATAGTCGCTGAGGTTAGTAATACACCATGGAATGAGCGACACTACTACTTGATACCTCTAGAGAAAAAAGTGAACTTTAAAAAAGTATTTTCCGTATCACCTTTTATGAATCTTGATATGAACTATCATTGGACAATCAGGTTAACGCAAGATAAAACATTGATTCATATTGAAAATAAGCGGGATGGTGAGTTGCTATTTGATGCTACTCTTCGATTAACCCGCAAAGAACTGACTGAAAAAGAAATGAGTCAGTTGTTAAAGCGTTTCCCAGCAATGACGTGGACAATATTTAAAGGTATTTATTACCAAGCGTTAAAGCTATTTATAAAAAGAGTGCCTTTTTTAGGCCATTCTTAAAAGTCACAAATTACATATAAGCAGTAATAAAAATAACATAGGTGTTCTAATGGAAAAAGTGTCTAGCTTAAATTGCGAACAAAACACAGGCTGGTTTACAGGGCTTTATAAAAAATTAGTATTTAAAGCCTTTTCTTCAATAGAAACAGGGCAAATCACCGTGATTGATGAAGATCTGCAGCTTGTTTTTGGAGATGCATCATCTGACTTAAAAGTAACGGTAACAATCCACGACAAAGCAATGTACAAGGCATTTGCGTTGTCTGGCAGTGTTGGTGCAGGCGAATCTTACATTTTAGGTCAATGGAGTTGTGACAATCTAACCCGACTAATTGAGTTGTTTGCCATAAATGAGAAGCAGCTGGATGAATTTGAAAGAAAGTTTGCATTTTTCAGTAATATTGCTAACAGGCTGACTCATTTAAAAAACAAAAATTCTCAGTCGGGATCCAAGAAAAACATAGTTGCTCATTATGATTTAGGTAACGATTTATACGAGTCGTTTTTAAGTAAGGAGATGCTTTATTCGTGTGCAGTATATCCCTCAAAAGATGCCAGTTTAGAAGATGCTCAGCAACACAAGCTAAAGCGTATTTGTGAACAGGTTGAATTGAAAGCCGGTGACTCAGTAATAGAGATTGGTACAGGGTGGGGGGCATTTGCCATTTTTGCGGCAACGCATTATGACTGCCAAGTAACGACTACAACGATATCTGATGAGCAATACGATTATGTCGCTCAAAAAGTTAAAGAGCTAGGCTTAGAAAATAAAATAACGCTCCTTAAACTCGACTATCGGTTGCTGACAGGCAAATACGACAAGTTAGTATCAATTGAAATGATTGAGGCGGTGGGCCACGAATATCTACCTAGCTTCTTTACGCAGTGTGGGTCCTTGCTAAAAGACGATGGCGCAATGTTGATACAGGCAATCACTATTAGCGATCAGCGTTATAAGCACTACCTTAAAAATTCAGATTTTATCCAGCAGTATATTTTCCCAGGTGGGTGTTTACCCTCATTAAACGAAATGAGTGAGCAAATTAAGAACAACACCGATATGGTTATTCATACTGTTAGTGATATTGGAACGCATTACGCAAGAACGTTAGCTGATTGGCGTGAGCGCTTTATCAAGAGTTGGCCAGACCTAGACCGCTCAAAATTTGATGACCGCTTTTATAGGCTATGGTTATTTTATTTTGCGTACTGTGAAGGTGCATTTAGAACCCGTGCAACCAGTACCGTACATTTAATGGCGCGTAAACCTCGCTTTAGTAGCAGTGTAGATGAAATTGCACTCGCTTATTAATTTTATTTTGTTTCAAGCAGTGTGGTTTTTATCATTACTGCTTGAAGGGAAATCACTTTTATTTAGTGCGATTGTTATTGTTTTAATGTTTTATTTATCAAAACAAAAAAAACAAGACGCATTACTCTTACTGAAAGCACTCCCAATTGCATTATTGCTCGAATATATTTCTGTAGAGCTTGGCTTACTTGCGTTCAAGGTCGATCCATTTCCTTTGTGGTTGGTTTTTCTATGGGCCGCACTACTACTATCATTAAACACATCGATGCACTTTTTGAGTCGTTTAAAATTTTGGCAAGTTTTTGTTGTTTGTTTGGTTTTTGCACCTGCTAGTTATTGGGCGGGGGCACGATTTAACGTAATTGATTTAGGGTTACCCCTTTGGCAATTTTGGTTAGCCTACGGTGCGATGTGGTCAGCAGCCTTTACGTTCATTGTACTTATAAATCAAAAAATAAAGTCGATAATACCTCCTACTTGAGGCCGGTTTACCTAGTTAATTTTTTATTTAAATAAGGACTTTAATGTTGAAAGCACTCATTAATACAACTTTGCTGTACCTATTATTATGTACTTCTGCTCTTGCTAATGCTGAATTTAGCAAAGTGGGTGAGGGTAGAATGGAGTATTTGTTTTGGGATGTATACGACGCCACCTTATATACTCCTTCTGGCGATTATGTTTTGGGTGAACACCCTGTCAAATTTAAGCTTATCTACTTACGTGATTTTGAAGCCAAAGAAATTGTAAAAGCAACTAATGAGCAGTGGGAGTTAATTGGTAAGGAAGATTTAGTTAATAAATACGATAAGCAGCTTTTATCGCTTTGGCCAAACATAAGCAAAGGCGACTCTTTAACCTTGATTACAGACGAACAAGGCAAAAGTACTTTTTTGTTTAACGATGAAAAAGTAGGTGTAATTGATGATATTGCCTTTTCGAGTGATTTTTTAGCTATTTGGTTAGCTGAAAATACGTCTGAACCGGCTTTAAGAAAAAAACTATTAGGGAATTAAAATGACTATTAATAACGCGTTAAAAATGACTTTTGTGTGCGTACTTGCGCTCCTTTTAGTTAGCTGCTCTGCACCTAGCGTTGAGCATTACAGTAAAACAACCCCCAATTTTGACTTTAAAACGTTCTTTAGCGGTAAATTAAAAGCCTACGGCGTAGTGCAAGACTTTAAAGGTGAATTAACCCGTAAGTTAGTGGTTGACATGAACGCTACGTGGGAGGGCAACCAGGGCGTTATAGAAGAAGATTTTGTGTATGATGATGGTGAAACACAAAAACGCATTTGGAAAATAACCCTTAACGATGATAACACGCTTACAGGTACTGCTGCTGACGTTCTTGGTGTAGCAAAAGGTAAGAGTGATGGCAGTGTATTTCATTGGAATTATAACGTTGAGCTTCCTTATGACGGGAGTACTTTAGATGTTAATTTTGATGACTGGATGTATTTGGTAACACAATCACGCTTGATTAACCGCACATCTATTGTTAAGTTTGGTGTCGAGGTCGGGGAAGTGACCTTAGTTATCGAAAAAATATAGTTTTGACATGTTGATGAACACGCACCAAAATTGTACAAAAATTAAGTCTTTGTTAACACAAGATGCTGTATTTTAGCGGAAATTAATAAAATTTTATGTGTTTTATAAGATTTTAACTAAAAATTGCAATTTGCTGTTGCTAACTTTTAAAAAATACATAAAGATAGGTTTTGCGAAGGCAAAATAATAACGAATAGGAATCTAACAATGAATAAAGCTCAATTAGTTGAAAAAATTGCTACTGACGCGGAAATTTCTAAAGCCGCTGCTACCCGTGCGCTAGACGCATTTACTGGTGCTGTAACTTCTGCACTTAAAGAAGGTGATTCAGTAGCATTAGTTGGTTTTGGTACTTTCTCAGTAAAAGAACGTGCAGCACGCACTGGCCGTAACCCTCAAACGGGTGCTGAGATCCAAATCGCAGCGGCAACTATCCCAAGCTTTAAAGCAGGCAAAGGTCTTAAAGACCAAGTAAACCTATAATTGGTTTTACAAATTAATTGAAAAAAGGGCTAATAAGCCCTTTTTTTTATATTCTAAAAGCCGTATTTAAACGGCTCCGTATCAGTAAAGTTAGGCTTTTAAGGCTTTATCGCCTCTGCCAATTCCAACTGCACCTGAACGCACAACTTCAATGATGTCTGTTTCATGGCGTAACGTATCTAAAAATGATTCTATTTTATCTGTGCTACTTACAAGTTGTAAGCTGTAACTCTGACGCCCCATATCTAAAATATCACCTTTAAACACATCGACCACACGCGTTACCGCTGCACGCGTTGTTTCATCTTGCGCAAATACTTTTACAAGAAGTAGTTCACGTTCAATGTGGCTCATTTCAGTTAAATCAATAATTTTTAGAACATCAACTAGCTTATTTACTTGCTTGGTAATTTGTTCAACAATTCGGTCATCACCCATTGTTGTTATCGTAATACGAGACAAAGATTGATCGTCAGTGGTACCCACTGTTAGGCTATCAATGTTGTATGCCCGTTGCGAAAATAACCCTACAATACGAGATAGTGCACCGGGTTCGTTTTCTAATAATATCGATAAAATACGACGCATTATGCTTTTACTCCTTTACGTAACCACATTTCGTCAATGCCACCTAATTTAATTTGCATTGGGTATACATGCTCTTTCTCGTCTACAAGTATATCTAAAAATACGAGACGATCAGTTATGCTCATTGCTTTATCAATAGCGGGTTGGAGCTCTTCAAGCGTGTTTACCTGAATGCCAACGTGGCCATAGCTTTCAACTAATTTTATAAAGTCAGGCAACGAGTCCATATACGAGGAAGAATGACGTCCGCCATACACCATATCTTGCCATTGACGAACCATTCCTAATGAACGGTTATTGAGAGAAACCACTTTAACCGCTAAGTTGTACTGTAAGCACGTAGAAAGTTCTTGAATATTCATCTGAATAGAGCCATCGCCCGTTACACATACTGACTCTTTATCAGGAAATGCAAGCTTAACACCCATAGCGGCAGGTAAACCGAAGCCCATAGTGCCTAGGCCACCAGAGTTTATCCATTGGCGAGGGTACTTAAATGGGTAATATTGTGCTGCAAACATTTGGTGTTGCCCAACATCAGAACTGATGTAAGCTTCTCCTTCAGTTGCTTTATAAAGGGCTTCAATAACGGCTTGAGGCTTAATTTTTTCAGATGGTTGTTGTTTATATCCCAAACATTTTTGTTCACGCCAGCTAATAATTTGTCGCCACCAATCCTCTTGTGCACTGCGATCTATTTGAATTGTGCTTTTATCTATGCCGTCTTGTAGTTGTTTAAGTACCGTGTCTAAACAGCCTACAACAGGGATATGTGCTTTAATGGTTTTAGAAATTGAGGTTGGATCTACATCAACATGAACAATAGTGGCGTTAGGGCAGAATTTTTTAACATTATTTGTCACCCGATCATCAAAGCGGGCACCTAATGCGAGTATAACGTCGGCGTTAGCCATCGCTTTGTTTGCTTCTAGAGTACCGTGCATCCCTAGCATACCAATAAAATTAGGGTGGACTCCTGATATACCACCAAGCCCCATTAAGGTGTTAGTTATGGGCGCATTTAATGATTCTACTAATCGAGTTAATTGCTCAGATGTGTTTGAAATAATAATCCCGCCACCAGAGTATATAACTAGCTTTTTAGCTTCCAAAATAGCAGCCACTGCTTTTCTAATTTGTTTTGAGTGGCCTTTTGTATTTGGGCTATATGTTCGAAGCTCAGTTGTTGTAGGAAAGTCGTATTCAAATTTGATTGTCGGATTTAGCATATCTTTTGGTAGCTCAACTACAACAGGGCCAGGGCGGCCAGTGCTTGCAATATAAAACGCTTTTGCCAAAATAGCTGGAATTTCTTGCGCGCTTCTGCAGTTAAAACTGTGTTTTACAATTGGGCGAGAGCAGCCAACGATGTCTGTTTCTTGGAAGGCGTCGTCACCAATTAAACTAGTGGGTACTTGTCCTGATAATACAACCATTGGAATCGAGTCCATATAAGCGGTTGCAATACCCGTAATACAATTTGTTGCACCAGGGCCTGAGGTAGCAAGAACGACACCGACTTCTCCGGTAGCACGTGCATAACCGTCAGCCATGTGTGTTGCTGCTTGCTCATGCCTAACTAAAATGTGTTCAATGTCATTTTGTTGAAAAAGTGCATCGTATAAATCCAATACCGAGCCACCAGGGTAGCCAAATATATATTTTACTTTTAATTCTTTTAATGCCTGAACGACTAGTTCAGAGCCATTATACTCTTGTTTGCTCATCCTCATTCCTCTGCGCTTTTTGTGCATAAAAAAACCCCCGCTTAAAGCGAGGGTTTTTAAAAAGCAGTATTACCTTTTAATACATCCCCGCTGGGCTTATTACTAAGACCAGTACGAGAACGACTAGAAGATTAAATTGTGTTTTCATAGTTATTTACTCTACTCAGCAAAACACTGCTTTGATGCGAAATTTTGTATAGGGCTATTTTTAAGTGTTTTAGGTGTGCATGTCAACCTTGAATGTGTATTTTTGCATTTTAAATTCATTTACTGGGCCTTTTTGGCTTTTTAATGCTTTATTTGAATGGTATTTAAAGGTTTTAAGGAGATAATATGCAATTTGTTTATTTTCATTTACTTGCTGTTGTTTTAGGGTTAAGCAAAAATAGGTTGCTAGCATATACTTTAAGCTAGTTTATAAACTGTTTAAATGATTGTTATTAGGTATGATGTGTCTAACAATCTGTTTGAGGAACACACAGTGAACAAAATAGCGTTACTTACTTTTTTTACTATGTTTTTTAGCACTATCGCTACTGCTAAAGCACCGACTCCGCACGATTTAGGGGTGACTAACAAAGAACGTATTTTGTATTGGCTTAATAAAAAAGAGGGTTTAACTCCCGATGAGTTAGAAGCTTCTTATAATGAATTCATCAGTAATCAATCACCACTGCAACTGCCGTTAAAAAATGGGTTTCGTCAATCATCAGGCATATCATCGTATAACTCGTTACAAAATAAGGCCTTGTTTAAAAAACAACCGAGTTATTCAACAGGCTTAGTTCCTGATGAGCGAGTAAATACAGTTAAAGTGCTAACTATTTTAATTGATTTTCCTGATTTAAAACACGACGAAAACCAGTTAACTCCTCAAGATACAGACATGTTTTATGCCGATTACTCAGCCGATCATTACCAGCAGATGTTGTTTAATCTCAGTGGATATGAAGGTCCTAATGGAGAGACTCTTTCGTCTGCAGCTGAGTATTATGCAGCTGCTTCGGGCAACAGCTTAAATTTTGAAGGGCAAGTTTACGGGTGGGTAACTGCAAATAATAATGCTAAATTTTACGGTGAACGTTTAGGCTCCACCCGAGATAAAGACGCTCCAAGCCTAGTGCAAGAAGCTGTGGAAAAAGCGGTTGCCCAATTTAATATTAATTTAGCAGACTATGATTTAACCGACCTTGATGACATAGACGGTGACGGTATTACCGATGAGCCAAATGGGATAATCGATCATGTTATGATTTTTCATTCTAGTATTGGTGAAGAGTCGGGCGGTGGTTATTTAGCCACTGATGCTATTTGGTCACACCGCTTTTATGTTTTAGACGAAAATAGCCAACCCTCTGAAGTTGTTGGTAGTGACATTAAGTTATTTGGTTACACAATAAACCCTATCGATGCAGCCATTGGTGTTGTTGTTCATGAGTTTGGACACGATTTAGGTTTAAAGGATGAATATGATTTACAGTCTAATACGGTTGGTGAACCCGTTGCTTCATGGTCTGTTATGTCATCAGGTACGTGGGCGGGCTCTCCCAGAGGGTCCGAGCCGGTCATGTTCAGCCCTTATGCGCTAGAGTATCTACAAACACGCTACCAAGGTAATTGGGTAAACCAGCTTAGCCTTGATATGGATGAGATTAATACCAATGCTGTGCAAGTGATAAATAATGCAGCAAGTACGTCTATTTCACAAAGCCAAATAAAGGTTGCATTACCACCAAAACTTGAAAAATTTAAAACCCCGGTAGAAGGTGTTTTTCAATATTATTCAAATACTGGCGATAATCTTAATACGAGCTTAGTAAATACCATTAATTTACCAAGTACAACTGAGTCGCTTATGCTGAGCTTTGTTGCCTTTTACAGCATTGAGAAAGATTACGATCTAGTCCAAATAAAGGTTAATGGTATGCCTATTGCTGGTAACTATACACAATCTATAAACCCTTACTATGGCAATATTGGCCCTTATATTACAGGCGATTCATTTTTAAATGCTGATGCGCAGCTTCCTAACGGTTATTTAATACACCAATTTGATTTATCTGCTTATGCAGGGCAAACAATAGAGTTGCAAGTACAATACTTAACAGACGCTAATGCGCACTATTATGGCTTTGTTATTGACGATATGCGCATTGAGCAAAGTGGTTCATTAATTTGGCAAAATAACGCAGAAACTCAAAGCACTATCACCTTAGCCGGCTTTTCAAAAGTGGGTAGTTATGTATTTGCTAGGCCATCATATTACTACCTGCAGTTGCGTGACTATTCGGGTATAGATAGTGGATTGCAAAAAGAAGGTTACTCGCCGGGGTTATTACTGTGGTACAGCGATGAGTCGCACACTGATAACAATACAACTGAGCATCCCGGCAGTGGTTTTGCATTGGTTGTTGACGCAGATCAGCGTGCTATCAATAAAGGAGCTACGCAATCGCCAGCAAATACAGCTATTCAGTTACGAGATGCCGCATTCAGTCTTTATGCTCAACGAGCTGGGCTAGGAGATAATGACTTATCTGCTATTAGTTCATTTAACGATAAGACGGACTTCAGCTTTGCAGAACAAGCTGAATCGGGTGTTAAATTACCACAAGTTGGTTTTGGTTTTACGCTCACAAACCAAGAAAGCAATAATGAAAGCATTGAAATATTATTAAATTATGAGCCATTAAATGGTATTAGTTACTCACTCTCAGATTTCACAGCTGATTTTAAAGTAGAAGGGTTATCGCTTTCACCATCTGACACGTTTATTTGGGATTTTGGTGACGGAAAAACAAGTTCTGAATTATCCCCCTCGCACGTTTTTGAAGGTTACGGACGCTATGATGTTAAATTTACAGCCAGTAACGGCAATGATGAGCAGACAGCAACAACGACAGTAACCATTGTTGCTCCCCTGAGTATCACTGCAATTGATTATGAAACAACACAAGGGCTATTAACAGCACAAGCTGACGTTGAAGGAGGGTTAGCGCCGTACAGTTACGAGTGGAATTTAGGCGATGGCAGTTCGTTAGCATCACAAAGCGTTTCACATAACTATTTATACTCGGGTGATTATTTAGTGTCGTTTACCGTGACTGATGACCAAGGGGTGTCGGTATCTCAAAATGTAAATGTAAACGTTAATGTTCCATTAGCAGTTAATACCACTTTTTCAACGAATAACTTAACGGTTCAATTTAATGCAGATGCAATAGGTGGCTTTAAAAATTATGCTTACAGTTGGGATTTTGGTGACGGCAGCGACCTATCTCAAGTTCAAAACCCACGTCATACGTATCAAAGTGCTGGCAGTTACTCTGTGGCTTTAACCATAACAGACACAAATACGGGTGAGGTTATCAGTGAAAACTTGTCTGTAAATGTAGCGCAGCCAGAAAATAATAATGGTTCAAGCTCTAGTGGCGGTGCGCTTGGCGGGTTATTAATTTTTATGTTGTTAATTTCAATTAGATTTAAACGCGCTTAAATGGCATAAAAAAGCCAGCAAAAATGCTGGCTTTTTTGAACGTCCTATTAAATTACAGACGGTCAATCACTGATTGTGTGAAATCAGTTGTTCCGTGGCTGCCACCTAAATCACGTGTAGTGCGGTCACCTGATTTGATTACATCAGCAACGGCGCTGCGTATACGCTCTGCTGTGTCACCCATATTTAAGTGCTCTAACATTTGAATAGATGCTAAAATTACAGAAGTTGGATTTGCTAGGTTTTTACCTGCGATATCTGGCGCGCTACCGTGCACAGCTTCAAAAATTGCAGCATCTTCGCCAATATTTGCACCTGGTGCCATACCTAAACCGCCCACTAAGCCAGCACATAGGTCTGATAAAATGTCACCAAATAAGTTTGTAGTAACAACTACATCAAACTCTTCAGGTGTCATTACAAGCTTCATACAGGTTGCATCAACAATCATTTCTGTTGATTCAATTTGTGGGTAACGCTCAGCTACTTCACGAGCAACTTTTAAAAATAAGCCAGACGTAGACTTTAAAATATTTGCTTTGTGAACAGCGGTTACTTTTTTACGGCCTTCACGCACTGCAAGTTCATAAGCAAATGTTACAATTTTTTCAGCGCCTTCACGTGTTATTACTGATTTTGCTTCAGCTTCATTGCCATCTTCACTCACTACTTGGCCTGCACCTGAGTACATGCCTTGTGTGTTTTCACGAATAGTGATGATGTCAATATCATCGTAACGGGCTTTAGTGCCCACAAATGATTTTACAGGGCGAACGTTTGCGTATAACCCAAATTGCTTGCGCAGTGTTACGTTGATAGACGTAAAACCTTCACCTACAGGGGTAGTTAATGGACCCTTAAGTGTAATTTTGTTTTTAGCAATGGTATCGATCGTCTCTTGTGGAAGTAACTCACCTGTTTTCTCAAGAGCGGCTAGGCCAGCATCAACAAATTCATAATCAAAATCGCATCCTGCGGCTTTTAGTATTTCAAGTGCTGAGTCGATGATGCTCGGACCGATGCCGTCGCCTTTGATCACTGTGATGGTTTGTTTGGCCATTAACGTTTCCTTTAAAGAGTTTGATGTGCACATAAAAAATTACTCTAAAAGAGTAACTGCTTGTTAGGTAATTTATGTGAATGATTGAAAATTTTAAGGGCGCATTTATACCAATTTACCACTTATTTTGCCAGTTTATAGAATAAATAATGGGTATAATTTCTATTTATAGTGGTAATAAACGAACTAAATATTGTTATATATTTGTAAACCCGCTAATTGGGCGTAAAAAGGTCGCTCATCATCCCAGCCATTTAGTCTTAGTTGCTCACTCAGAGTTTGCTGTTGCCATGGGGTTAATTTTAGCTCAGGTTTGAAAACCCGTTGAGCAATCACTTTTAAAGCAACCCATAGCTTATGCTCATTTGTTAGCTGTTTTTTTGCTGTTTGCTCTGCCTGTAACAACATGTTTGCCCAAGGGTTATCGCTTAGTAATTGCAAAAGCAATGCTTTAATATGCTCATTATTAATATTAGCTACACCAAAAAATGCACTAAATGGAGTGCTTAACGTTTTGTTTGGCACTTCATCGATAGCTATTTTTCGTGTTAAGCGAGTACTGCATTGGGTTAACAAAAAATGAGTATATGCGTACAAAGGTAAAGTGATGTGCTCAAATTGATACTGCTTATTGTGTGTTACCAATAAAGCCATTATTTTTACCAAACAGTCTAGTCGATTTAATATAAACTTTTGTAGTGGATGGGGTGTTGAATTAACCAATTGCTCAAATACGACGCGCTGAATAATAGCAGGCGCATTATTGTATCCAACCATAGACAAGCTATGGCGCAGATCTTTAGCTGCTTGATGTTCTTTATTATAAGGTTTAACGGCTTCACATACTCGCGCAATAATCTCAGGGTGATGAGCCATTATTTTATTCAAACCTTTAAAACTATATTCTTGGTTAACTTTAATTTGACTAATTAACTCAATTAGTTGCCTTGGTTTATCTAAACTGCTTGGCTCGTTAATAGTAATATGTTCACTGTTCCATACACTGTATAGAAGCTTTTTATCTGCACATTTCCATTGTTTGGGGTTGTCTTTTAATGTCGCTTTTACTCTAAACCAAGCTAATTTTTGTTTATTTTCAGGGGTAACTATTATATGCCTGTTTTGTTTATCGGTTGCTAGATAAACCATATTTTGATCTTGATACACAACTCGGCTACCAGCCAAAAATGCCCCTACGTGGGCAACGTAAGATTTAATTAAATGTTGTGCAAAAATATTTGGCGTGCGTAAATATAAATCGGACAAGGCCTGATAAAAGCTTATGTGCTTTTTAGCAGGGGTATGGGTTATATTCATTGCTATTATATTAGCGAGTGCAACAAGCGTAATTCCACCATCGTAAAGCATTATCTTTGGTGTATTTACGAGAGCTTGCTTATATTTATTTAGTTTTGCGAGTATATGTGTAATCGGTGCAGCGCTATTGCCACAGCTTAACATTATTTTTGCTGCAAATTGGTGGCGCAGCTGCCAAATCTTTTTATCGTTAGCACTAAATTCAGATTGTTCAGCTAGCTTGTTTAGTTGCGAGCAGACACACAAATGCTCCACAAGTGCGGCGTTTATGTAAAGTTCGGTTAGTTTTTTGTCGTAATTTTGGCTAGCACATAAGCTTGCAGTAATGACACACTGGCTTATCACTAAATTAGTTGAATAGCTGTAGTGGGAATTAAATAACGTTAATTTGGATAGTAGTGCATTAGGGCAGTGTTCGTATAAGACTCTATACTGTTCGGCTAATTTACAGGCCATAGGGTATAAGGCTTGCCAATGGTCTTTATTATTATAGCCAATTAAAAAACGCTGCGTATTTTCGTGCAGTTGTTTTAAACGATTTGCAAGGGGCTCATCCATTATGCCTTCACCTAATTTCTTCCTGATATTTACTATATGCACTTGGTCCCCATAAAATTAGCTGGCCATTTTTAAATAATAAGCCTGTGCATTCATCCATCGTTGTTATACCGTCTGACGTAATATGCTGTGTGCGATAAAAAATAATTTGTAATACTTGTTCATTATCGCGCTTGGCAAATGTTAAGTCTGGGCTACCAAGGTAATCAAGTACGGTGTTGAGTGTAGTTTGAGAATCTAGCGAAAGCTTTTCAATGTAGCGCTTATTAAATGATTCTCGATCTTGCCAAATCATTGCTTGTGGATCGTCTTTGTAAAAAGCAATCACTAAGGTTGCAATGAGCGCGTATAGCCCCAACCCTAAAATTAAATACCGTATAAACTTTTTCAACACTATTTACCTTAAATGCTACCACGGGTATTAGTATACGTTTTGTTATAAATACACGCTATTTACTTGCGACTAATTAAGCCTAAGCTGCTTTAAACTAAACCCTAAATTTATATCTGTTCTTAAACTAACCAATTGTTTAGATATAACGAACATGTCCATATTGGCTTCAAGTTTTTTGCGTAGCGCTGTGTTTAGTAATTCATCACTCAATGCTTCATTTATAGAGGTGTAATTATTAACAAGCTGCTGAGCTGATTTTATACCAACTCCTTTTACACCAGGTATGTCATTCGTTTTATCGCCTGCAAGTGCCCAAAAATCGACGAGTTTATTTTTTTCTACACCAAAGCGCTCTTCCATTGTGGGTTCATCTAAATACTGCCTTTTAAAATAATCATAAATCTGTATTTCATTGTTTAAATACGGTAAAAATCCCTTGTCAGTAGATACAATCGTATTCATTATTTTTTTATCAGCGGCTTTGCAAGCAAGCGTAGCAATAATATCATCAGCTTCATCATTTATTGGTTCAAACACAATAATACCGGTTTCCTCAATTGCTGATTTAAAATGATGTAACGCACCTTTTAGTGTTTCGGGCATCGGGGCTCTTGAGTGTTTGTAATGTTCATAAAAGTGATAGCGCCAACTTTTATCTCCGTCAAACACTGCAATTGCATGCGTTGCTTGCGTTATGCGAAGCAATTTTTTGCATGCTTGCGCTACACGCTCACTGCACGTAAGTATTAATTGGTCTTCGTTGTTGTGTTTTTGGTTTACATCAACTGCATAAATGCGCCTAATTAAATTAAGCGCATCAATTAATAATAAATGGGGTTTCAAACTATATGACTCATGCTTTTATTTTGTAACACGGAGTATACTTACTGCCAGGTAATTTCATGCGGCCTTGGTCAACAAAGGCTTGTAAAAGTACATCCATATCTTGCATTAATGCAGGTTCACCACTGAGAGTATAAGGTCCATGTTGTTTAATAGCGCGTACTCCCTCATCTTTAACATTACCGGCAACAATACCCGAAAACGCACGTCGTAAGTTTGCTGCAAGCTGTTGTTTTGGTTGATCCAAGTGTAAATCTAGGTTTGCCATGTTTTCATGTGTAGGTGCAAAGGGCTGCTGAAAATCGTTATCAATTTTAAGCGTCCAATTAAAATAGTATGCATCGCCCTCACTTTTTCTATACTCGCGAACATTAGCCATTTTAGATTTTAGTTTTTGTCCAACTAAACTGGGATCGTCAATAATAACTTCAAATTTGTCTAGCGCTTCTTTTCCGAGCGTCATTTCAATAAATTCGCACAGTTTTTCAAAGTAATCTTTGCTTTGTTTTGGTCCGGTTAAAATAACGGGTAAGCACTGCTTTTCGTTATCTGGATGCAATAAAATGCCTAATAAATACAATAATTCTTCGGCAGTGCCCGCACCGCCTGGAAATATAATAATTGCATGGGCTGTGCGTATAAATGCTTCTAACCGTTTTTCTATATCTGGCAATATAACGAGTTCGTTTACTATTGGGTTAGGGGGTTCTGCTGCAATAATGCTGGGCTCTGTTAGTCCTAAATAACGATTGTTTTTAATACGTTGTTTTGCATGGCCTATAGTAGCGCCTTTCATTGGACCTTTCATTGCACCAGGTCCGCAACCAGTACAAATATTTAATCCACGCAGGCCCAATTCATAACCTACTTGTTTGGTATACTTATACTCAATTTCGTTTATTGAATGCCCGCCCCAACAAACCACCATATTGGGCTCGCTATTTACACGAAGCGCATGCGCATTTCTAAGCATGTCAAACACCATATGAGTAATGGCTTTTTGTTCTTTTAGATCTTTTTCGTACTTTTGACAAATAAATAAAATATCGCGGATAACTGAAAATATGTGTTCGTGTATACCGGTGATTATTTCACCATCTACAAAGGCAGTTTGAGGTGGGTTTTCAAGCTCAATTTTTATTCCGCGCTCTCGGCTGAGTAAGCGAATGTCAAAGTCTTTATACTTGTCGTATATTTGCGAACTTTCGTCGGTATGGCTGCCTACATTGAGTACCGCTAATACACAATTTCTAAATAGTTTATAACGCTCGCTAGTTGAGGATTGTTCTAATAAATCAACCTCTAACTGAGATAGTAAATCTAATACACCAGTTGGGTTTAACTGTATTAACATGGGCGTACTCCTTGCTATTTATGTAAATTACTACTGAGCCATACATTATTTATACCCGTATGGCATTATTTACTTATACAAAGGCGGTCTCTACCAGTATTTTTGGCTTCATACAAAGCATCGTCAGCTCTATCAAAAGCTTTAATTGGGGTATCCCCTTTTTTTAACTGCGTAGCGCCTACGGAGATAGTTATTTCAATTTGCTTATCTTTAAATTTAAACGGAATATTTTTAATAACTTTTCTGAGTTTTTCAAGCGGTGCAACTGCATTGTCAACAGTGGTTTCACTCATTAATAAGACAAATTCTTCACCGCCATATCGCGCTATAAAATCAGATTTTCGTATCGACTTTTGTAATGCTTTTGCGATCACTTGCAACGTAATGTCGCCAGCTGTATGGCCAAACCTGTCGTTTATTGATTTAAAATGATCAACATCTATAACGACTAGCGTAACATTTGATTGCTGAACATTAAATAAATGCATTTCGTGGTTATAGCGTTCGTCAAAAGCGGCTCTATTAGGTAATTTTGTTAAGCCGTCTAGTAGGCTTTTAAAGCGTTGATCGTTTAAGCGCTTTTTGTATTTTGTTAGTTTTGTTTCAAGCGTACCAATACGGCCATTAATCTCATTAAAACTCGATACAAGTATTTCCCTGTCTTGGCGTTCTAGTTTTTCTTTTGCCATAAAGTCTTGAGTCAACGACTTTAGTTCATTATCAACAAGCTCTTTTAAAGATGAAATAGAAGTAGCGGATTGTGTTTTTTCGTTTAAGTTTTCTATTTTACTTTTAATATTTTTATTGAGGGTCTCAAACTCAGCCCCCATTGACGTCGAATGTTTACTTGTAGCGACTATTGATTTGTGAAGTTCTTCAATTGTCTGGTTAAGCGATGATAAAAAGCTTTGAGCTGACTCGCGTTCTTTATTTATATTTTTTACGACAACAGTAATTATGTTTATGGCCGTATCGAGCAAAGAGCCTAAATTATCGCTTTCAGATATGATGCTTTTAATACGCTTAATTTCTATTGTTGCTTCATCTTCAAGAACTAAGTCGTTAGCGAGTTCAAGTAGTTTTTGTGCTAATGCAGGCGTCGCTTCACAAGTAATCTTGCTATCTGCACGTAGTTTTGTGTTTAGCGCATGGTGATAAAAGCTAATTAATTTTTCCAGTAACGGAATAAAGTCATGAGTGGAATGAACGTTATTCATTTCGTGATCGAGTAAATTTCTTAATGAACGGCGTGTGCCTTCTGGCAAGCCTTTGGTTTTTTGGAGTTGTCTGCCCGCTGATAAAACACTTTCTTGTAGGTCACGTTGTTGCGAAAGTTGAATGGACTCTTGTTTTTTTAACAGCTTTATTGTTTCGTCAATTAAAGGGGATAAATCATCAAAACCAACGCCTTTGTTGAGTGCACTTCTAAAGTTAGCAAGTCTGTTGTCAAGTTCTGTGTCAAGACCCTTACACGCTAAGGATAATTTAGATGAAAAAATAGAGAGGGTGTCTACTTGATGTTTTCGCGCGTCTTCCAGTGCCATGCGCGCACCAATTGCTTGTTTTAGTTTTCTCTCTGTAGCAGTAGATTTTTCTGACACCTAGGCAGCCACCATGATTTGTAATTTTGTTACTCTAAGTCTACAACAAATTTATATTAAGTGTAGTTATCTCGGTAAAAACTCTATATTTTTATTAGCCTTGTGCGTACAAACTCGTATACATGAGGGTTTATCGCTTTTAATTCACATTTAAATGTTCGCTTGATAACCTTGGCTGCAATCAAGGTCTTAAATAGAGTTTATATGAAAAAGTTATTAGTTTTATCAATTTGTGCTGCATTATCGGCATCTGCTTTTGCTGATGTTGACTACTCATTGAGTATCGATGAGCCTCAGCATCATCTTGGTGATGTTCGCGTTCAATTTCCTAAGTCAGCACAAGCTCATCTTGATATTAAATTACCTTCTTGGCGCACCGGCCGTTATGAAGTCCTTAATCTTGCCAATGGAGTACGTTATTTTAACCCAACGGATAAAGAGGGTAATCCTCTAAAGTGGGAAAAAATTGATCACAGTACATGGCGTGTCCATATTGATACACCCACAGAAGTAAGTGTAGGTTATCAGGTTTACGCCAATGAACTAGGTAAGCGTGCTCGCCACATTGATGATAGCCATGCTTTTATAGATGCTTCTGGCTTTTTTATGTTCAGCGAATCATTTCGTCAAGAGCCTGTAACGGTTAAATTAGAGGTTCCTAAACTGTGGCGTTCTGTTTCTGGGATGGCTAATTTAAATTCAACACACTCGTTTATAGCAGCTAATTACGATGTACTCGTGGACTCGCCTATTGAAACAGGTATTAACCAACTCCATTCCTTTAGCGTTGATGGGCGTGAGTACGAATTGGTAATTTGGGGCGAGGGGAACTACGACGTTGAATTAATGCTGCGTGATCTCAAAAACCTAGTCACAACAGGTAATGTAATTTGGGATAGCTACCCGTATGAACGCTATGTATTTATGGTGCATGCAACGTCTGGCGCAGGGGGGGCAACTGAGCATTTAAATTCGACCATAATTCAACGCCCACGCGACCGTTTTGGTAGCCGCGAAGATTATTTAGGCTTTATTAGTACCGCTGCCCACGAATTTATTCATACTTGGAATGTAAAAGCATATCGTCCAGAGGGGTTGGTACCTTACGATTACACTAATATGAATTATTCAAAATTACTTTGGATAGCAGAAGGTTCAACAAGTTACTTTGAGGATCATTTGTTAGTACGCTCAAAAATTGAGACGACTGATGAGTTTTTTAATGGATTGACAAAAACCATAAATCGACACTTACAAACACCAGGTAGAGACGTTCAAAGTGCCAGTGAAACAAGTTTTGACAAGTGGATTAACCAAGGTGGAGATCACGGACGTAATTACAGTACAAATATTTATTCAGAGGGTTCATTGCTCTCAATGATCCTTGATATAAACCTATTAGAAAAAACAGCAGGTAAAGTCAGTTACCGGGATGTGCATAAAGCACTCTATAACAACCATAAGTTACCATTAGGTTTTAATGAAAAAGACGTACTAAGCATTTTACAAAACCTGACGGGTCTCGATTATTCAAACTGGTGGAAAGAGTATGTTGATTCACCTGCAAAAATTGATTTTGACGAATTACTCAATAAAGTAGGTTTGGTTTTTGAGCGACCCAAAGACGCTAAGGTTGTTGCCAGCATAGATGCAGTAGCTAAAAATACCGGGCAGCTTTTAACATTAACACATGTTCAACGTGGTGGTAGTGCGTGGAAAGCGGGATTAACGACCAACGATAAAATCGTAGCTATAAACAAGCATCATGTAGGAAAAGATCTGAAGTCGACCCTTGAAACCTTTAGTCCGTCAGATAAGGTAACCATTGACTTTATTCGTCGTGATTCACTGCAAAGCCTTACCTTAGTGTTAACTGAAAAGTTTGATAAGCCCAAAAAGGTAACAGCAAATCCCCAAGCAACTACAGATCAAAAAGCACGCTTCAAAGCATGGATGGGAGTTGAACACCCAAATGATGTTAAATAGAATTTAACAACACTAATAAAGGAGCTAAGGCTCCTTTATTATTATTTTAACAGTGAATAATACACTTAAGCTTACTTTTGAATATATGTGTATGGAAATTCAACAATTAACTTCTATTATAAAATGAGAAAATTTTATAGGAGATAACCACAATATGAGTTCCAACACGGTTGTTAATCAATTATCTAAACAGTTTGTTACTAACGATTCATTGCACCAACTATTTGAAAGTGTAAATTCAATTTCAGTGCAAGGTTATGATGAACAAAGACGAGTTGTGTATTGGAACAAGGGAAGTGAATTGCTTTATGGGTTTAAATCAGAGGAAGCATTTGGAAAGAAGTTAGAAGACCTTATCGTACCCGCTCCGATGAAAGACATGGTAGTTGAGGCTCATACAAAGTGGATAAATGAAGGCGTAGCAATACCCGCTGCAGAAATACTACTTAAGCATAAAAATGGAACTGATATATACGTTTATTCAAGCCACGTAATGTTTGAAAATGAATTTAAAGTCAAGCAAATGTATTGTATAGACATTGATTTGTCGGATGTAAAAAAGGCCCAAGCCATTGCTACTTTTAAAGAGCAAATGCTGAAAACAATCTTTGAAGCAATCCCTGATTTACTCTTTTTAATGGATCATGATGGAATCATCATTGATTACCATACTAATAACAAAAATACCCTTTATGTATCCCCTGAAAAGTTTATTGGTAATAGTATGCTTGATATTTTACCAAAGGGTGTTGCAAAAAAATTTGAAATACATATCGCTAAAGCAATCGAACAAGAAGAGATGGTGACATTTAAATATGAGCTTACAGTACGCCAAGGCTTAGCCTACTTTGAGGCAAGGATAAATAAAGTCTCTAAGTATGACCAAATAATGATAATTATTCGAGATATAACCGAACAACACCAATCAGAACAATTAATTCGTAAACAAGCTTATTTTGATAGCCTTACACAATTACCAAACCGCTTACTAGCCCTCGATCGATTATCACAGGTAACAGTAGAAGCCGATCGCAATGATGAAAAAGCCGCGATATTTTTTTTAGATTTAGACGACTTTAAAAAAATAAATGATTCACTTGGCCATGAGGCTGGCGATAAGGTTTTGATTGAAACAGCTAACCGCCTGCAAAGCGCTTTGAGAAAAGCAGATACAATTGGTCGACTAGGAGGAGATGAATTTATAATTCTGTCTAAAGGAATTTCTACTCAGCAAAATGCAGTGGGTATTGCTGAAAAGATTCTACAAAATTTTAGAGACCCCTTCACAATTGAAGGCCGTGAGTTAATGTTAACAATTAGTATTGGTGTGGCAATATTTCCAGATAACGGCAAAACGGCTTCTGATTTACTCAGAAATGCAGATACAGCGATGTATCAGGCAAAAGCACTGGGGCGCAACACATATTCGTTTTTTACCAGTCAAATGAATACCGTTATTCAACGACGCCTAGCAATAGAAGAGCAAATGCGAGGTGCTCTACAGCGAAAGGAGTTTATCCTTTATTACCAACCGCAATTTGATGTTAAAAACAATGAAATTACAGGCGCAGAGGCATTACTACGGTGGCTAAACCCTGTACTCGGTAGCGTGGCACCAGATGAGTTTATCCCTATTGCAGAAAAAACAGGCGTAATTATTTCTATTGGTGAGTTTGTTATTAAAGAATCACTTCACTTACTCAAACGATGGAAAAACGTAGAAAAGTTAAATAAAGATTTTACTATCGCTGTAAATTTATCTCCAAGTCAATTTAAAGATTTAAGTCTGTTTAACTTTATTAAAACATCGTTATTAAATGCGAATATTGAGCCTAAAAACCTTGAGCTTGAAATTACAGAAGGAGTGTTGATGACTGGAGAGTCCACCATTACTGACACTTTAACCAACATCACAAATTTAGGGGTTATTCTATCCATGGATGATTTTGGGACGGGTTATTCATCACTTAGCTACTTAAGGCAATACCCGTTTAATGTATTAAAAATAGATCGTGGTTTTATTGGGGGGATTACTGAAAACAATGAAGACTACAGCTTAGTAGAGGCAACAATTGCAATGTCGCATGGTTTAGGGTTAAGAGTGGTTGCTGAAGGAGTTGAAACTCAAGAACAACTCACAATATTAAAAGAACTTGGTTGTGATTTTGCTCAAGGGTATTATTTTAGTAAACCAATACCTGAGCAAGACCTCATTGATTTTTCGATACGTTTTTATAGTTAACTTGCAGTAAACCTTTTAAAGGGTGCGATGTAACTACCGTGTTTAAATAACATTTTATATACGGTTTTCGAATTCAAACATAAATCGATTTAAGACTTCGTTTAATTAATTACTTCCACATATTGCGGCATGAGCGCGTATTTTAACGTTTTGACTGTGCTATCGCTCTTAAATCTGTTGAGTTATATCTGCACGTCGGATTCAGCGTCTGCTATGTTTTGAGGTGACAATTTAATAGACAATAAGAAGTGCCAAGTTTAGTTCATGCTCTAGTATTAGCTGGTAGGAACTCCAAAACCAAATTAACTAGTTTAATCTTAATTTATAGATTTAACGATTATACTATTCTTTTCTTGTGAATTTATATTTTTACGTGCATTTAATTACCCTTAAGTGGTGTGTTTTAATAATTTACCAAAGGAATTAATTATGAAATTAGAGTCTTTAGCACTACACCATGGTTACGAGTCTGAAGAATCCACGAAATCAGCAGCAGTGCCTGTTTATAATACCTCATCGCACACGTTTGATAACACGTAACATGGTGCCGATTTATTTGATTTAAAAGTACCTGGAAATATCTATACCCGCATAATGAATCCGACCAATGCGGTACTTGAGCAGCGTATTGCGGCAATGGAAGGCGGCATTGGTGCGTTGGCTGTAGCCTCGGGTATGGCGGCGATTACCTATGCGATTCAATGTTTATGTGAAGTAGGTACTAATATTGTAAGCACCAGCCAAGTGTATGGCGGCACTTATAATTTATTTGCCCATACATTACCACGCCAAGGTATTGAAGCGCGTATGATTAAGGCTGATGACTTTAGCGCATTCGAGGATGCCATTGACGACAATACCCGTGATATTTTTGTGAATCTATTGGTAACCCTGCAGGTAATATTGTTGATATTGAGCGTTTAGCTAAGATTGCTCATAGCAAAGGTGTGCCACTTATTGTTGATAATACCGTTGCTACGCCGTATTTATGTCGGCCATTTGAGTTAGGTGCCGATATTGTGGTGCACTCACTCACTAAATATATTAACGGCCATGGTACCGCGATTGGCGGTATGATTGTTGATTCGGGCAAGTTTGACTGGAAAGCCAATGCGACTCGTTTTGTGATGATGAATGAGCCTGATCCGTCGTACCATAATGTAGTGTATACCGATGCATTTGCTGAGGCGGCGTTTATTGGTCGTTGCCGCGTTGTACCACTTAGAAATACCGGTGCGGCGCTTGCGCCTAAAAACGCATCTGATATTTTAATTGGCCTTGAAACGTTGGGGCTAAGAATGGATCGCCACTGCGAAAACGCGCAAAAAATTGCTGAATATTTAGAGAGCCATCCTAAGGTGCTTTGGGTTAATTATGCGGGATTAAAATCAAGCCCGTATAACGAAATGAGCCAAAAAATTACCAATGGTAAAGCGTCAGGTATTTTAAGTTTTGGTATTGCCGGTGGCCTTGAAGCCGGTACGCGGTTTATTGATGCTCTAAACATGATTTTACGTTTGGTAAATATTGGCGATGCTAAATCGCTTGCTTGCCACCCAGCATCTACCACTCACCGCCAATTAAATGATGAAGAGCTGGCCAATGCTGGCGTTAGCCGCGATTTAATTCGTTTATCGGTGGGTATTGAAAACATTGACGATATTATTGCCGATGTAAGCCAAGCGCTCGATAAGGCCTAAATCGTACAGTAAATACCTCAAACTTTTTTGAGGTATTTATTTTTGCAATTAAAAAGGAGTGCCGATACATGAAATTTTTAATTTTTCTCGGTTCGGTTAGAAAAAGTACCCCACCTAAACCTGCGCGTTTAGGGGAAAGGGTAGCGAAAGCATGTGAGCGATATTTGCTTGAGCATTACTCTGAGCACTAAACGTAGTAGTCAACTAATTTAAAAGTATTACCTCTACAATCCATTGTTTGCACTGGCTTTAGGATTAGAACTAACTTCATAGAACCCTTTTGGCCTAAGCTGTATTTCGTTAATCAATTCTGCTAAAAGTTGCGGTTTATGGATAAAGAAACCTTGGGCAAAATCTACTTTCATTTTTTTGAGTTCTTCCACGATGTCATTGCTAGAGGCGAATTCAGCAACAGTTTTTAAACCTATCTTGTGGGCAAAATCATTTATTGAGCATACCATTGCATGAGAAAAACTATCATCATTTATATCTTTTACAAACATACCATCAATTTTTATATAATCAACGCGAAGACTTTTTAAGTATTGGTAAGAAGAAAGGCCTGTTCCAAAATCATCTAATGAAAATGTATATCCATTTTCTTTAAGCGAGCTAATAAAGTTTTGAGTTTTCTCAATGTTTGAAATTACTGCTGTTTCTGTAATTTCAAACGTAACTTGTTTAGGGTTGACCTGATATCTATGAGACATACATATTATGAATTCAGCTAACGTCATGTCTGAGAGCGATTGACCGGATAAATTAATTGAAACATTAACTTTTGAATTAATTTTTGAAAAGGTTTCTGCGATTACCCAACGATCTATTTTTGCCATTATTCTAGCTCTCTCAGCAACTGGTATAAATAGGTTAGGAGGAATATTTGTACCGTCTTCAGATTTTAACCTAAGCAGAATTTCATAATGTTGGTGTTCCGAATTGCAAACCAGAGGTGATATTTCTTGTGCAACAAGATAAAAACTATTGTTAGCAATAGCAAAATTAATTGTATTTAAAAGATTGGTATCTTGTAGATAACTTTCAAATTCACCATAGTAACTATCAATAATATGAATTCGTTCTTCATTATCTCCTTTTGCTAATCGGCAAGCTGTATCTGCAGCATTAATAACTTGGCTAACATTGTCATACTTGCTAGGGTCAATAGGGGCTATTCCCGCGGATAAACTAACACCAAGTACTTTCCCTGAGCTTATTAAGTTAATATTTTCAACTTTTTGCAGTATTACATGAACTATGTCCTTCGCGCGATTTAGGGAACAATTTCTGATCAACAATGCAAATTCATCCCCGCCAATTCGAGCAATATCATCCGAATCTCTTACACAGCTGACAAGGGAAGTTGCTACTCGTTTTAAAACCTCATCACCATAAGCATGTCCTGCAATATCATTAATGAGTTTAAATCTATCTAAATCTATAAATACAACGACCGCGTTGTCGTTTATATTACTTTTTTGGTATGTTGTTTCTAATATTTTTTCAAAACTTTGACGATTCAATAATTGCGTTAAGTGATCATGTGACGTTTTATGAATTAATGCTTTTGTTTCAGTTCGGTCTTCTATTATGAATAACGTACCCTTTAGCATTTTCTGACAGGTAACATAAATGTTTAGGTTATGTTGTTCGCTGTCGCAAGGGAGCGCAAACTTTCTTCGCTTACCTGCCACAATTAAATTCTCATACTTGTCAACCAGAACTGGAATATTCATAAAGCTATCTTTATAATTTTGATCTATAACATCTGATGGACTTTGACTTGTTAAGCCAAGAAACTGGGTAGCGGAGGCGTTAATAATCTCAATTTCGTGAGAATCTGAAAGCACAACAACACCAAATGGGATGGCAGAAATAATTCCTGTCAGCTGCTCGTGTAGAGTCGTAAATTGATCAAATTGAATAGTCATAAAATCTTATCTCTTATAACAATTAATGTCGCATCATCATCTGGTAAAGCGGCTTCATTAAATAGTAAACATGCACTACGTTCTAAAGAACTAGCTTCTCTAATTTCTTTGAGATCTTGAGGCAGTATTATTCCGTCAGAATATAGAAAAAGAGTCATGTTCATAGGACGGTTAACTCTTATATTGTGGATTTTTGAAGGAAGTGTTAAACCTACACTGCCGTCATTTACTGGAAATGCTAATTGAGAGTCCGAAATAATTTTGATACCTAAATCTCCAACAACACAATATTCCAACCAATCAGGTGAGATACGTAATAATGCAATCTGCACAGGGCGATAGGGATAATTGTCTTTGAGGCTCGAGTGGCATAGGCTAATAATGGTCTTCAAATCATCAGTATAATGTTCTTTGACTATATTGAGTGCGCACTGCGATGAATTCGATGCATTGATGCCTTTTCCCGATCCATCAATTAAACAAACAAAAAGTTTATCGCTATGATATTGTTTCAGAAAATATTTATCCCCGTTGACACTGTTCCCAATAGCAGGAAAGGATATCGATACTTTGTCTAATTGATTTTCGGGAGTTGTTAGATAGTGCCGTAATGTAATTGAAAGGCCACTGGGATCATTTTTGTTGACTATAAATTCTTCAACGCACCTTTTAGCTGACCCTAGACCCTTACCTATACTTGGCTCTGAGTGAGTGCTAAATCCATCTACCATAGCTTTTTCAAGATCTGTAATGCCTGGTCCATTGTCTTTTATGGTAACTTGAATACCTCTGCCTCGCTCTATAACTGTCAAAGTAGCGACGCCCGGTAAAGCATAGCGAACTACATTTGTAGTAATTTCTGCAACAGCGATTGTTATCATACCAGCTTCAAATTCATTAAAGCCCAATTCAAAAGCTAATTTGCGTGCTTCTTGAGCAACATAATAAGCATCAACAGGCTCTTCGATAGCAATGTCCATTTTTATTTAGCAATAACATTTACTAACTCTAGGCCAGATGAGCTATAGAAAAAAGTCAATGCAGATTTTAAATCTTTAACCGTATCAAATTGGTCAAATTCCACGCCAGCAGTAACCATAGTTCGTGCTATATTCCCTTTTATCCCACAAAAAACAATTTTCACGCCTATAAGTTCAAGCACTTTTCCTAATCGAACCAAATGTGTGGCCACAGCAGTGTCAATCGCATCAACATTACTGAGGTCAACAATGGCTACGCTATAAGTTTCTTTTTCACATCGAAGTGTCAATGACTCTGTAATTTGTGCCATTCTGCCAGAGTCAATAGATCCAAAAAATCCAGTGTATAGACATTTTTCTGCAATTTCACACGCTATCATAGGAACTTCACCTATTATGTGCCTACGACTAATTGCGACATTTTCTTTAGACATTTTATGTTCCTTTTAAAATATAAAACTAATTTACTCAATGTCTAAACTATAATTTATAAAGGCAAAGAGTGATTAAAAACGTAATTTAATATTGTTAGTGAAATATGCTAAAGATTAACGTTTTTAAATTATGTTTCTTTTTTAAACCGTAAATATTCTGGGCTGTTTTTTATCTGGGTTGGTGTTTTCTTAATAATAGTTTATGAAATAGATTAAGCAAAAAAATTCTTGTATTTTCGATCTTTTACGTAAGTCTTCAAATTGTAGTGGCACACTAACTTTAAATATAAGTGGCTCAATTTGTAATTGACCAAGGCCATTAAGATAATAAGTCAACAGTAGGTAAATGTGGTACTCAATTAAATCAAGTATTTAATAGCCTGGCACCACCCGTTTCCCCCATGATGCCTGAGCAAACATCGTGGGATAGCTATTTTTCGCGCACCTTTAATCAATTAATGTGGTGGGCTGAGGGCTCCAGCAAACAACGTGAAGCGTTAGATCCTAAGCAATTAAGCAAAGATTTTAAACGAGACCCATCACAACGTAATGCGCCCTAACAGTTGATAAATTTATGCTAGTCTTTGTTTGCGTCTTCGCGGGGGGAGGCCAATATTGCTTGCTTTTGTTCGTCAGTTAAAATAATCCAGTCGAATATTTCGTCGCTAGTGCGCCCGCACCCAGTGCAGTAGCCATTCATTCTATAACATTCACCGATACAGTCTGTTTTTAAATGAGTGGATTGTTTACTGGGTGTTTGGCGCATACATTCTCTCGTTATTATTTAGTGGCGACGGGCTTTCCTACTTCTAAATAGGTCGACCAAGTTTTAATTTTTGATAACGTCTTACTGGTATAAACAGAAATAACCGGCGACTTATCATCAAGTACAAAGGTGGTATGCAGCGACGTTTCTGACTCTTTTTATGTTTCTAACCAGTTGTTTGTTTTAGTTAAACATTGGCGAGTGAGTTCAACTGCTTGTTGATGCATAGCTACCGCTTGTTGTTGATCTTTGTAGCTTTCTTGGCATTGATAGGTCACAGTTTTATTGTTAAAACTAGTCACTTGGCAGTTATCGCCAAATACATTGTACTTTGCAGTCCACACATCTAAATATGAGTTTTGTACTTTGGTGTCTTTTAATGCATCAAAGCGATTATCGAATTCGGTTATTAAGCCATCCATTTTTTCACAGGGCGTTAAGCTGTCTAATTTGGCTTTTTGTTCGCTGGTTAAACTGCTACAGCCAGATAAAATAAGGCCCGTGAGTATAAGCGTTAGATAAGTTTTCATAGTGCGCTATCCTTTTGTAATTGCTACCAAGGATACTTAAGGTAGAGAATAAATGCTATTGAGAGTCTGAATTAAAAAAGAAAAATTATGGCTTGTTATAACGATGTACGCCACATAATGGCGCACACAGTAATCGTTGTATTTACTTATGACGACCTTGTAGGCAAGCAACTACATCAGTGAGTTCTAACCCTTGGCGTTGTAATAGTACAACAAGGTGATACAACAAATCGGCCGATTCGTTGGTAAGCTCATCGTTATCGTGTTTCATTGCGGCAAGGGCAACTTCTACGCCTTCTTCACCTACTTTTTGACAACTACGGCTTAAGTCTTTAGCAAACAATGAAGCGGTGTAGCTTTTTGATGGGTCATCATTTTTACGCTCAACAATGACATCTTCTAATTGTGCTAAAAAGCTTAAGCTTGGTTTAGCATCATCGCCAAAGCAGCTTTGTGTGCCTAAGTGGCACGTTGGGCCCTCAGGGTTTGCCAGTACTAAAATTGAGTCGTAGTCACAATCGGTATGAACCGACACCACATTTAAGTAGTTTGCTGATGACTCGCCTTTAGTCCATAAGCGCGATTTAGAACGCGAATAAAAGGTTACTTTGTTGCTTTCAAGCGTTACCTTTAGTGCTTCGCTGTTCATAAAGCCTTGCATTAAAATAACACCAGAGCGAGCATCTTGAACAATAGCAGGGATCATTTCGCTTTTAGCAAAATCAACTTGAGTTTGGTTTTGTTGTGTTAATTGCATAATCTTGCTGCCACTTGGTTATCGGTTAAAAATTGTTTTAGTTCGCCAATGTTAATCACATTTTTGTGAAAAACACTGGCTGCTAATGCGCCATCTACTTCGCTTTGTTTAAATACGTCTACAAAGTCTTGCATGCTGCCTGCACCGCCAGAGGCGATAAGTGGGATATTACATAATGCACGCATTTTACTTAGCTGCTCGTTGTCGTAACCATTACGTACGCCGTCTTGGTTCATACAGTTTAAAACAATTTCGCCTGCGCCTAAGTCTTGAACGCGTTTAACCCATTCCTCGGTTTTATAACGTGTGCGGCTTGATGCGTTAGGATCGCCGGTTAATTGATACACTAAGTATTCGCCGGTCACTTCATCGTAAAAACTATCAATACCTACAACAACACATTGCTTACCAAATTCATCGTGTAGCTCTTTTATAAGCTCAGGGCGTGCAATAGCCGGGCTGTTAATACTTATTTTGTCTGCGCCGCGCTCTAAAACACGCGCTGCATCGGCTACCGATTTAATACCACCAGCCACACAAAATGGAATATCAATATGGCGGGCAATGCTCTCTACCCAGTTAACATCAAGTAAGCGTTTTTCAACACTTGCGCTGATCTCGTAAAAAACCAGTTCATCAGCACCAGCATCGCTGTATGCTTTTGCCATTGTTAAAATATCACCAACAACTTCATGGCCTTTAAATTTAACGCCTTTTACTACTTGGCCGTCTTTAACATCTAAACACGGAATTATGCGTTTTGATAACATGCCAACGCCTCCTCAACACTAAATGCGCCATCAAGCAGTGACTTACCTAAAATAACGCCGCCTACGCCAAGCTCTTTAAGTTTTTTAATGTCATCAAGTGAACTTACGCCACCAGAAGCTTGTACTTTAATGGTGCTGTTGTGACGAGTTAAATCTTCATACAATTCAAACGATGGGCCTGTCATGGTGCCATCTTTACTGATGTCCGTACATAAAAAGTCAATAACGCCCAAGCTTACATAAAAATCAACAAGCTCAAGTAAACCAAACTCAGATTCACTTAACCAACCGTGCGTAGCAGGTGCCCAGCCAGTGGCTGTTTTATTTACATCAAGGGCAATAACAAAGTGCTCTGCGCCAAATTGTTCAATCCAGGCTTTTACTTGCTCACGTTTTTCTACCGCCATTGAGCCAATAACAACTTGGTTAGCGCCGGCTTTTAGCCAATCACTTACATCTTGCTCTGAGCGAATACCGCCGCCCACTTGGTACGGTACGTTAAGCGCTTTAGTTGCGGCTTGAATATGTTTCCACTGCTTTTTGCTTGGATCGCGTGCGCCCTCTAAATCTACAAGGTGTAGCTTACCTGCGCCGCTGTCGGCGTATTCTTTTAAACGTGCACCAAGCTCAAAAGGGTAAAACTGAGCGGTGTCGTATTTACCTTGGTATAAACGAACAATTTGATTTTGTAATACGTCTAATGCTGGAATAATCACAAATAATCTCTTTATTGTTAGTTAATGGGCAGTTTATAACTGCCAATCAACAAAATTTTGTAATAAACGGGTGCCTACTTTTGCACTGCGCTCAGGGTGAAATTGCATGCCAGCGTAGTTGTCTTTAGCAACAATAGCTGAAAAGGTTTGGCCGTACTCGCCACTTACAAGTGTTGCGTCGTTTACAGTGTGCGCAAAGCTATGTACAAAGTACACTTGCTCGTCTTGTGTTAGCCCTTTAGTAAGTGCATGCTCTTTATTAATACTTAAGTTATTCCAACCCATGTGCGGCGACGTTAAACTGCCAACATCGAGGGCTTTTACTTGCCCAGGTATTTTACCTAAGCACTGTACGTTACCTTCTTCTGTGCTTTCGCACAGTAACTGCATACCTAAACAAATTCCCATCAGTGGGCGCTGGTATTCGTTTATAGCTTGTTGCCAGCCGTTATCTACTAGGCGTTTCATGGCAACAGATGCATGGCCAACGCCAGGTAATATTGCCCGCTCAAAGCCTTTTAATTGCTCTGGCGAGGTAATGACTGTCGGCGTTTGCCCTAAGCGTTCAAAGGCAAAACGTACTGAATTTATATTGGCACAACCTGTATTTATTATGGCAATCATAAACATCCCTTAGAGCTGGCTGTTTGTTGGGTCGTGTCTTGTGCTACTGCCATACGAAGGGCACGTGAAAACGCTTTAAATAAGCCTTCTACTTGGTGATGACAGTTACCGTCGCTCACCGATAAAATAAGGCTAATAGCAGCATTATCGCTTAAGCTTTTGAAAAAGTGCTCAACCATTTGTACGTCTAAATCGCCTGCTTTTTCGCGGCTAAAGTTAGCGTTTAATACAAATGATGCACGGCCCGATAAATCAATTTGTGCCTCTGCTTTACATTCATCCATTGGCAGTGCAAAACCATAGCGCGCTATTTGCGATTTAGTACCAAGCGCTTGCTTAAGCGCAACACCTAGGGCAATACCAATGTCTTCAACAAGGTGGTGCTCGTCTATGTGTAAATCGCCTTTGGCTTTAATGTTTAAACCAATGTTTGCGTGTGTGCGAATTTGATCAAGCATATGATCAAAAAAGCCAAGGCCGGTGTCTATGCTACCGTTTTTAGTTTGATCTAGGTTTATGGCTACATCAATTTGGGTTTCTTTGGTGTTACGCGTAACACGGCCTTCGCGGTTGGCTGTGGTTAGCTTGGTAACAATGGCAGGCCAGCTGCCATCGTACAAAATGCCTTCACAACATAAATTTTGTGCAAGGCCAATATCTGTTTGGCGATCGCCAATTACATATGAACGTGCTAAATCAACTTTGCCAGAGCGCATAAGCTCAGTTAATAAACCTGTTTTAGGTTTACGGCAATCACAGTTTTGCTCGTCAAAGTGTGGACAAATTAATACCTCGTCAAAGCTAATGCCTTGGCTTTGCATAATATCCATCATTTTATCTTGTGCTATATCAAAGTCAGCAGTCGGGAAGCTGTCTGTGCCTAAGCCATCTTGATTCGATACCATTACTAAACGGTAACCGGCGGCTTGTAATTGTAATAAAGCCGGAATTACACCTGGTAAAAAGGCAAGTTTTTCTAGGCTGTCTACCTGTTTGTCGGTAATTGGCTCTTCAATTATGGTGCCGTCGCGGTCAATAAATAAATAGGGGTTACTCATGATACTTCGTTTCCTGCTAATGGTGTTGTGGTAGTCGGCGTTTGTAAGCCATCTAACCAAATTTTAACTTGTTCGAGCTCTTGTTCACTACCAATTGAAATTCGTAGCCAATCGTCTTCACCGTATAGGGTAAACGCGCGCATTACTAAACCTTGCTCAAGGGCTACTTTAAAGTAGTTTTTGTTGGCTAATTTTAAGGTAACAAAGTTACCTTCACCAGTGAGGATTTTTAATGCAGCGGGGGAGGCGTTTAACCACTGTACAAGTTTAGCTTTTAAGCTATTTAAAATAGTCACTTGGCGGCGCATTGATGTAATTGCATCAGGTGCAATTGCCTGAGCTGCAATACTTGCCACCACCCCCGATACCGGATACGGCGCAATCACTTTACGAACTGGCGCAAGTACACTTTCTTGTGCAAGTGTAAAACCCGTTCTAAGGCCTGCAAGTGCAAACGCTTTAGATAATGTGCGCAGTACCACTACATTACTAAATTCGTTTATAAGTGCTGTGGCGCTTTGCTCTGGGCAAAATTCAATATAGGCTTCATCAACAATGACGAGTGCTTTTCCCGCAAGCGCTGTAGCAATTGCTTTTACTTTATTAAGCGGTGTTAGGCTACCTGTTGGGTTATTTGGATTACAAATAAACACCAGTTTCGAGTTGCCCACAGCCTTTACTATTTCATCAACACTACCATCAAGTAATAGCGCTTGCGTTAGGCTATTAATGGCAACGTTATGAGTATCAGCCGTTACTTTGTACATACCGTATGTTGGTAAAAATAACGCAATGCTGTCTTTGGCTGGTTCACAATAAGTGCGTACTAAAAGCTCAATGCCTTCATCGGCGCCTCGCGTCATTAATACGTTTTCGCTTTCAAGGTCTGTATAAGCAGCGTAGCGGTCAATCACTAGTTGCGGTTGGGGATCTGGGTAGCGATTTAAATCTTCAATACTCAGTTCAAGGTTTTTAGCATAAGGGCTTTCGTTGGCATTTAACCACGTTGTCCCTGATAGCTTTTCACTTTTAGCAGAGCTATAGGCAGCAAGTGCTGCAATATTTTGTGGTAATAAGCTTGTCGCTTGTGCGCTCTCATTGCTCATTTTTAATTGCCTCTAAACGAATTGAAACCGCATTTGCGTGTGCATCAAGGCCTTCTGCATCTGCAAGTGGTAAAATAGCTTTTGACAGCTGTGTTAAGCCACTTTTACTAATAGTTTGCACTGTGTACGTACGGAAAAAATCAAGCAAGTTTAAACTCGAGTAAGTTGCACTGTAACCGTAGGTAGGTAAAACGTGGTTAGTACCCGATGCATAATCGCCCGCTGACTCTGGCGTGTAGTCGCCTACAAATACTGAGCCTGCATTTTTTACTTTATCTAAATAAGGTGTTGAATCTGCTAATTGCAAAATTAAGTGCTCAGGGCCGTATTGCGCTGATACGTCAAATGCTTGTTCAACAGAGTCTACTAAAATAAGTGATGAATTAGCCAGTGCTTGCTCGGCTGTCTCTTTTCGGCTTAAGTTTGCAAGTTGGCGAGTAAGGGCCTTTTGCGTTTGCTCAATGATACTTTCGCTGTTACACAATAAAATAACTTGCGAGTCAGCGCCGTGCTCAGCTTGTGAGAGTAAATCTGCTGCTATAAATTCAGGATTTGCTCGCTCATCTGCTATTACTAATACTTCAGACGGGCCTGCTGGCATATCGATTGCCATACCAGGAATTGTTTGCGCAACAAGCTGTTTTGCCATCGTTACAAAGCTATTACCTGGGCCAAAAATTTTGTTCACTTTAGGCACTGATTCAGTGCCGTAGGCCATTGCGGCTATTGCGCCTGCGCCACCACTTTCAATTAAAGTTGTAATGCCACATAACTTAGCTGCATATAATATCGCAGGGTTAATGCTTTCATTACCTTGCACAGGGGTTGCAAGTACGACAGTTTTAGCACCACTTAATTGTGCAAGTACACCTTGCATAATAACTGATGATGGCAGTGGAGCACTGCCACCTGGTACATAAATACCCACAGCTTCGATGGCTTGATATTTCAGTTCACATACAACACCAGGTTGGGTTGATAACTTAATATCTTTAGGCAATTGCGCTTCGTGAAAACGTTTAACGTTTGCATAAGCGGTGTCAATTGCGTATTTAAGCTCTGCGCTTAGTGCTTGCTCTGATGCATTTATTTCATCAAGCGGTACACGTAAACGAGGGTTAGCTCTATTATCAAACTTTTTAGCCATATCAAGTAAGGCTTTATCGCCTTGCTCTTTAACATCGCTCATAATTGTTTGGCATATTGCTTCAACCTTTGCGCTGGCAGAAACCGCAGGGCGCATTAGCGCCGCTGCTTGTACTTGTGAAGATTCCTCATTCCAACGAAGCATGGTACTTACTCCATCATTTTTTCAATTGGCATTACTAAAATAGAGTTAGCGCCTAGGGCTTTAAGCTGCTCCATTGTTTCCCAAAATAATGTTTCGCTGCTTACCATGTGAAGCGCTACGTACTCTTCATTACCAGCAAGTGCTAGTAGGGTAGGTTGGCCTGAGCCTGGTAAAATTTCGCAAATTTCATCAAGTTTAGTTTTTGGCGCGTGTAGCATAATGTATTTGCTTTCTTTAGCTTGTTTAACACCACGAAGGCGCGGCATAAGCTTATTGATTAGCGCTAGTTTGTCTTCATCTTGAAGGTCTTTATTTTGAATTAAACAGGCGTTTGATTCTAAAATTGTTTCACCTTGCATCAAACCGTTCGCTTCAAGTGTTGCACCAGTAGATACTAAATCACAAATTGCATCAGAAAGACCGGCACGAGGGGCTACTTCTACTGACCCTGTAAGCATTACAGTGCTTGCATTAATGCCTTCGCGCTTTAACCACTGCGTTAAAATTTCTGGGTAGGTTGTAGCAATACGCTTACCTTCAAACCAGCTCTTATCACGTGGGCCAAGCTCTTGTGGCCATGCAAGTGCAAGGCGGCAGTAACCAAAATCTAGTTTAGCTAGTTTGCTAACTTCGCTTGTTACACCTTGGCGTTCACGTTCTGCTTGTACTTCTACTAGTACGTTTTCGCCAACAATACCTAAATCACAAACACCGTCCATTACTAAACCAGGAATATCGTCATCGCGCACACGTAGTACGTCAATTGGCATATTAGTAGAGTGTGCAATTAAGCGTTGTTCACGTAGGTTTAATTTAACACCTAATTGCTTTAGTAAATCTTGACAATCTTTAGACAGGCGACCGCCTTTTTGGATGGCGATACGTAAACGATTTGTGTTACTCATTATTCATTTTCCTTTAATTTAAAAACTAAAAACCCCGAGGGGAACCTCAGGGCGAAAATGAATCAATGTGTTTTGAATCGCCAGAGGTTCCTTTTAGGAATAACCTCTCAGCGAAAGACCTGACAGGTTATTCCGGTGAATGGTGGTGATGATGTACTGTTGTCAGGTTTAAGCGCATTTTTATATCCTATTATGCTTAGCGCTGTTTAGTGAGCGTTAAGCTTTAATCTGTTTCAATAATTTTCAAAGCTATAAAAACATATTAGCTATGCTTATAGCAAGTTTTTTTTAGCTTAATTAAAGCATAAGTTATAACTGCCGATACTATGGATATAACGACATAAGTTTGTATTATATCAACTGTTTGATTTTTGCTCACAACTAAGCGATTGCCTTTAAGGATGTATGTATGGATATGATGATACCTTACTTGGGTAGAATTACCCGATTGTCACTTGAGTCAAAAGGTGCATTTTATATCGCGGGTGTGCAAAGCAGTGCTGCTAGCGAAAAAATAGAACGTGAAAACAAAAAAAAACGTGAATTACAAAAGAAGAAAAAACTCAGTGTCATAGAAGATCAAACCAAGCCGCAAGTCAAAAAAAACAGTGTTACCCAAGACGATGATGGGATAGAACACTTAGATACATGGGCTTAAATTATTATCTAATCTAAGTAACTAAATCATTCTTGCGCCACTTAGCAGGCGTTAGTCCTGTGCTTTTTTTAAATAAACGGGAAAAAAAACTACTGTTTTCATAGCCCACATCTACCGATATTTCGTTCACGGTTTTGTCTGTTGCTAATAATTGCTTCTTGGCTTTATCTATTCGTACTTCTTGCACATATTTATTAATTGATATTCCTGTTGCTTGCGAAAATCGTCTTTTTAAATTGCGTTCACTAAAATTAAATTGTTTTGCTAACTCATGTATTGTGATTAAACCACTTGAATGGTTATGAATCCAATCTTGTATCTCATTAATTTTTTCGTCTTTATGATTATTAAATTGAGGCAAAATAAGATTTAACTTACCAGAGTCAGAAATAAGCAAATGAGTAGCGCATTGTTGAGAAAAGCGATCGCCTTTGTCTTTAGCAACAACACCTAAAAGCACGCTAATACCCGCCTCAAAAGAGCCTGTTGTATAGATATTCCCCATTTTTAAATACGATTTATGACTAATAAATTCACAATCAGGAAATAATCCACTGAGTGGTTTAACTAAACTCCAGTGAGTAGCTATCATCGTTTTGTTTAATTTAACTGTTGCTGCTAAAAAATATGAACCAGTACTTAAACTAAGAATAGACGTATTACTCTGTATTTTAGGTTTAAGCCACTCAATAATTAGGTCAGTGCCCAATGGCATATTTTTTAATTTAGAGCCTTCTATGGGCGGAATAATCACCAAATCATATGACTTGTCAGAAAGCGAATTATCGGCAACAACCAGTGAATTACTCGAGCTTGTTATAGGTGCACCGTCGGTCGTTATTATTTCTATGTTATAACTTTGAGGCAATGAGTAATGCGAGTCGAGTAGAGAAACAATAGTAAAAAAATCTTTTGCTAAAAATACGCTAACGGCCCAGCAGCCTTCGTAGGCAATAATTGCTATATTCTTCATAATTTCATTTGGCCTAATCGGACTGTTATAAATACCTGTGCAGACATATTATTTTAATTTTTGTAGAAGTAACATTAAAACATACTTTAAAGACTAACTTAACTTTAAAGTTGTTGTTTTAAAATGTTTTTTACTATTGAAAGATATAGTTTAAATATAAGCAATTACAATAAATATATTTATTAAGGTGGCAGGTTTGAAGCAGTACTTACAAAATGATACTTTTTTTAATCAAAATCATCATGAAATAAGCAGCTGGTTAAAAATGGTAAAAGGCAGCGGGGAACGCGCTAAGGCCGTTTCAATTTATTACCTTGTAAGAGACGGAATTAAATATGATCCCTTTACACTTTTAGATGGTGCAAAGTCACTCAGCAGCGATTATTGCTTAGACAACAAAGCAGCATACTGTATTCCCAAAGCATCATTACAAATAGCATTAAGTCGGGCTTGTAACATTCCTTCGCGATTGGGCTTAGCTGATGTGCGTAATCATTTAAGTACCCCTAAATTAGATGAGTTACTAAAAAATGAGGTATTTACAATGCATGCCTATGTAGAACAGTTTATTGAAGGGAAATGGGTTAAATCAACCCCAGCCTTTAACAAGGAACTATGCGACTTAGTTAATATAAAACCGCTAGAATTTGACGGGTTAAATCACTCTTTATTCCATCAATTTACCACTGATGGTAAAAAGCATATGGAATATTTAAAAGATCATGGTCAATATGCTGCAATGCCAACAGCGTTTATTAACCAAAACTGTGAGTTTTATTACCCACATTTAAATCTTAATTTCAACAATATTTAATAATACATAAACGAAAAGGGCTCAAACATACGCTCATTTGTTTGGGTAAAGCATAACCTGATTTTGAATAGGAAAGATTAACAGACAATGTTATTCAATTATGTTCAAAACCTATAATAGTTTTATACCTTGCATAGGCTTGTATTTGCTTGCCCTTGGTTAAAGCCTTACGTAAAATCACACTATTATTATTTTGAAAAGTGATTGCTGTTATCAAACAACTGTTTAGTGCAACCGGCCCTTTGGCGTTATCTTTTGATGGCTATACTCCGCGCCAACCACAAATTGATATGGCTGTCGCAGTTGCTCAAGCATTAAAAAACAGTTCACAACTCGTTGTTGAGGCGGGCACAGGAACAGGTAAAACTTTCGCTTATTTAGCGCCAGCCCTAAAATCTAAAGGTAGAACAATTATTTCTACCGGCTCTAAAGCACTACAAGAGCAGTTGTATCATCGTGATTTACCTCAATTGGTTAAAGCACTTAGCGCGACAAAAAAAACGGCATTACTAAAAGGGCGTGCTAACTACTTATGCACATACCGTTTAAATCAACATGTTGCGCATGTACCAACAGACGATCCCGATGTAATGCATCAACTGGCTATGGTTGCAAAATTTGCAAGCGAAACACAATCAGGCGATTTAGCTGATTGTATTGGTATAGAAGACGACGCCAAAGTTTTACCTTATGTGAATTCAACTGCCGATAATTGTTTAGGCAAAGAATGCCCAGACTTTCAAGAGTGTTACATACGTAAAGCGCGTTTGACTGCGGCGGAGGCGGATGTAGTTGTTATTAATCACCATTTATTTTTTGCAGACATGGCAGTTAAAGAAAGTGGCTTTGCCGAATTGATGCCCACAGCCGACGCCTATATTTTTGATGAGGCCCACCAACTAAGTGAAATTGCCAGCGATTACTTTGGTGAAAGTGTGAGTACTAAAAAGCTGGTGGACTTAATTACTGATTTACGCGCTATATACCGAGCTGAAATTCCTGACATGTTACAACTAGGTAAAAGCTTAAATAAATTAGAAACCAGTGTTGCCGACTTACGTTTACAGTTTGGTGTAGATGGTAGCCGAGGAGATTGGCGAGAAAAGCTGAGTGATAAGCAAATATGTGCAGCACTGCATCGCGTTATCAGCGATTTAGACTTTGTTTATCAAGTGCTAAAACTGTGCTTAGACAGAAGCGATAAAATAGAACATCCATTCGAACGGGCTTTAGCATTTAAAGGGCAGTTAGAACGGGTTTTTGATACCGCACAAACTGGTTTTAGTTATTGGTACGAGACAACACGACGCTTTTTAACTATAAATATTACACCACTCAATGTGTCTGTAAAATTTGCGCAAATGATGAAAGATACCGGTGCTGCGTTTGTGTTTACCTCAGCGACGCTGTCGGTCGACAATAAGCTTACCCACTTTAATGCCAGCTTAGGCTTAAAGCCAGAGCAAAGCATGATGGTCGACAGTCCGTTCGACTACCCAAATCAAGCATTATTGTGTTTACCTAGGTACTTACCAGAATCACATGCTGATAATATGCCTCATGCTATTGTTAAATTAACCCTTGAGCTTATAAAGTCAGCACAAGGGCGCTGTTTTGTGCTTTTTACAAGTTACCGTATGATGCATTTAGTCGCTGAGGGGCTTACAACACAAATTGACTACCCCGTTTACATGCAAGGGCAAATGTCTAAGCGAATTATTTTAGAAAAATTTACCCGCCATGGTAATGCCGTTTTATTAGGTACGGCATCATTTTGGGAAGGGGTGGATGTGAGAGGCAGTACGCTTAGCTGTGTTATTATTGATAAATTGCCTTTTGCAGCACCTGACGACCCCTTGCTACAAGCTAAAATGCAGGATTGCCAAATGCAGGGCAAAGATCCATTTGCACACATTCAATTACCGCAAGCAGTTATTGCATTAAAGCAAGGTGTAGGGCGTTTAATACGCGACAGCAAAGACAAAGGCGTACTTGTTATATGTGATAACCGATTAGTGACTCGACAATATGGTCAAGTGTTCTTAAAAAGCTTGCCTGCAATGCGTCGTACGCGAAGCTTAGAAGTCGCTAATACATTTTTACAACAAATTAATTAGAGTAATAAAATGATCAAAAGTAATATTCTTGCCCTTGATGCTTCAACAGAAGCACTATCACTTGTTTTACATTATAAGGGAGAGACATTTCATCATTTTGAAGAGTGCCCACAGCAGCACAGTCAAAAAATTCTACCTTTAATTGATGAGTTATTGACCAAAGCAAACTGTAAATTAAAAGAACTGGATGTTATTGGTTTTGGGCAAGGCCCCGGCAGCTTTACTGGCGTAAGAATAAGTGTGGCCATAGCTCAAGGGTTAGCGTATTCAACTAATTTACCTCTTGTAGGGGTTTCTACACTGGCAGTTATGGCACAGCAAGCCTATGAGCAAAACAACAACACACTTGTTTTTCCTAGCATAGATGCGCGCATGGGTGAAATTTACTTTGCACAATACAAATTACATAATGGTTTAATGAAATTAGTTAATAACGAGTGTGTTATTAAGCCTGAGCTTTTAACTAGTGAATATATAACAACCAATGAAGCATCAGTTGCAGTAGGCACTGGCTTTAAAACTTACCCTGATGCATTGTCAAACTTTGAAAACATTACGATTAATACAGATATAACATTACCAGATGCACGCTATATGCTTGCCTTTGTTGATGCAGCATTTATTGCAGGCAAGGGCGTTCGAGCAAGTGATGCCCAACCAAAGTATGTTCGTGATACTGTAACATGGAAAAAGTTACCGGGGCGCGAGTAATGCCGTGTTAGGTTAATTTGCAAATTGGCTATTTTTAAATCATAATTTTAGATATGTTCAAGGGTGGAGAAGCGTGATGACGCTGCCTATAGGCTCAGGTTTTTTTACAGGTGGTATTCCAGGCAGAATAATCCCTGCGAAGGGAGTGACTGCAAAACCACAAGGTTTGGTTGAACAGGGTTCTGTTCAAAAAACAAATACTGATTATGTAAAAAGCAGTAAAGAGGGCGTTGAGCTTGCTAACCAATTGTTTAAAAGTACCGCCAAGAGTAACGACTACAGCCAAACAATTTACGACCAACCGACTGCAAAAAATAGTAAAGCAATTTCTACTTATACTGAATTTGCAAACTTAGAACGCAGAGCAGAAGTCCAAAACTTAATTGGGGTAGATATTTACGCTTGAACGTAGTTAATCTCCAATAATAAAAAACCCGAACAATGTTCGGGTTTTTTGTTTTACTAACTGTTTAGTGTTTAATGAAATTGATTAACTTATCTGCGATGTCGGTGTTGTTTTGAGAACCAATAAATTGCTCACTCCCTTTGCCATAAGCAAAAACTTGAACATCTACTGCGGTATGTCCACCTGTTGTCCATCCTGTGAAGCTTGTATCACTTATAATACTTTTAACGGCTAAGTTAAGTGCTTTGTCACCCATAGATTTAGCTTGTTCAAGCTTTATTTTATTTTCAGGGGTAAATTCGATATTAGTATATTTATTCCACACCAATTTTAGATCATCAGAGTCGAGTAACTGTTGAGTAATTTTACCTGCTGTTGCTTTTACACCATGAACAACATTAGCTTCCCACTTGTATTGGCCATGTGCACCTAATGTTAACCCCCCAGTGGAGTGATCAGCAGTTATAACAAGTAGGGTGTCTTTATTTTTATCAACATATGCTTTTGCTTTTTCAATAGCAGATGCAAAATCATCCATTTCAGCCATAGCACAGGCAATATCGTTTGCGTGCCCACACCAATCAATTTGACTGCCTTCAATCATCACAAAAAAGCCATTTTTGTTTTGATTGTCTAATAAGTTGAGTGCCTTGGAGGTAAGCTGCGTTAACCTTGTTGGGTTTTTGTCTAACGCAAAAGGTAAGCCTTTAGCGGCATATAAACCAATGGCAGGAATTTGCGTAATTTGATCAAGGTTTTGAATGCTATCGCCATATTGGTAACCAGCAGCTTTAAATTCGTCTACCAAATTTCTGTCATCACGTATAAAGTATTGAGTCCCGCCGCCTAGCATTAAATCAACAGGTAACTTACCTACAATTTTATTATCTATATAGTCATCAGCAATATCATCGTAATTATTACGTGATTCATTATGAGCTGCAAAGCTTGCTGGTGTTGCATGGTTTATTTGTGATGTAGCTACTAAAGCTGTGGTCATGTTACGTTCTTTGGCAATTTCTAGCATTGTTTTAAGCGGCTTTTTATCGGTATCGACTGCAATTGCGCCATTATAGCTTTTATGTCCGCTGCTCAATGCTGTTGCACTTGCGGCGCTATCGGTTACAACTGTGTGATCGTCAGGATAAGTGCGTGCCATCCCTGTGAGCATGGTATCAAAAATGGTTTGCTCAACATTTTTTGTTGTTGGGTCATCTTTAAAATAACGATAAGCCGTTGTGTAGGCGGGCCCCATGCCATCGCCAATCATATAAATTACATTTTTAGGTGCGGTTTCGGCCATTGCACCAGACGCTGTACACATTAGTGCCAGCATACTTATCTGTTTTTTCATTTTTTTCGTACCTTATGAATGTACTTTATTAATAGCTAAATTATTGTATACCTTAACTATGATAAATAAATTAATAGATTGGGACAAATCACTGATTAGTGCGATTAAACATTGTTTTGATGCGTTATAGTCTAACGTATGGATACATCAACGCCTATATTGAACTCTCAATGAGTAAAGTTTATTAGCACTGAGTAAATAGGGCACTTTATAAAATTAACATTATGAATAAAAAGGTTTTTATTCATAATGTTGTTTGCACTTGTGCTTTTGACTACTAAAATAATAAACATTTAGGTAAACTATTTAGTGGTCTGACAACTTGTATGTTATATATTTATAAAATAAGAAGGAGCATATGTGCAGCCATTTAATATTCAAACACGTAATTTAAATATTCATGGCTTAAAAATAGGTTCCGGAGAAGAGGTTGTTGTAGCGCTTCACGGTTGGTTAGACAACTGCAATAGTTTTACTCCTATGCTTAATGGGCACACTCCTGAACAAACATGGTACTGTATTGATTTTTCAGGACATGGATTAACATCGTGGCGAAGTGATGATGCACATTATTATTTTGTTGATTATATTGACGATGTTTATCAATTTATTGAAGCTATTGGTGTAAATAAAGTTCACCTTGTTGGGCATTCTATGGGGGCTATGGTCGCTGGCCTTTTTGCAAGTTGTTTTAGTGATAGGGTAAGAGCAGTTAGTTTTATTGAGGGTATTGGCTGTGTGACAACACCTAGCGAGCAAGTCACTGAGCAACTGAAAAATGCAGTTCTCAATCGTACTAGAACGCATAATAAAAAAGCGCGAGTTTACCAAAGTAAAGCGCATATTTATGAGGCACGTGCTAAAACAACTGATTTAAATAATGAACTAATTTCGCTTTTAATGCAGCGAAACATAAAAGCACTTCCCAGCGGTTTTACATTAACAACCGATCCCAAGCTCAAAAATCATTCAGGTTTTAGGTTTGATGAAGTGCAATGTATTGGTGCAATAAAAGAATTACATGCACCATGCCAATTAATTTTAGGTAACCAAGGTTACCCATTTGTAAAACAAAATTTAGAAAAGTATATTAATTATTACAACCACTTGAGTGTAATTAATGTAGAAGGCGGACACCATTGCCATATGCAAAGTAGCAAAGAATGTTATGAACACATTCAAGCATTTATGGTGCAAAGTGGTGCACGTTAATTGTATATTGACGTTAAATGTGGGATTATCCTTGCATTAGAGTATTTGCTCAATTGTTAAAGTGCCTTACTTAGATTAAGGTTAATAAAAATATAATTATAAACAGGGGCTAAGAGTGGAAAAAATCTGGCTTAAGCGCTACCCAGAGGGTATGCCTGAAACAATCGATCCTGAGCATTACAACTCGTTACTCGAAGTGTTCGAAAAAAGTTTTTCTGATTACAAAGATTTACCTGCATTTACAAACATGGGTAAAACTTTGTCATATGACGAAATTGATACAGCAACTAAAAAAGTCGCCTCGTATATCCAAAATGATTTGGGTCTCAAAAAGGGCGAAAAAGTTGCCGTAATGATGCCTAACTTGTTACAAACACCTATTTCTATTTTAGGTATTTTACGCGCCGGTTGTGTGGTTGTTAATGTTAATCCTCTTTACACTGTTCGCGAATTAGAACATCAATTAAAAGACTCAGATACAAGCGCCATATTTATCCTTGCAAATTTTGCAGATACGCTTGAAAAGTCACTTGCTAAAACAGACGTAAAACACATCGTTGTTACTCAAGTTGGTGACATGGTGGGTGGTCTTAAAAAGCACATTGTTAACTTTGTTGTTAAGCACGTTAAGAAAATGGTGCCTAAATACAACTTACCGAACACCATTAAATTTTCAGATTTATTGAATGCTGACGAAAATGCGTACACACGCCCTGAATTGAATTTATCTGACTTAGCTTTTTTACAATACACAGGCGGTACTACCGGTGTATCTAAAGGCGCTATGCTGAGCCATGGTAATATGGTTGGCAACCTTGAGCAGGTTTCTGGCTGTTTAGATAAAGTGTTAGACCGTGGTACTGAAGTTGTTGTTACGGCACTGCCGCTTTACCATATTTTTGCACTTACAGCTAACTGCTTAACGTTTATGAAATATGGTGGTTTGAACTTATTGATCACTAACCCGCGTGACATGCCGGGTTTCGTTAAAGAGTTAAGCCAAACTAAATTTACAGCAATCACTGGTGTAAACACATTATTTAATGGTTTATTAAATACCCCAGGTTTTGATGAGCTTGACTTTAGTCACCTCAAAATGTCACTTGGCGGTGGTATGGCAGTACAACGTCCTGTTGCCGAAAAGTGGCAAAAAGTGACGGGTTCAAAACTAATGGAAGGCTACGGCCTTACTGAGTGTGCACCGCTTGTAACAATTAGTCCGTACGACTTACAGTCTTACAATGGCTCAATTGGTTTACCTGCACCCAATACTGATATTAAGCTAATTCTTGAAAATGGAGAAGAGGCAGCTAAAGGTGAGCCTGGTGAGTTATGTGTTAAAGGTCCCCAGGTTATGCTTGGTTACTACAAGCGCCCAGATGCAACTGCTGAATGTTTAAAAGACGGTTGGTTTGCTACAGGCGATATTGCAACATATGATGATGAAGGTTTCTTTTACATTGTAGACCGAAAAAAAGACATGATTATAGTATCTGGCTTTAATGTTTTCCCAAATGAGATCGAAGAAGTTGTTGCAATGCACGACGGAGTGCTTGAAGTAGCAGCGGTTGGCATTCCTCACGATGTAAGTGGTGAACAAGTTAAAGTTTTTGTTGTTAAAAAAGACCCTTCTTTAACTGAAAAAGATATAATAAACCATTGTCGTGATAATTTAACTAATTACAAGGTTCCAAAACTCGTTGAGTTTAGGGATGAGTTACCTAAAACTAACGTAGGTAAAATACTCAGACGAGCCTTGAAAGATTAGAAAACTATAAAAAAGCCGGCATTAGCCGGCTTTTTTATTGTAGGAGACTAAGTGCAATACCAATTAATTCAAACACAAGTTCAGCTCAATACTTTTGTTGAGCAGATCCAAAGTAAGCCTATTTTAGCTATTGATACTGAGTTTATGCGTCGTCGTACTTTGTATCCAGAAGTTGCACTCATTCAGGTTTTTGACGGTGAGCACCTAGCACTTATTGATCCCTTAGCTGAATTATCGTTATTTGATTTTTGGCAGGTATTAAAAGATCCAGCAGTTTTAAAAGTATTGCATTCACCTTCTGAAGATATTGAAGTATTTCAAAAATATGCTGGGTTTGTTCCTGCTCCTTTATTTGATACTCAATTTGCTTTGCAATTATTGGGTGAAGGTAATTGTATGGGCTTTGCCCTTATGGTTAAAACATTACTTGGTATTGAAATAGATAAAAGCGAATCACGTACTAATTGGCTACAGCGCCCGTTAACCACTAAGCAGCTAGATTACGCCGCCGCTGATACATTTCATTTATTACCGTGTTTTGAATTGATCATAGAGCGTATTAAAAAAGCCGGCTTTTTTGAAATTGTTTTGGATGAGAGCGAATTAATTGCTAATAAACGCGCGTTTCAAACACCAGATGAATTGCTCTATAAAGATATAAAAAATGCGTGGCAATTAAAGCCACACGAACTAGCAGTGTTAAAAGAGTTAGCCGTTTGGCGCCGTAATAAAGCAATTCGCAAAAATTTAGCTCTTAACTTTGTGTTGAAAGAACATAACATGACTGAAATTGCTAAGCGTGGGCCTTCTAGTTTAAATGCATTACGTCAAATACCGGGCGTGGAGTCGATTGAAGTTAATCGCTCAGGCGTTGAGATTTTAAAGTGTATAGAAAAAGCGAAGGCAATTGCTGTTGACGAGCACCCGCAAGCATTAAAACGGTTAATTGATTTTACTAATTACAAACAAACAGCAAAAGATATTAAGCAAAAAATAACCAAAGTTGCTAAAGCTAACGCTATTCCTGAAGATGTTATGGCATCTAAAAAGCAAGTAAATCAGCTAATTAGCTGGAACTGGAAGCTAACAGAAGAGCAAAAAAAGGCGCATATAAAGCCAGACTTAATGAGTTCTTGGCGTTATAACTTTATTAAAGACGCGCTAAAAGAGTGGGATACCTAAAGGGTTAACCTCTCAGTTGTTATTATTTATAAAGAGGGCGCTTAGTGCGCCCATTCTTCATTTATTTTTTCTCTTCGTCAGGTAAAGTAACGTTTAGCTCTAATACAGCTAAATCGTCTTCATTTTGATCAAATTGTACCTGAACTGCATCACTATTAACGTTCACATATTTTCGAATTACATCCAAAATATCTTGTTTTAATTGTGGTAGGTATTCAGGTGTTCCACGCTGCGAACGTTCGTGTGCGACAATTATTTGCAATCGCTCTTTTGCAAGAGACGCACTGTTTTTCTTTTCTGAGCGGAAATAGTCAAGTAACGACACATTAGCCTCCAAAAATCCGTTTAAAAATGCCTTTCTTCTCTACATCTAAGAAGCGAAAATCGACGGTTTCACCAAGTAAGCGGTTTATGGCATCAGCATATGCTTGGCCAGCATCTGATTCACCATCTAATATGACCGGTTGGCCTGAATTTGATGCACTTAATACTGCTTGTGACTCAGGAATAACACCGAGCAAATCGATTGCTAATATATCTTGTACGTCTTCTACAGAAAGCATTTCACCTTTAGCTACACGCTCAGGGTTGTAGCGTGTTAATAGCAGGTGCTCTTTGATGTTTTCTAGGCCTTCTTCAGCGCGTTTAGATTTGCTATGCAAAATACCTAATATACGGTCAGAATCTCGTACAGATGAGACTTCTGGATTGGTGGTTACAATCGCTTCATCAGCAAAGTACATTGCCATCATCGCACCTGCTTCAATACCTGCTGGCGAGTCACATACAATATAATCAAAATCTTCTTTAAGCTCGTTTAAAACGCGTTCTACACCATCGCGAGTTAGTGCGTCTTTATCACGAGTTTGCGATGCTGGAAGCAAAAATAACTTTTCTACACGCTTATCTTTAATAAGTGCTTGGTTTAAGTTTGCTTCACCATTTATAACGTTAACAAAGTCATAAACAACACGGCGCTCACACCCCATAATTAAATCAAGGTTACGTAAACCGATGTCAAAATCGATAATAACCGTTTTGTAGCCTTTTAATGCTAAGCCTGTGCCTATTGCGGCGCTTGATGTTGTTTTACCAACACCACCTTTACCCGAGGTAACGACAATTACTTTTGCCATGAGATTTATCCTTTAACCAAAGCTGAAATTTCTAATGATTCATTTTTTTGTTGTATTTGCACAGCACTGCCCCAAAACTCACCTTGTAGAGAGTCACTGATCCAGTAGTTGCCATTTATGGAAACAAGTTCCGCTTCTAGCTTTTGGCAAAATATATGTGCGTTTTCTAATCCTTTTGCGCCCGCTATAGCGCGACCGCGAAGGGTTCCGTAAATATGTACGTTGCCATCTGCTATTACTTCTGCACCATGACTAACAGCGCCTAGTACAATAAGATCGCGGTCTTTTGCATAAACCTGTTGACCTGAGCGCACCGTGCCGTTAATTATTTGTGCAGGAAGTATAATGTTTTTTTCAACAATTGATGTGTTTGGTTGTTTTTCAACGGGCTCTGCTTTTACGTCTTGCGAGTAATTTAAAACTGAGAAGCCAGCTTTTTTTGCGCTTGTATGTTGCTCTTCAGAGCCATTACATACACCCACTGCGTTAAAGCTCATTCGCTCTATAAGTGACTTTAAATGAACAAAGTCCAAAGAACTGCTTTTTACTTCTTCTAAATTAACAACAATAGGCGCTCCCTCAAAAAAACGGGGAGCTTGGGCTATTTTTACGTAGAGTTGCTCTGCTAAAAGGTTAATATCAGCACTATAAAGATGTAAAACTGATAACGTAAAAAGATTCCCTTTTAACTCAAAAATTTGGTCCGACATACACGCTCAATTGAATTGTATGATAAGAAATTGTAATTAGATAAACACAGGCTGAATAAGGCGTTTATCGAAATTTCTAATCTAAATTTTCTAACTTATTATTACTCTCATGGTATAGTGTGCGGCATTGTTGTGCAAGAATTTATAGGGTCATAATGTTAACTGCGGTGTATAAAAGTAAGAAAAAAGCGGATACCTTCTTATTTGTTGAAAAAAGAGATGATTTTAGCAAAGTTCCAGAACCTTTAATGGCTATGTTTGGCAAACCCCACTATGTGATGATTATTAATTTGGCTAAACGTGAACACCTAGGTGGTGCTGATTTAGAGACTGTTAAGGGTGCATTAACCGATCAAGGTTACTATTTACAGCTTCCACCACCGGAAGATAATTTGCTTACTGAATTAAGAAAACAAAATGGAGCCGATCGTGATTAAAAAACTGGCAGTTGTATTATGTGGTTTATGTTTAAGTTCGTCAGTGGTTGCAAAAACACAAGCCGAATTTAAAGATTACTTAACAAACTTAAAAAAAGAAGCAATCGCAAAAGGCTACGAAACATCGTTAATTGATAGTGCGCTTGCAACCGCAACCTACAAAGAAAAAGTAGTATCGGCTGACAAAAATCAGCCTGAAGTTAAAGAAACACTTGAAACCTATTTACCAAAACGTGTTCCGCAATGGAAAATTGACCGTGCTCGTAAACTGTATGCGGAAAATAAAGACATTCTTGAGCAAGTAGCTAAAGAATTCGGCGTACAAGCGCGTTTTATAGTGGCTTTGTGGGGCCTTGAAAGCAACTTTGGAACTATTCAAGGGGGGCACAATGTTATTTCATCATTAGTGACGCTTGCTTTTGATGGCCGCCGTGAAGCTCTTTATAAACGCCAATTATGGGCAGCTTTAGACATTTTAAAATCGGGCCATATTACCTTAGATAAATTTAAAGGCTCTTGGGCTGGCGCTATGGGACAAACTCAATTTATGCCTACGTCTTTTAATGCTTACGCCGTTGACTATAACAACGATGGTCGTAAAGATATTTGGACGACTAAAGAAGATGCGTTTGCTTCTATTGCTAATTACTTAAAGCAAGAGGGCTGGAACGATTCATTAACTTGGGGCCGTCAAGTCAAACTTCCAGATGGATTCGATAACAAATATATCTTAGTACGTGGTACGAATACGCGCAAGCAGTGGCTTGAATATTGGAATGATTCAGAACGTTCACTTGCTGATTGGCAGGCACTAGGGTTGAGAAAAGTCGACGGCAGTGCTTTACCTAATGTAAACGTGCGTGCTGCGTTGGTGATGCCTGATGATATTAACGGCCGTATGTTTTTAGCCTACGATAACTATAAAGTGTTGATGCATTGGAACCGCTCGTATTATTTTGCAACGAGTGTCGGTTATTTATCTGATCGAATTGGCTATCCAAAAATATAATATTTAATTAATCATAAAGCCGCACAGTGCGGCTTTATTCTTTTTTAAAAATCTTATCTTTTAGGTCTATTACCTTGCCAATGCCAGAACCGAGTTTCATTAGTTTATTAAGTTGCTCAGGAGTTAAACGTTGTAATTCAGAAGACCATTTAGTCACTGTTTCAAGTAAGTTGTGAATTTCCCCCATTTGTTTTTGTGCATAGATTTCTTCTTCATTACTTGCTTCGTCTAATAAGTTGTCGCGTAATAGGCTAAGTGTTGGATCGATTTCACGTTTTTTACGCTCTTCAAATACACGATTTGCCATATCCCAAATATCGCCTGCGGGTGCATAATACTCTTTACGGTCACCAGGAATGTGCTGAACTTTAATTAATTGCCAAGACTGAAGCTCTTTAATGCCCATACTCACATTGCCTCGTGAAATACTCAGTGAATCGGCAATTTCATTCGCGGTCATTGGGTTTTTAGTGATAATAAGTAATCCACACATTTGACCAATAGTACGGTTAAAACCCCAGCGGCTTCCCATTTCGCCGCAATGCATTACAAAGGTAAAGTTTTTCTCAGATAAAGTCATATCATTAACTTTCAGTAATTTCAGAAACTAAATGCTAGCATGTTGGTTAGTGATAGCAAGGAATTAGACTCATTAAAATACAGCTTAAGGTAAAACCTTAAACTTAACCAATGTCCAATGCCCTTGGCTAATCTATCCGTTATGATTAAAAAGCGCTCAGAAATGCAAGCGCTTATACATGAGCAAACTACAGTGTATAGCTAAAGCTTAGCTTAGCGTTACGTTCTTCACCCGGCATACCACCTAAAAACATCGCTTTAGAATAATATTGCTTATTGAATATATTGTTTAAGTTAAGTTGCATATGCCATTTGTTTGTTGTGTATGAAACAGCCGCATCATGAACCGTGTAACTTGGTACATAGCCATCAGGAATACCAAAACTTGATGAGTTGGTACTCCTATCATCAACATAAGTTACACCTGCACTTATATTTAGCGTTTCAGGCAAACTAAAAACAGTTGCGTAATAAGTTACCCACGTACTGGCAGTTACATAAGGAACCCCTTTTTTACGTGTGGCGTGATTGTTTATATTAGGGTTTAGTTGGTTTCTTGCATCTTGATAAACACCATTTATATTTACTTTCCATTGCTCATTTAAATGCGCATTTAAATCAAGCTCAACCCCTTTTGTTTTTTCTTCCCCATCATAAAAGCTTTTAACTACATCTGGTGCCGAAACGCCCGCTTCATAAAGTGGATTGCTGTATTCTAGGTTGGTTCGCGCACTTTCAAAAACAACGAAAGAGGCAAGTAGTTGGTCGTCAAACGCTTTATATCTAAATCCTAAGTCATTGCTCATTGATTCTGAGTCTTCTCTATCCGCTTCGTTACCAGCAATGGACCCTAATACACTATATGCAGTGCGGCCTTTAGCGTGATTAACAAATATAGAAAAGTCTTCAGTGGGTTGATATGTTGCGCCTAAATTATACGTTAAACCACTGTCTGAGGTGTCAGCCTCTGGTGTTGGTTCTGCTCGACTTGCGCTATAACGCTCATCTACACCAAAATGTTCATAACTTTGTTTAATGCGGTTATAAGCAACACCTACGCGTGTTGTTAAATGCTCATTAATATAGGCAACATGTTGGAGGCCCAAACCCCAGGCCTTTACTTTTTTATTGTAGTCACTGGTTTTAAGAGGATCGTAATCGTAAAAATTACCTGTTGGCCAATTGGGATCTCGTATATCAAATATATAGGGTAGGGAACCTTGATATGTTACTTCGTTGTTTGTATCTGTAATAACGTAATCTTTATCCCATATAGAATATTGTTTAAAACGAATATCGCGATCTTCATAATTAGCATTAACCAAAAGTTCGTTATCAATATCACCCAACATAAAGTCGTAGCGCAAATCTAAAAAGTACTGCCATGACTTTTCATCAGCCTCAACTTGGCGGTATTCTTGGCGACGAGCAGCAAAAGGGTAAAGCACATCGTCAACGACTAACGGTGAACGTGGATCTTGATTAATAACACCACGACGATCCCAATAAACATAGTTATAAGCCCCCGTTTGACGTGCGAAACTTGATGTGTAATTACGGTATTGTAACTGTTGATTTAAAAATAAGTCGTCAGTAATAAAGTAATTATGAGTAAGCTTAAAGCGCAACTCTTCACCTTCGTTATCATCAGCCATTGGCGAAATAATTCCGTTAGTTCCAAATTGATAAGGTGTTAATCCGTCGTTATCTGACAATGAGTTTGCCAGTTCATTGCGCTGAGATTCACTAAGCTGTAAACCACTACCCGTAGGATCGTTAACTAAATCAGATCCTGTTACTTGTGAGGCTGTTAAACCATTAGCAGAGTCTGCATTATAAATTCGAATAGGGTGACCAATAGAGTCCACCGCTATTGAGTCTTTAATGTATGCAGCAGAAACCATAACGTCTTGTTGATCACTCAAAATGTATTTAAGTGATGTATATATTTCGTCTCGGTCTTCTTTTAAATCACGAAAACCATCACTTGATGCTGTTTTAGCCATCACGCGGTATGCTAAGTCATTTGTAATTGCATTGGTGCTATCAAAGGCAAGTGAATAGCTATCCCACTGACCAAGCTCAGCTGATACTTTATGTTTTTCTTCAAACTCTGGCTTTTTTTCAATCAGGTTAATTACACCACCTGCACTACCAATGCCGTATAAACCTGTAGCAGGGCCCTTGAGTACTTCAACTGATTCAACATTAGTAAGTGAACGGGTAGGGTTAAATGTATTACCTAATCCTGCACCGCCATACATCCCATCGTAAGTATAATTAGCATCTAGACCTCGAATAACTAAGTTATCGCCAATCCCGTAGTTATTACCTGCTTGGGTTAATCCACTTACATTACGTACAAGCTCTTGCAGGCTATCTACACCTTGGGATTCAATCAGTTCACGGTCAATAATAACGACAGGTGCTGGGGTTTCCATTAACGACATATCTGACTTAGTTGCAAGCCCTGAGCTCATAACAACTTGGTTTTGTTTCTGATAAACACTTATATGTTCGATATCTTGATTTGCAGTGGCTTGTGCTAAAACGGCTTGCGCATTTAAACAAGCGAGGGTGAGTAATGAGTAATTGAAACTTTTCATTATGATAATCATTCGCATTTAATAAAGTGCGGCAATAGTAATGATTATTATTTGCAAAATAAACTAAAAGTTCAATTAATATTAGATTTAAACAACTGCTTGCATGTTTTTTAAACAACCGAGTGGATTTAGAGGATGTAAATCAACCAAATATAAAAGAGGTGGGAGTTACGTGGCGACCATAATAAATAGATTGCAACATGCCTTGGCTAAAACAACCTCTCAATGAAGGGTAATCAGATCAAAATGATAATAGAGCTAAGCTAAAGTAATGCTATTAAAGTGTAACTTTTAACATATTGTTTAGCTAAGGCCTTTAATTTTTTAACGTTAAATGTAAAGGCTAACACTATAAAGTCAGCCCTTATTTAGAATGAAATTTTTATTTTTCAGCTTTATAAACAATACCCGCTTTCATAACGAAAGGAATTTGCTCTAATGTAGAAATGTTTTTTAATGGGTTTCCCTCTACTGCAATAATATCTGCAGCAAATCCGGTTTTTATTTGCCCGAGCGTATTTTGCATTTTTAAAAGCTTGGCACTGTTTATAGTTGCTGATTGAATGGCTTGCAGTTCAGTCATGCCAAATTCAACCATGCGTGAAAATTGCTTTGCATTATCACCATGTGGGTAGATGGCCGCATCGGTTCCAAAGACCATATTTACACCGGCTTTAACTGCTCTGCTAAAGCTATCTCTTTGTTTTTTTGAAACTTGACGTTCTTTATTTAAGTTTTCTTCGTCTACACCATTTTGTTCGCCAAAGCTTAATGTATATTCTGTGTTGTATATGTCCATTGAAAGCCAAGTCCCATGCTTTTTAGCCAAGGCAATGGCTTCATCGTCTAAAAAGCTTGCGTGTTCTACGCTGTCAACGCCTGCAATAATGGCTGTTTTAATCCCACTTGTACCATGTGCATGAGCAGCAACAGGAAGGTCGCGCATGTGTGCTTCTTCAACAATGGCCTTCATTTCTTCTAGTGAGTATTGTTGTACTCCTACTTTTGTGCCCTTTGAAAATACACCGCCTGTTGCGCAAAACTTTATAGCATTAGCTCCATACTTTATATTTTCACGCACTTTTGTCCTTACGGCCCATGGCCCATCGGCTACGCCTGTTGAGGTATATTTTAACTCAGGCGGTAAGCGGTTATTGTCACAATGCCCGCCTGTTATACCAAGAGATGGACCTGCAGCCCAAATTCTTGGGCCTATAATATCACCTGCATTAATACCGTCACGCACCGCAATAACACTATAACCATCTGCGCCTACATTTCTCACAGTGGTAAAACCGGCTTCGAGTGTTTTTTTAGCAAAATAGGCCGATTTAACGGCCATGCGTGGGATTGACTGACCTAACCGCTCACTACGTGAAACAGTAGGATCACTTGTTAAATGCACATGCATATCCATTAAGCCTGGCACTAATGTTAACTGCGGTAGATTTATATGTTCATCACTTTTGCCAACTAGCGGCTTTTTGTTGCGTTCTATCGAGGTGATCACGCCGTTATCAACAGTAATAAGAGGGGATTGAATAAGTGTGCCATTTTCTACATCTAACATGGCCTTTGCAGAAATGTAGGTAACTGCTTGAGTGGGTAGACTACTCAAACATAACATGGCGACTGAGGCTGATAACAGGTGCTTTTTCATTTTTTAATTCTTTTATATGACATTAAAGTTATTTTGACTTTACCAAGCTTAAGTAAAAGTGCAATAAAATAACGACTAAGTAACTACTTTATTTAGCTTAATTTAAAGCTCATAATCGGTTTGTATTTTTTAAAAGGATTAACATGAAATTATTAAAATTAGCACTTGTGGCTACATCAGTGATGGGTGCTTTAACGGGGTGTAGCAATACTGCGCCTCAACAAAGTAATAGTAAACCGGTTTCTTCATTTATAAATGCTGTGGTGTCAGAGCTATCTGCTGAGCAACAACTTGATGTGCTAGTTAACCAATATTATGAAGAGTCACTCACGTTTGCACCAATTCGTGCTACATACAGCGGAAAAAATGAATTTAATGATGTATTCACACCTGAGATCTCAGTTTTAAATCGTGATAAAAAAGCGGCTTTTTATAAAAAGTATCAACAACGCCTTGGCTACATTGATTCCGAGCAGTTAACAGGGCAAGCGCTATTAAGTTATGAAATTTTAAAGCGCGACTTAGCACTTAATTTAGAAGGAATGCAGTTTCCTAGTTATCTTTTGCCAATAAATCAAATGTCGGGTGCGCATAATATTTTTGCGGGCTTTGGCTCTGGTCAAAGTGCACAACCTTTCAAAACTATGAACGATTACGCTAATTTCATAAAACGCAGTGATGGGTTTGTTAAGTGGCTTAAAAGTGTTGAGCTTTCTATGGCTGAAGGTATAAAACAAAATATTGTTTTACCTTCTCCACTTGCAAAAAAATTAGCGCCACAATTTAGTGCGCATGTTGTCAATAAGGCTGAAGACTCACTGTTTTGGGGGCCTATCAATAATTTACCAGACTCGTTTACAGCAGAGCAAAAACAAGAAATAACAGCCCAATACCGTGATTTGATCATGACGCAATTAGTCCCCGCTTATCAAAGCATGCACACATTTTTAATTAATGACTATATTCCTAATAGTCGTGCTTCAGTAGGCTACAGCGATTTTACCAATGGTAAAGCTTGGTACGAATATCAAATAAAGAAAAACACAACACTTAGCCTGTCTGCCGATGAAATTCATGATATAGGTTTAAGTGAAGTATCTCGTATTTTAAGTGAAATGAAACAGGTCAAACAAACAGTCGGCTTTGATGGCGATTTACCTGCATTTTTTACTCATCTACGTGATTCTGATGAGTTTTACTTTAATACCGCTGAAGAGCTTGTTGAAGCGTACGAAAACGTTAAGAAGAAAATAGATGCTAAAGTACCGCTGTTATTTGATGTTGCGCCTAAAGCCCCTTACGTTGTTAAACCAGTTGAAGCGTACCGTGCGCAATCTGCGGCAGGTGCTTCTTATGCTGCTCCAGCCCCAGACGGTTCTCGCCCAGGTATTTTTTATATTAATACATTTAATTTAAAAGCACAGCCTAAGTTTTTGCTGGAAACACTCTCGATTCATGAAGCGGCGCCGGGTCATCACTTTCAAATTGCTCTTCAACAAGAAATTGACGGCTTACCTGATTTTCGTAAATTTGGAGGGTATACTGTTTTTGCAGAAGGGTGGGCGCTTTATGCTGAAAGCTTAGGAAAGGAGCTTGGTTTATTTACCGACCCGTATATGTGGTACGGGCGTTTAGCCGACGAGCAATTACGAGCCATGCGCTTAGTACTCGACACCGGTTTTCATGCAAAAGGATGGACACGCGAGCAAGGTATACAATATATGCTTGCCAACTCTTCAATGGCTAAAAGTGATGTCGTTGCAGAGGTGGAGCGTTATATTGCGTGGCCCGGGCAAGCTCTCTCATACAAATTAGGAGAGTTTAAAATTAAAGAACTTCGCGATTATTGTAAAAAAGAGTTAGGAAACCGGTTTGACATTAAGGCGTTCCATACGCAAATATTAATAGATGGTGCATTACCCATGCCTATTTTAGAGAAGAAAATTAAACGTTGGGTGCAGTCGCAGCAATAAACTACACGCAAAGCGAGTATCGTTTCAAGGTATTGGCTTTGCGCCATTTAATGCATTACGGTAGAATGCGCGCTCTAAAAGGGGCGTGAGTACACTATGTTTGATCAACAGTTAGCAAATACACAATTTTGGCTTAAAAAAAGCCTGAGCGAAATGAGCCAAAGTGAATGGGAAGCTATTTGTGATGGCTGTGGTAAGTGTTGTTTAAATACATTTATAGATAGTGAAGACGAAGATGATTTTGCCCCAACCGATCAGCTACGTGAAGGTGAGCAGCTTATTTTCACTAATATTGTGTGCCAGTATCTTGATAACAATACCTGTGGGTGTAGTGAATACGAAAACCGACAAACTTTGGTACCCTCTTGTGTAAAACTTACTAAAGAAAACCTTAAAGATATATTTTTTATGCCGCAAAGCTGCAGTTACCGACGTTTACACGAAGGACGAGGTCTTGCATCGTGGCATCCGCTAGTGAATAACGGCGATAAAAGTCACATGCACGAACTCGGTATTTCAGTGAAAGACAAAACAGTGAAAGACTGTGATGTAAAATTAGATGACTTTGATTTATATATTGCAGAATGGCCAACAAAGGATTGCGATTAATGAGTAAGTTACAAGCAAGTATTGGCTTAATAAACCCAAAAAGCCCCACCAACGTTGGCGGCGTTTTGCGAGCTGCAGGGTGTTACGATGCAAATCAGGTTTACTTTACGGGTAATCGTTATCTTAACGCAAAAAAGTTTCATACCGACACTAAAAATGTGGTTGAGCGTATTCCCTTAACACCTACGGATTGTTTGGAACAATGTAAACCGCAAGGAGCTACTGTCGTTGTTATTGAGCTCATTGAGGGGGCGACTCCTTTACCCGAGTTTGAGCACCCAGAAAATGCATTTTATGTATTTGGCCCTGAAGATGGCTCAGTTTCAAAAGACGTACTAAAGTGGTGCGACGAAGTCGTGTATATACCGACCATTGGCTGTATGAACCTTGCAGCAACCTGTAATGTCGTGCTTTATGATAGGCTTGCTAAATTAGGTGGCGTTAAAAGTAGCGATGACACCATAATAAGCTCGCGCGATACTAACAACAAAATGAAATGGGTAAAACCAGCTTAATATCTTCCTTTAAACGCCAATAAACCTTATTAATTGGCGTTTAAACTTTGTATACATTCCCCTTTTAACGCTTACTTAGAGTCCTTTTAATTAAATTTTATTTCACTGCTCGTATGTGAACTACACTTAACTAAATAAATTTATGATAATTTTAATATGCATATTGTTATTATTTTATTAGCGTTAGTTAGTTGTTTTAGTACTGCAAGTACATCAGTGAGTTATCTTAACAAAAGCACACTTACCACTGTTGAGGGTCAGCGTTATAAGTCAGGAGTATTATATAAATCACCTAACAATAAGCGTACTTTGCATATTGCTACTTTGAACTGGCCGCCTTACATAAGCGATAGCCTTTGCAATAAAGGTTGGGTTTATCATTTTGCTGTTGCTTTACTAAATAGCCGAGGTTATGACGTTTATATCGAGTTTTTACCTTGGGCGAGAGCTGTACGAAATGTTGAAATAGGGAAAGCCGATATTTTAATGCCTGAATATTTTATAGAAGACACAGCCCCCTCTGACTTTGTTGAAAATAGAACCAGACGAGAGTTATTAGGTATTTCAAATACATTTAAAGGTGGGAATATTGCTTTTTTAAAGCGTAAAAACTCACCGGGTATTTTTACAGGTAACTTAAATTCGTTAAAAAGTGCAAAAATAGGCGTTGTTAGAGGGTATCAAAATACCCCTGAGTTTGATGCAATGATGGATAACAATGAATTTAGTATTATAAGTGCTGTAGATGACCTACAACTAGTGCAGCTACTCGTTGCAGAACGTGTGGATCTTATTATTGGCGATCCAGTTGTATTGGCGTATTCAGTTAAATACTCAACATTGAATGACAATGCTAAATCAAAGTTGCTCAATTTTATAGAGCAAGATGGCAAGCCACTTCGTTATAACCCATTGTATTTTGCAATTAGTAAGCAAACACCCAACTGGCTTGAAGTACTTGAAGACATTAACCAGGCTTTATATCACTTTAACAATAGCGGCGAAACTAAGCGATTAATTGATGTAATTTCAGCTGAGTGTCCGAGCACAAGTTTGAATTGAATTGGAACGTTCTTATTTTGGTGTGATAAAAAAACTTATTAACAATGTAGAATCAGTTTAACTTGTTAATGGAGTGAAAATAAAAATGAGCACACTGAACACTAATCAACCCTATGGCGTGAATGAACAGCAAAAAAATAATTATCTGTTTCCTTTGACTGCCATGACTACCTTATTCTTTTTATGGGGATTCATAACCGTTTTAAACGACGTGCTTATTCCTAGATTAAAAGGTGTATTTGATCTCACATATTTTGAAGCAATGTTGGTGCAGTTTTGCTTTTTTGGTGCCTATTTCATTGTATCTATCCCTGCAGGTATTTTAGTTAAACAACTAGGCTATAAAAAAGGAATATTAACGGGGCTCATTGTTGCCTCTATTGGTTGTATGCTTTTTTACCCTGCCGTAGTGGTTCATGAATATTGGTTGTTTTTAGGTGCATTGTTTGTACTTGCTGCAGGTATAACGGTGTTACAGGTGTCTGCTAACCCATACGTTGCGGCTCTTGGTCCTGACAAAACAGCCTCTTCACGATTAAATTTAGCACAAGCACTTAATGCACTGGGCACTACTGTAGGGCCTTATGTAGGAGGGATTCTATTTTTCGGAACGGCAGGCACATTAGCAGCATCTGCTGCATCTGCAGAATCAGTAAAAGTACCTTACTTAATGCTAGCAGCGGCACTTTTACTCATTGCTATTGTGTTTGCATTTATTAAGTTACCAGAAATAGAAGCCCACAAAGATGACAGCACTGATACCGAAACGCGCTCATTAATGCAAGCACCGCATTTAACTATGGGGGTTATTGCTATTTTTTGTTATGTAGGTGGCGAAGTGGCCATTGGTAGTTTTTTAGTTAACTATTTTGGTGAAGCACACATCGCCGGGCTTGAAGAGCATGCAGCCGCTGCACTAATTAGTTATTACTGGGGTGGCGCTATGGTAGGGCGTTTTATTGGCTCTGCTTTATTACAGAAAATTGCGCCCTCTAAGGCTATTGCTTTTAATGCGATAAGTGTTATTGCTTTGTTATTAATCACTATCTTTACACAAGGTGACGTGGCTTTATATTCAGTACTGGCAATTGGTCTATTTAATTCAATTATGTTTCCGACTATTTTTTCTGTCGCAATTGAAAAATTAGGCGCGCTAACAAGTAAAGGCTCTGGTTGGTTATGTTTGGCTATCGTAGGTGGAGCTTTGGTTCCATTATTACAAGGATATATTGCTGATACTGTAAACATTCAAGATAGCTTTTTTGTTCCTATGCTATGTTATGTATTCATCGCTTGGTATGGTTTAAATGTGGTTCGTTTAGCTAAAAAGTGGTAAAGAGCAGGCTGTATAATAATGACTGAATACGTATTCAGTCATTATTAATCCTCCTTTTAACTGGAACATTCCAAAATGAGTTCTTATCTAAAATTAATTACTTAAAATTTACAATCAAGTTTACCTAATCCTTTTTTATTGTTTTTAAGTGGTATTTTCGTAAAAAGCGAAAATTGCTAAGACAATCCTCCCAATATTTGCTAAAACTAAACTGCTAAAAATTAAAAAATAAAGGGCATTTATGTTTGGGGCACTTAAGTTCACAACAAAAGTTACAATAGCAGCGTCAGTAGTACTTGTTTTGGTGTTAGGCTTATTTACCGTAAATAACTACACCACTTTAAAAAACCAAACACAAACGCAACTTGCTTTGGTGCTTCAACAAAACTCAGAGTCAGTGTCGCAAAACATTGCAAGCTGGCTAAATGCCAAACTATCAATCGTCAATGCGTTTGCCCAAACGCACAAACCATCTGATTCAAACACATTGACGCTTTCTCAATTAAATACGGCTGAATTAGCAGGTGACTTTAAAAATACTTATATAGGCCAATCAAACGGTAATTTTATTTTAAACGACCAAACAGTAGTTTTACCTCCTGATTTTGATGCGACGTCGCGCCCCTGGTATAAATTGGTTGAAAATAAAACCAACACCGCTTTTACAACTCCTTATATAGACGTAACAACCAATGAGCTAACTATATCTGCCGTTGTGCCTATAAACCACAATGATCGCTTTGTTGGGGTTGCAGGCGCTGATATAGACATGCAAACGGTCACAGACATTATTAACGACATTGACTTTTTAGGGTTAGGCTACGGCTTTTTGCTCGATGACAACGGTCAAATATTAAGCCACCAGCAAAGCAGCTTTAATTTAAAAAATATTTCAGCGCTTTTTGGCACTAAGCCACCTCTGAGTAGCGAGTTTGTTGAATATAAAATTGCAGGCGAAACTAAATTGGTTTCGTTTAATAAAATCCGTGGAATCGAAAATGTAAATTGGTATTTAGGGGTTGTTATAGATCAACACAAAGCATTTGAGAGTGTATCCAGTTTTGGTAAAACAGCATTTATATATTTAATTGTAGGTACGATAGTCATTGTAATTTTAATGCAATTTTTGCTTCGTTACTTAATGCGCCCAATGAATCGGTTAAATGATGCTATTAAAGATATTTCTCAAGGAGAGGGCGATTTAACACGTCGTTTAGAAATAGAAAATGACGATGAGTTTGGTGAGTTAAGTCATTCATTTAATGTGTTTATCGAAAAAATTCAATCTTCAATAGGGCAAGTTAAAGATACAACTGTCCTTCTTGATGGTGTTATAGCAAGCCTTCTAACGCAAACGCATTCATCACTTGCTATGTATGACGATCAAAGTATGCGTACTGATAGCGTTGCAGCTGCAATTAATCAATTTACAGGGATGACATCAGATATATTCAATAGTGCGTCTGACGCATCAACACTTGCAAAAGATGCAAATCAACACTCGACAAAAAATCAAGAAATATTAAGTAACAACGTTGCTGGGATTCACGAACTGTCTGCCAATATAGAGCAAGCTCAACAAACTATTAATAGCTTAAATGCACATACAGAAAGCATTGGTAATGTTTTAGAAGTGATTAAAGGCGTGAGTGAACAAACCAACTTACTTGCATTGAATGCGGCTATTGAAGCAGCTCGCGCAGGTGAAGCAGGTCGAGGTTTTGCAGTAGTGGCAGATGAAGTTCGACAATTAGCTCATCGCACCAAAGAATCAACACAAGAGATAGAAGAAACAGTTATAGAATTGCAAAAAGGGTCAACTTTGGCGGTTGAGTTAATGAAAACAAGCTTGCAAGGCAGCGAAAAAAGCGTGTCAGAAGCGGATGCTGTTGGTGAATTAATGCAGCAAGTAATAGAAGATATAAAACAAATAAGCGCTGCCAATCATGTTGTTGCTGGCGCTACAGAAGAGCAAAATCAAGTTGTTAAATCACTTGATGCGGATATACAAACCATCAGCGAGTTGTCGATTCAAAGTAAAACCAACCTAAATAATACGCTAAACGAATGCACAAAACTGAGGCAACAATTCGGTGATTTAGAACAAATGGTTAAAAAGTTCAAAGTATAAATATGGAAAAGGAAACCTTGAGCAAGTCGAGCTGGCGCAATTTAATTAACATAGATAGCGTTTACAATTCTGACAGACAGCGTCAAGCATTTTCGTTATTTGCAATGATAGCCTTCGCAATTGTTGTGTTAGGTTTTTTACTTTTAGCTAATTATGATGTGTATTCACCTATTCTCAGTGTCGCTTTGCTCGTTGCTAATATGACGATTATTGCCTGTACCGTTTACTTTTTTAAAACAGGTAAACTAGAGGTTGTATCTATAACGACCATGTCGATCATATTTATTATGTGTATTGCGCTGATATATACGGGGGGGAAAGAAAACACGGCGCTTTACTGGCTTATGTTTTACCCAGTTGTTACTTTTGCAACGTTAGGAGTAAGATTGGGCTTTTGGCTAAGTTTTAGTCTGATCCTTTGCTGTATAGCGCTTTTATATGGTCCTAATTTTGGACAAGTCGATTACGGCATTGTTGAAAAATCACGCTTTATGGCTTCGTTTAGTTTGGTATTTACGTTTTCGTTTATTGGTGAATTTTTTAGGCAAAAAAGTCACGCGTCTATTGCTGAAATCACATTGGCACAAAAAAAGGATGCGTATACCGATCAGTTAACAGGAGCTGCTAACAGACGCTTTGTTACATCTCATTTTTTTAAACTGGTTAGCGATAATCCCGATATTTATTTACCGTTCTCAATTTTACTTTTGGACTTAGACCATTTTAAATCTATTAATGATAACTATGGCCATGACAGTGGTGATACGGTATTAATTGAATTTACTAAAATGTTAGAGTCACAATTTAGCCGTGATTCAATAAAAGCGCGTTATGGTGGGGAAGAGTTTGTGGTGATATTACCTAAAGAAACAATCGAAACCGCTGAAAAAGTTGCTAATAGTTTTAGAGAAAGTGTCGCCAATACAACGCTTTTGAATGTTGACAGCAAAAACGTAGCACTTACCTGCAGCATAGGTGTAGCACAAGTTAATAAGCTAACAGACTACAATGATGCGCTAAAACAAGCCGATCGATGCCTTTATAAAGCAAAGGAAACGGGTCGAAATAAAGTTGTCTCAGCTTTTACTTAGGAGTTGTTATGTTTCAAAGTAAGTTAATTTATATACACGATCCAATGTGTAGCTGGTGTTGGGGCTATGCGCCTACGTGGCTAAAATTAAAAGAACAGCTTGAGCACAAGATTATTGTTGAATATAAAGTGGGTGGTTTAGCACCCGATAGCCAGCAACCCATGGAAAAAGCAATGAAAGCAATGCTTGAAGAAACGTGGCATAAAATACAAAAGCAGTTAGGCACAGAGTTTAATTATGACTTTTGGCGTAATTGCGAGCCTCGTCGTTCTACTTATCCGGCTTGTAGAGCAGCTCTTATCGCGCGTAAAACCAATAAAGAAGCACAAATGATAGAAGCAATCCAGCATGCTTACTATTTAAATGCGCAAAATCCATCAGATGAAATCACGCTAGTAGAACTAGCTGAAGGAATCGGTTTTGAAAAGACTGCGTTTGCAGAAGAGTTAGCGTCATTATCACTAAATAATGAATTAAGTGACGAGCTTAATTTTATAAAAACGTTGCCTATTAACGGTTTTCCTTCTTTAGTGTTAATTCATAACAACAGCTACTACCCCATTGCGGTTGATTACACAGATTGGCAAAGTACCTATGACAAAATTAGTAGCATTATTGATTAATCGCTCTTCAACAGCCTGCTAGTTTATTTATTTTTAATTTACAAAACCTCTTTAATACCAAATTATGACAGCTGTCATAAAAGCGACTTTTTTGCGCAACATCCTTGTCATCTTTTATCTATAAACTTCCTTTCATTGAATTATTCAAACCAATAAATCTCTGTTTATTGGTTTGAAATACAACCTAGCAAATCCGCTAATTAACGAGTAAAGGTGTATGCGATGAAAGGCGTTAAACCATTAATCTTAGCTGGTATTGTGGCCGCAAGTGCAGCAGTACACGCTAACGATTTAGACAAGGTTATTGATAAAAGCAGTGAAATAAATATATCAGCTGCGCAATCACAAACAAAAATAGACAAGATTGCAGATTCAATGCAAGGTCGTTTACAGCAGTTTAAAACACTCAATAAAGAAATTGATGGTTTAGCTGTATACAACGCGCAGTTAACTAAACAACTTAATAATCAGATTGAAGAAATGGAATCGCTTAACCTATCAATGGATCAGGTTTCTATTATTGAGCGCCAAATTACCCCGCTTATGATGCGAATGATCACCGGTCTTGAGCAATTTGTATCGTTAGACATTCCTTTTTTACAAGACGAACGCGCAAAGCGTTTAGCATCACTTAAAGCCATGATGGACCGTGCCGACATTACGTCTAGTGAAAAATTTCGTCGTGTACTTGAAGCTTACCAAGTAGAGGTCGATTACGGGCGCACTATTGAAGCTTACACTGCATTGCTAGATGTAAACGGTAAAGATCGTGAAGTTGATTTTTTACGCATTGGCCGATTAGAGCTGATTTACCTAACGCGTGATGGTAAACACGCTGGTAGCTACAACACAGAGACCAAATCGTTTGAAGCTTTACCTGATTCAACAATAAGTCAAATAAATAAAGGTTTACGCATAGCGCGTAAACAACTTGCCCCAGACATGCTAACTCTGCCAGTACATGCAGCAGAATAAGAGGTTAAAAATGAAATTGTTTACTCAAATAACAAAAGTGGCGCTGTTTGCAACAAGCATTAGCTTTGCAGGTGTTAGCACTGCGGCAGAAACAATGGATCTAGATTCATTATTAAAAGCATTAGAGAGCGGTAAGTCTGCACAAAGCGAGCAAAACAAACAACGTGAACAAGAGTTCGCGTCTCGTCAAAGTGAACAAGTGCAAATGCTTAAAAACACACAAGCTAAACGTAATCAAATGCTTGTTGAATCAGAGCGACTTGAAACACAATTTGAAGAAAATGAAGTTAAACTTGCTAACTTAACCGATACCTTGTCAAAACGTATGGGGTCACTTAAAGAATTATTTGGTGTTCTACAGCAGGTAGCTGGAGACTCTAGCAATAAATTTGCAACGTCGGTTGTATCCGCTCAATTACCGGGTCGTAGTGACTTTATGGATGAGTTAGCTCAAAAAATGGGTTCAACGTCTAAACTAGCGTCAATTGAAGATATTGAAAAAGTTTGGTTTGAGCTACAACGTGAAATGACTGAACAAGGAAAAGTAAGTCGCTTTAATACAACCGTTATTATAGAGGGTGGTAATAAAGCAGAGCAAGAAGTTGTACGCGTTGGTGCGTTTAACTTAATTTCTGAGGGGCAATATTTAGAGTACAGCCCTGGGACAAATACACTGAGTGCGCTTACTCGTCAGCCAGTATCTCGTTATACCTCTACGGCTGCTGATTTACAAAATGCCAAAAGCGGTGTTGTACCGTTTGCATTAGACCCAACTGGCGGTTCTATTTTAGGCTTACTTGTTCAAGCACCTGATACATCAGAACAAGTACACCAAGGTGGTGCAGTTGGTTATGTTATTTTAGGTGTTGGCTTATTGGCTTTATTAATTGCTATTGAGCGTTTTATTTCATTGTTGCTTGTTGGCGGAAAAATTCGTCGTCAGCTAAAGGATTCGGTTGCTCGCGACGACAACCCATTAGGTCGTGTAATGAAAGTAAAAGACGACTACCCAAATGTAGCGTACGACACGCTTGAGCTTAAATTAAGTGAAGCAATTTTACGTGAAATGCCAAAAATTACCCGTAACTTAACGCTGATTAAAATCATCTCAGTGGTAGCCCCCCTGCTTGGCTTACTAGGTACCGTCACGGGCATGATCAACACATTCCAAGCTATTACATTATTTGGTACGGGCGACCCTAAACTAATGGCTGGTGGTATTTCTCAGGCACTAGTTACGACCGTACTTGGCTTAGTTGTCGCAATCCCAACTGTGTTTATTTATACATTACTAAATACACGTTCAAAAGGCTTATTGCTTATTTTACAAGAGCAAAGCGCAGGTATTATTGCAGAGCGAAGCGAGAAGGGAGAATAAACCATGGTGCTATTGATTGACTCAATCAATGCTATCCGTGATTTTCTCGACACCGGTGGCCAAGTCCTCTTGGTCATTGGAGTGTTAATCTTCGCGATGTGGTTATTGATACTCGAGCGATTTATATATTTTTTTAATGGTTTTCGTGGATATAAAAGCAGCGTTAAAGGCACATGGTCAACGCGTACCGAACGCAATAGCTGGAACGCGGAACAAATACGACAGGCTATGATTTCGCGAGCAAGTATGCGCTTGAATGCAAACCTTGCGCTTATAAATGTAATGGTGGCTTTATGTCCGCTGCTGGGCTTACTTGGCACAGTAACGGGCATGATAGAAGTGTTTGATGTAATGGCTATTACAGGTACAGGGAGTGCACGTTCAATGGCGTCAGGCGTATCTAAAGCGACAATTCCGACAATGGCGGGCATGGTCGGGGCGTTATCTGGGGTATTTGCCTCAACCTACTTACAACGTAAAGCCAAACGCGAAGTAGAACTACTTGAAGACAGCATGTTGCTAGATCACTAGATAAATTTTATGGGCGGCAAAATAAATCCCGCTCATATTAGGAGAATAAAAAATGAGAGCCCCTTTAGGTAACTTAATGCAAGAAGACGAAGCAGAAGAAATAAACATGACGCCTATGTTAGATGTTGTATTTATTATGCTTATTTTCTTTATTGTAACGGCATCGTTTGTAAAAGAAGCAGGCATTGACGTTAACCGCCCAGAAGCTGCAACTGCGGTTAAAAAAGAAAGAGCCAACATTTTAGTTGCTATTTCAGACAAAGGTGAAATTTGGATTAACAAACGCCAAATAGATGTTCGCGCTGTGCAAGCGAATATTGAACGCTTAAAAGCTGAAAACCCACAAGGTAGTGTTGTAATTCAAGCTGATAAAAAAGCGACTACCGATACGTTAATTAAAGTAATGGATGCCGCACGCGCTGCAGGTGTGTTTGATGTTTCAATTGCGGCTCAAGAAGCGTAAGGGTAAGTAATGCGTTATTTAGTAGCATTAATAGTAGCCGGTGTAGTCACGTTTATGCTGTTTTTGGGCATGCAAGCGCTTATAACCGGCGGCGAAGGGGCTATGAGTGAGCCTGCAAAAGGTAATGTACTTGATTTTGTTCGTTTGAAAAAAGAAGAAAGTGTTCAAAAGAAAGAGCGTAAACCACAAAAGCCACCTACGCCAAAAGAGCCACCACCACCCATGGAGTCGCCACAAATGCAAAGTAGTGATGCCAATGCCAACGCCAATAATTTTGATTTTGGCGCAAATGTTGATGCCGATGTTAATTTGGCGGGTGGCTTAGCACTGGAAACCAGTGATGGCGAATACTTACCTATTGTAAAAGTTGCTCCGGTTTATCCGCGTCGTGCTTTATCACGTGGCATTGAAGGGTATGTAATTGTTGAATTTACTGTTACAAAGCAAGGCACAGTTCGCGACCCTCAAGTATTAAAAGCTGAGCCTGAGTCGTTATTTGACCGAGCTGCAATGGATGCAGCCCTTAAATTTAAATACAAACCTCGTGTTGTCAATGGTGAAGCTGTTGAAGTGGCGGGTGTTCAGAACAAAATATCTTTTCAAATTGGCGGATAACAGCCAATTTTTAAAGTCTGTGAGGCGATTATGAAATTACTAACTACAGCTCAATTTTTAAAAGTAACACTACTTTGTACCACTGCGATAGGCATGAGTATTGTTACACCGAGTGCACTAACGTTGTTACCTGGCGTATCTATTACAAGTGCGCAAGCGGCGCAGCAGCAAAAAACTAAACGCGTACCTGCACTACGTGAAAAAGTGTACAGCCAATTAGCGCGTGCACAAAAACTGGCAGACGACGGTGATGTTAAAGCGGGACTTGAAGCGCTAGATAGCATTAATGAACGTTCTTCAAGTATGAACTCATACGAAATAGCCATGATGCATAATTTTTATGGGTTTATTTACTACAATCAGAACGACTTACCAAAAGCGATTGCTTCTTTCGAAAAAGTAGTAGCAGAAGAGGGTATCCCTGAAACATTACGTTTAAGTACCACTTTTAGCTTGGCGCAATTGGCTATGGCAAACAGTGATTACGACAAGGTTATTGCGTTTTTAGATAGTTGGGATGAAATTAACACTCAGCCAATCCCTGAAGGGTATTACTTACTTCGCGCCCAAACGTATTATCAATTAAAAGACTATAAGCAAGGGCTTAACTATATAACGAAAGTTATCTCATTAAGTGATGACGAAGGCAAAACGCCAAAAGAAAACTGGCTTGTGCTGCAACGCGCAATGTTTTACTCATTAAATCAAACCAATAAGGTTGTTGAAGTACTTGAACGTATGGTTAAACTTTACGACAAACCAGAGTATTGGGTACAACTTTCAGGTATGTATGGTGAAACCGGGCAAGAGAAAAAACAATTAGCCATCATCGAGGCAGCATACCAACAAGGTTTTTTAACTTCTAGAGCTGATTTACGCCAACTTGCACAAGTTTATTTATACAATGGGCTTGCATATAAAGCGGCACAAGTAATGAGTAAAGCAATTGATAAAGGCATTGCCGAACAATCAGCTAAAAACTATGCGTTTGTCGCTGAAGCAATGATCCAAGCAAAAGAAGATGAAAAGTCGATTACTTATTTTGTAAAGGCGGCTGATTTATCAGAGCATGGTAAATATGACCAACGTTTAGCTGAAGTTTACGTAAACATAGAGCAATACGACGATGCTGCTGATTCAGCTCGTAAAGCCCTTGATAAAGGCGGCCTTGATTTTGAATCAAATGCATTTGTTGCTTTAGGGATGGCGCAGTACAACCTACAAAATTTTGATGCGTCTATATTAGCGTTTGAACAAGCTGAAAAACACAAAAAATCTCAACGTTTAGCACAACAGTGGATCAAGTATGTAAAGCGTGAAAAAGTGCATGCAGAAACCCTAAAAACTGCGCTGCTTTAAATTTAAAACAACCAAACGCCAAAATTTTTGGTGTGTAATACCTATTTCATAATCGCACTACGCAAGCAGACTCAATAATAATTGAGTCGGCTTTTTTATTGTTTCTAAAATTAAGTTGTTGAATTTTAATAATATAGTTTTGTCATGTTATGTTTATTAAAGTGTAACTCCAGTGTCATATAGCTCCCGTAAGGTAAGCCCTGCTGATAACTCAAGTGACCTTAGCGCATTACTCAGTGCTTTAAAGTGACTTGAGTTTTTATAAAGCGCTAACAAAATAATTAAATACTTTAACGGAGTGAACAATGAAATTATCTGACTTATTCAAAGTTAGTTTGATTGCAACTGCAGTATCTTTAGCGGGTTGTGGTGGTGACTTAGTAGTATCTGAAGGCGACACAACAATTAATGAAGGCGATACAATAACAAACGTTGTTGAAGGCGGCTCAGACACAGGCGGTGAAACGTCATCTCGCGATGACTCACAAAACGGCACAACTGGTTTTCCTACCACTATTGATAACGCATTTGTTCAAGGTTTAGCTACTGATGTTTCTAGCGAATTTCCGGCAATTACAGACAAGCCAGTATATCGTCTAACAGCAGATACAACGTTCACTACTGATGCAACATTTACAAATGATGCACATTGGATTTTAAATGGTCGTACAGCGGTAGGTAATGACCGTGCAGATAACGCAAAGCTATACATTCAGCAAGGTACAACAATTATTGGTGAGTCAGGGGATGACTTTTTAGTTGTTCGTCGTGGTTCACAACTTGAGTCGGTTGGTACTGTAAGCCAGCCAATAACAATGACCTCAATTCAAGATGTAACAGGCGGCGAAACAGCCATTGGCCAATGGGGTGGTTTAGTATTATTAGGTAATGCACCTGCCAATTCATGTGGCGACCAAGAAGGTGAAGCAACTGCAGATGAACTTGCTAACTGTGGTGTCTCTGCAGAAGGCGATGCAGGTCAATTTGGTGGCGATGTTGCAGACGATGATTCGGGTACATTAAAGTATTTAATCGTTAAGCAAGCGGGTAAAACATTAGGTAACGGTGATGAGCTAAACGGTATTTCGTTTGCTGGTGTCGGTTCAGCTACAACAGTTGATTACATTCAAGTACACGAAAACCTTGATGACGGTATCGAGTTTTTTGGTGGTACAGTTAATGTAAGTAATGTTGTATTAACCAGTATTGGTGATGATTCACTTGATTGGTCGTTCGGTTGGACAGGCTCTGCAACAAACGTATACATTCAGCAAGCTGCAAACGTCGGTGATAACGCAATTGAAGCTGACAACTCTGAGTTTGATTCAAACGCTACACCATTAACCATGCCTACAGTTTCTAATGTAACAATTGTAGGTGCAGAAGGTAATAATGGTATTCGCTTGCGTGCAGGAACTGCAGGCGCATTAAGCAATGTATTCGTAACGGGTCCCGCTACTTACGAAAATTGTTTACGTGTGGGTTCAGACTCTGTACCTCGCGCAGAAGACGGCACACTGACTATTACTAATTCAATTGTTGCATGTCAAACAACGGCTAACAACTTTGGCAGCGAAGCGATTAATGGCGGCGATGTTAAATCGTGGTTTGAGGCGCAAGACGGCAACCAAACACTAACTCCAGCAGACTTAATGCTTGACGATAATGGTTACACACCACTTCCAGGTTCACCGCTTATTGCCAATGGTCAAATTGGTGCATTTAATGGCACAACCAATTGGATGGAAGGGTGGACTGTAGGTATTAATGGTGGCTTCCCAACCGATATTACAAATGCATTGGAGCAGGGTTTAGCGACTAATGTATCAAGTGAATTTCCACAAATTACCGATAAGCCAGTTTACCGCTTAACTGAAGATACTACATTTACAGCCGATGTAACGCTTACAAACGATGCTCATTGGATTTTAAATGGTCGTACTGCGGTAGGTAACGATCGTGCAGATGAAACAACGCTTTACGTTCAAGCGGGAACTACGCTAATTGGTGAAACAGGTGATGACTTTTTAGTTGTGCGTCGTGGTTCGCAAATTAACGCAAATGGTAATGCAACAGCGCCTATTACTATGACATCTATTCAAGATGTAACGGGTGGCGAAACAAATATTGGTCAATGGGGTGGTTTAGTATTACTTGGTAATGCACCTGCTAACTCATGTGGCGACCAGCAAGGTGAAACAACACCAGAAGAGCTCGCTAACTGTGGTGTATCGGCAGAAGGTGATGCCGGTCAGTTTGGTGGTGATATCAGCGATGATAACTCAGGTGTTCTTCGTTACATTGTTGTAAAACATGCTGGTAAAACACTAGGTAATGGTGATGAACTAAACGGTATTTCGTTTGCGGGCGTGGGCTCACAAACTAAAGTTGAATATATTCAGGTTCATCAAAATCTAGATGACGGTGTTGAGTTTTTTGGTGGTAGCGTTAATGTACGTAACATTGTACTGACTGATATTGGTGATGATGCATTTGACTGGTCGTTTGGTTGGACAGGTCGTGCACAAAACATCTACATTCAACAAAGTGCTGTTGAGGGCGATAACGCCATTGAAGCTGATAACTCTGAGTTTGATTCAAATGCAACGCCATTGACTAAGCCACTTATTTCTAACGTCACTATTGTAGGTGCCGATGGTACTAACGGTGTTCGTTTACGTGCAGGTACAGCGGGTGTGCTTCGCAATGTTGTTATCACTGGCCCAGATGGATATTCAAACTGTTTACGTGTAGGTTCTGACTCGGTAGCTAATGCAGAGTCGGGTGAGCTTTCTATTGAGAACTCAGTAGTAGCCTGTAATGAAGATAATAACTTCGGTAGCGAAGCGATTGCTGGTGGCAACGTTCAATCGTGGTTTGAAGGCCAAACGGGCAACCAAACACTCACCGCTGCAAGCTTAAGCTTAGCAACAGATGGATTTACACCTAAGTCTAGTTCACCTTTACTAGGCGCAGGTGTTGATACCTCTGACCTTGATTCGTTCTTCACTAAAACCGATTACATTGGTGCGTTTGATGGCGATAACAACTGGATGGAAGGGTGGACCGTTGCTATTAAACCTAGCTTTCCAACTGATATCCAAAACGCATTAGAACAAGGGTTAGCAACAGATGTCTCTGCTAGTTTCCCAGCTATTACCGATAAGCCAGTTTATCAGTTAAATTCTGATGTGGTATTCACCGCTGATGTGACACTAACAAACGATGCGCATTGGATCTTAAAAGGACGTACAGCTGTGGGTAATGACCGCGCTGATAACACAACATTGTATGTTCAGTTTGGTACAACATTAATTGGTGAATCGGGTGATGACTTCTTAGTTGTTCGTCGTGGTTCTAAAATTGAGGCGGTAGGCACAGCAACGCAGCCAATTACCATGACGTCTATTCAAGATGTGACGGGTGGCGAAACAACAATTGGTCAATGGGGTGGCTTAGTATTATTAGGTAACGCACCGGCCAACTCTTGTGGCGACCAAGAAGGTGAAGCAACTGCGGATGAACTTGCAAATTGTGGTGTATCTGCGGAAGGTGATGCTGGCCAATTTGGTGGTAATGACCCAGAAGATAACTCAGGTACGTTAAAGTATGTTGCTGTAAAACAAGCGGGCAAAACGCTAGGTAACGGTGATGAACTTAACGGTATATCACTGGCTGGTGTAGGTAGCCAAACAGAGCTAGATTACATCCACGTTCATGAAAACCTAGACGACGGCGTAGAGTTTTTCGGTGGTACTGCAAACATTAGCCACTTAGTGCTTACAAACATTGGTGACGATTCTCTAGATTGGTCATTTGGTTGGACGGGTAAAGCGCAATACGTACTTATTAAGCAATCAGGCTCTGAGGGCGATAACGCGATTGAAGCTGATAACTCTGAATTTGATTCAGATGCATCACCACTTACTATGCCTACTATTTCTAATGTAACCATTATTGGTGATGCAGGCGTAAACGGTATTCGCTTACGTGCAGGTACTGCCGGCATACTTAAAAACGTAGTGGTCACCGGCGGCGCAGATTACGCAAACTGTTTGCGTGTAGGTTCAGACTCAGCACCACGTGCCGAAGACGGTTCACTTAGTATTACTCACTCAGTGGTTGCGTGTGAAACAGCAAACAACTTTGGTACTCAAGCAATTGGTGATGGCAATGTTGAGTCTTGGTTCTTAGGTCAAGCTGGTAACTCAGTACAAGCTGCTGCAAGTCTTGCACTAGCGAGTAACGGTTACATGCCTTCAAGTGAGTCATTATTACTGGGTGCTGGTTTTGATTCGTCTAGCTTAGATAGTTACTTTGATAAAGTAGATTACATTGGTGCAATGGATGCACAAACAGACTGGACAGCGGGTTGGGTAAAAGTAGGTCTTTAACCTTAAACGCTTTAGGCCGGGCGAAAGCCCGGCTAATGTCTTGTTTTGTTTCGGAGTATAAAAATGAATTCTTATAAACCCTCTAAACTTGCCCTATCAACATTAAATTGCGCCGTTTTGGCTGCACTATTTGGTTGGTCGGTAAATACTGCCGCTGCTGCAGAAGCCGAAATTCAAGAGCAAGAAATAGAAGAAGTGGTTGCAGTAGGGCAACGACTCAAAGGGAGCGCAGGTGCAGTACTGCAAGAACGCCAAAATCAGGCGTTTGTTGCTGATATTATGGGTGCCGACCAAATTTCACGTACCGGCGATGGTGATGCAGCATCGGCTCTTCGCCGTGTTACAGGCTTAACCTTAGTTGATGGTAAATTTATATATGTGCGTGGTTTAGGTGAGCGTTACTCAAGTACACAATTAAATAGCATGTATGTACCAAGTCCCGATCCTACCCGCTCGGTTGTACCTCTTGATTTATTTCCATCTGAAATAATCGAAAGCTTAAGTGTACAAAAATCTTTTTCACCCGACATGCCAGCGCACTTTGGTGGTGGTAATGTAAATATTCGTACTAAATCAATTCCTTCTGACTTTTTATTTAAAGTAAAAGTAGGTACTGCGTACAACACATCAAATAGTGACACGGGTTACTTTTACGAAGGTGGTGATGATGACTGGATGGGGCGCGATGATGGTACGCGAGCTTTATCAGGTGTTTTTACTGATGCACTTACCAGCGACGTAGGCCTTGAAGGTAATATTAACTCTACGCTAGATGAGCGTAAAAACCTGATTCAATCGCTTGATTGGAATGTGGGTATTAGCAAGGAAGATGTTGACCCAGCTATGAGCTTTTCTGTTGCCGTGGGCGATAGATTTGAAAGCGAAATAGGTACGTTTGGTGTGCTTGGTGCTGTGTCCTATGACAACGAGTGGGAAGTTGTTCAAGAACAAAGTGGTTCAAGCTTAGGTAGTTTGGGCTGTGAGAACAAATGTTTTGCACAATATTACAATGGTACATCGACTGAACAAAATGTTCGTTGGAGCGGTACATTAAATTTAGGGTACGAACTTAATTCAAACCATAAGTTTGAGTTAACCAATATAGCTTTGCATGATATGAGCGATCGTGTTCGTAACCGTAGCTACTACGACGCTAACGAAACCGAAGAAGGTGAGACTGAACTTCGTCGTGTTGATATCAGCTATGAAGAGCGTGAAATGTTTTCTTCTCAGCTAAAAGGTACGCATAACTTTCCAGATTTAAATAACTTATTTGTTGATTGGTATGGTGGTTTAAGTCGCGCAAATCGAAACGCACCTGGTGGCTTAGATGTCGTTTTTCAACAAAACTTTAATAACGGCGTATTTGAGTCTGAGCAACTTCAAGATGTGGCTGCGACCAATATTACGCGTGAATACCAAGTACTTCACGATGACGTAGAAACGTTTGGTTGGAATATGGGGTTACCTTTTTATGGCGATGGTTACGAGCTTGAACTAAAAATTGGTGGAGATTTTTCAGAAAAAACGCGAGATGCAAGCAATGTTAAATTTGGCATAACGCACCGTGGTATAAGCGATGAGTTTACGTTTGGTAATAACATTAGCGATATTTTTGCCGATGCAAACACATCAAACGACGCCTTTTATACAAGTAGCACAGGCGCTGGTATTTTTGACGATGGTACAACTGACGGCGACAAATACAGTGCAGCGCATAAGTTAGATGCTTATTACTTTATGGCTGACTACTTTTTTGAAAATACGTGGCGTATTACTGGCGGTGTTCGCTGGGAAGATTTCAAGCAAGTATCGGTAGGGTATCAGGCACACAGCAATTTATTTGAAAATACCCTTGAAGAAATTCAAGACGTTGCGATAAACGAAAATAATTTTTTTCCATCGCTTGCTGTTACGTACATCATGGATGAAGAAATGCAGTTTCGTTTAAATGTCAGCGAAACCACCATTCGTCCTGACTTACGTGATGTAAGTACCTCGTTCTTTGTTGATCCGCTAACTGAATTTTTGGTTCGTGGTTCGCCTAGCTTACAAAGCTCTGAATTAACGAATGTTGATTTTAGGTTTGAATGGTATATGCCAACGGGTAACAACCTATCGATTGCCTTATTCTATAAAGATATAGAAAATCCAATTGAAATGGTCGAGCTTGCAGGTGTTGGTGGTGCGTCACCGCAGTTACTTACGGCGAATGCGCAATCGGGCAAACTTTCAGGTATTGAGGTCGACTTTTTAACCGACTTTGGTTTTATTAATAAAGATTGGTCGTCTGCATTTTTGTCGGGTAACGTAACGCTATCTGATTCAAGCGTTAATTTAGGTATAAATGACTCAGATAATGTCGATTCGTTATTTGAAGCTCAGCTTAAAGAAGCGCTAGAGGCTGATACTGTATCAAACATTGTTACTAATAATAAACGCCGTTTGGTAGGCCACTCTGAATGGGTTGCTAACTTACAAATGGGTTACGACTCAGATGATGGTTTTCATTCAACATCAGTTATTTATAACGTTTTTGGCCCACGAATTATCGTACCCGGTACGCGTGGAAATGAAGATGCTGAAGAAAAGTCGTTCCATTCTCTTGATTTAGTTTATTCTTACTTTCCTAACTTTAACTCTAAAGTTAATTTTAAAGTGAAGAATATCTTAGGCCAAGAAAAGCAAATAGAGCAAGAAGGGTTAACACTTTGGGGCCAAGAAACTGGCACCGAATTTAGCTTAAGCTACAGTTACGAGTTTTAACTTTATCGATCCAAACATAGTTCATTTATGTTCTTATTAGCCCTGTATTTTATACAGGGCTTTTTTATACCTTATTGATGCATGAAAAATATTTAAGTTCTATTTTATTCACTAGTTTTAGCCGTCTAGCAGTGTTAGTTTGTTAACTTGAAAATTAGATCTCACGCAATGAATTTAATTTTTAATGTATTAAGGCATTTTTTATGAACAAAACAGTGGGAAAAACAATGAAAAAAGTAGGTTTAGTCGGTTGGCGTGGCATGGTTGGCTCTGTGTTATTAGAGCGTATGAAAAAGCAAAATGATTTTGCCAACATAGACACCACTTTTTTTACCACCTCACAAGCCGGTCAACTCGGTCCTGATTTAGCCGGTGACGCAAAACCGCTACTTGATGCAAGTGATGTATCTGAACTTGCAAAAATGGACATTATTGTTACTTGTCAAGGGGGCGATTATACCAAAGCGGTTTACCCAAAACTTCGTGAGTCGGGCTGGAATGGTTACTGGATAGATGCAGCTTCTGCACTTCGTATGAGCGACGATAGTATTATTGTACTCGACCCTGTAAATAAAGATGTAATTACTCAAGGTTTAGCGCAAGGCGTTAAAACCTTTGTTGGCGGTAACTGTACGGTATCGTTAATGCTACTTGCTTTAGGTGGGTTGTTCGAGCAAGACCTTATTGAATGGGTTAGCCCAATGACTTACCAAGCGGCTTCGGGTGCGGGCGCACGCAATATGAAAGAGCTGATTGCACAAATGGGTTCTATTCATTCAAGTGTTGCCGATCAATTAAATAACCCAAGTTCAGCTATTTTAGAAATTGATAAAATAGTGAGCGAAAAAATGGCTTCAAGTGACTTACCACAAGATCAATTTGGCGTGCCATTAGCCGGTAGCTTGATCCCATGGATTGATGTGCCAATGCCAAGTGGTCAGTCTAAAGAAGAGTGGAAGGCACAAGTAGAAGCTAATAAAATTTTAGGTTCTACTCATCAGCCTGTCCCTATTGATGGTTTATGTGTTCGCATTGGTGCTATGCGTTGTCATAGCCAAGCAATGACCATTAAATTACGCGAAGACATTAGCGTTGAAAAAATAGAAGAAATATTAGCTTCGCACAACGAGTGGGTTAAAGTTATTCCTAACGAGCGCGACATTACATCCACCGATTTAACACCGGTTAAAGTAACGGGCACATTAAGCATCCCTGTTGGGCGTATTCGTAAGCTTGCAATGGGGCCTAAATATATTAGTGCTTTCACCGTGGGCGATCAGCTTCTATGGGGCGCAGCAGAACCCCTTCGTCGTATGCTTCGTATCATTGTAGACGCTGAGTAATTTCAGTTTTTTAATTTATTTATTTTATCGGGTTAGCATAGTGCTAACCCTTTTTAGTTTTTATTCCTTCCTTTCACACTTTTTTGTGACCTTTAAATAACCGTCTGTGTGGCATAGCCATTGCAAAGGTAAAATAGTATTTTGCGTGCACCTAGTAATTTAAGTACTTAACAGCTTAGTTGTGCTTATTTTTGTGTAGTTTTTACACATCGTCATGCTCATAATTACACAAATAAGGATGGTTATATGGCGTTAATTTCAAAGGTTACTCAAGCTAAATGGTTTACTACTTTTGTTTTAATCATTGTGCTTTTATTACTATTGCGCGTTGCTGCGCCCCATGCTATTCAATATTATGTTACCCAACAAATTAAACACACGCAGGGAATTACAGGCCACGTAGGTGACGTAGATTTATATTTATACCGCGGTGCGTATTCAATTGACGGCATAAAAATTTATGCAAAAGAGGATAATTTAACCCCTAAACCGCTACTTAGTGTTGCAACCCTCAATTTTTCACTTTCATGGTCAGCACTATTGAAAGGGAATTTAGTAACTAACATGCAATTTACCCATCCTGAAATTGTTGTTTACGACAAAGCCCCTAATAAAATGGAGCAAAACAAACAAGTTAAAAACGAAACAACGTGGATTGGTCTTGCTAATAATTTAGTCCCTTTTTCAATTGATACATTAATTATTGATAACGGTAAGGTTTCATTAGTTAATGCCACCCGCGAGGGTGATAAACCTACTTATATTTCAAATATTAATGCTGATATTAAAAACATTACCAATGCCCAAAACCTCACTAAAACGTTAGTAACTTCTTTAAACGTTGAGGGGGATTTAATGGGCGAAGCTGCACTTTCTTTAACGGGTAAATTAGATCCATTTAGTGAAAAAGCAAACTTTGACTTTAATGTAGAGGTCCAGCGCTTTTCTGTTAAACACCTCGAAACTGTTTTTAAAGTTTATACCCCGTTTGATATTGAAGCGGGCGGAATAGATGGAGCAATGGAACTTGCTGCAAAGAACAATGTTTTAAACGGCTATGCAAAAGCTGGCGTGTATAATTTGAGTGTTTTTTCATGGCGTGAAGATATAGAAAAAGACGATGACGGACTGTTAACCGCTATTTTTGAAGGCAGTATTGATGCTGTCAGTGCTTTACTTGAGAACGCTGACTCAGAGTTAGTTGCTGCGCGTATACCGATCGACGGCACATTAAACAATACCGACATATCAACGTTTCAGGCAGTGGTATCAGTATTAAGAAATGCGTTTTTAGACGCGTTTAAAATGGAAGTGGACGACGTGATATCGTTTGAAACAATAGAAAACACATCAGATGAATAACAGGTTAAATGAGTTTTAAGCCCCACAAACATATTTTGTGGGGCTTAAAGTGTTACTTTTTACTCAGCAATGTTTTTAACTCTGCTATTTGCGCTTGTAACTCGTTAACTTGCCCTTGTGTTGCAGGAAGTGAGTCGTTATCAGCTTGCTCTTCTCGTGCATTTCGGTGTTCTTCACCCATTACCTCTAAAATAGCCCCAACCATCATGTTTAAAAATACAAAGGCGGTTAAAAATATAAAGGTCAGGTAGTAAATCCAGCTTAGCTCGTACACCGCCATTGTTTCGTACATTATGTCGGTCCAATCTTCAAAGGTCGCTATTCTAAATAGTGTTAGCATTGAAATAGACACATCTTGCCAAAGCACAGGGTTAATGTCGGCAAACATCATACTTCCCATAGCGGCGTAAATATAAAAAATAACAAACATAAGCAGTGCAATGTAGCCCATTTGTGGGATTGCTTTAAGTAACGAGTTAACGAGTAATCGAAGCTCAGGGATCATCGACACTAACCTAAGCACTCTGAATATACGCAGTAAACGTGCTATTAGCATTGTAGAGCCCGCGGCGGGGTACAAGCTACCCAATACAATAATGGTGTCGAATATATTCCATCCCTTCGAAAAGAAGTCTTTTATGCCTTTACTTGCAACAAAGCGAATAATAAGTTCAATTAAAAAGAATGCGGTTATGCCAATATCCATCCAGTTAAGAGCAAGCTCAACCGTAGGATGAAGACTATAGGTATGAGCGCCTACAGTTAGGGCAGAAACAATAATGACAGCTATAACAAATGATTGAAATATCTTGCTTTTGTCTATACGCTGAAACAAGGCTTGTAACTGCGACATCATAATAAGTGGTCCTGTAATACAAAGGTTTTTATGGCGCTAATATACAATATAATCGCCATAAATTAACGTCTTTTTAAACGCAATTGTGTAAGGAAATTTAATGGTTATCAATAAACTAAAAACCGCGGCTGTTTTTATAATCGGATTACCTATTTTAGCCGGGTGTAGTTCCGATGCACGCTTTGAACAATTGCAGTCAGCTCGCCTTAACGAGTGCAATTACAAAGCAGATAAAGAGTATTATGAGTGCCTTAAAGAGCAAGACTCAAATTACGAAGAATTTAAAAAACAACAAGCAGAAAAAAGTAAATAATTTATCCTCATGACTAAAACACAAAAGCAACGAGATAAACAAATACGCGCTGCGCTGACTAAAGCGTGTGAGTCCATTAAAGACTCAGTGGCCGGTTTTTCATACCTTACTCACACCGTTGATTTAAATAACGAAGCCAACACCTTAAAAGTTAACTGCTATTTTGAAGACACCATAGCGCTTAATAACGCTGACTCTGAGATTGAACACCTTAAATCTATAATACTTACGCAACTTGCGAGTATTAAGTTGCCGATAAAACCGTCACATATTGTGTTTTTTGCTAATTAAAATGGGTTTTGTTGGTTTGCCTGCTGTTGGGCGGTATAATTAAGAAAATTATATATAGGGTTTAAATAATGGCTGTTCCTTCTCGTTCGCAAATATCACCAGGTACTGTAGTTAATATCGTTTTAAAAGAAGACCAACGCAGCGGAACATTAACCGAAGGCGTAGTTGAGCGTTTATTAACTAAATCGCCAACCCACCCGCATGGTATAAAAGTGAGATTAGAAGATGGCCAAGTGGGCCGAGTAAAAGAGATTTTATAATGGCAGCGTTATCAGAACAGGCTTTTTGGGAGTTAGTAACTACACCCGACTTAGGTCTAGACCCAGAAAGTGTCAGCGAGAATTTAAAAGTTAAACTAGGTGCTCTAACTGACGAGCAGCTTATTGCCTTTGACAAATTTTTTGGTATTAACATGCGCAAGTGTTTTACCTGGGATTTATTTGGCGCGGCATTTGTTATGGCAGGCTGTAACGATGAATACGGCTTTAGTGAGTTTAGATGTTGGCTTATTTCACGCGGCAAAGCCGTGTTTGATAATGCACTTGTTTATGCCGACTCTATTGCATTATGTACACCTGTTTATCACTTAAATGAACAGCCTTACCCATATATTGACGAGTACGACCTTATCGCCGGCTTATTATATGAAGAGCGCAACGAAGATGAACTTCCCTTCGTGCCATCAGGTGAACAACCCGCAGGCAAACGCTTTAAAGACAAAGCAAAATTTTTAAAACAAGCCTATCCACAATTATTTGCAAAATATTGGCGTTAACACGCTAATTTTGCATTACTCTTAACAACTTTTTGAAACAGAAATCTGCGTAGATGTTTAATTTTTATGCAGTTTTTTGTATGCTTATTATTTATTTTTCTCACCTTTAAAATTCAAATCACAGTTTCAATTAATTATTTAGTTACCTTTTACATTAGTTAACAATTGTACCTATTAAACTAGTTTTTTGAATGACTCTCCATTATCAAATATGTTACATTTGACTGTTTTTAAATGAATAAACACTGAATAATTACAATATACGACATAGGAATGTTATGTATAAAACACTTTCATCAGGATTGATAGCATTTTGCTTTTTGAACACGCTAAGTTCTCAAGCTGCTGTTTCACAGCGAATAAATAAATCATCCACCCAAGAAGTTAAGCAACTTTTAAATCAAAACCCTTCTATTGCCAATACATCTTCGGCAAGTTCTTATTTTGTAGAATTAGAACAACCTCAATTGAGCCTTTCACAACAAGTTAATGCATCTTCTAAAAAGATGCAGCAATACTTTTCTGGGGTTCCAGTATGGGGGCAGCAAATTAGAGTTCAGTCTAACTCTGAACATATTAGTGGTTTTTTTGCTAAAAACATTAACTTTGCATCTTTGAATAAAACCGCGAGCACCACTTTTGATCAGTCAAAGGCGGTTAAATCGTTGCTGACTAAGTCTAAATTAGATGATTCACTAGAGAGTGAAATAATAAATAATAAGCGCTACATTTATATTCATGATGGAAAAGCTTACTACGTTCGCTTAATTGAACTCAAAGTAACTGAGAGTGGCATTGAAAAAATGCCAATAGGTTTAATAAGTGAATCGACTTATCAGATTTTTGAACTGTGGGACAATATTCAAAGTGTTGACGGGACAGGACCTGGTGGTAATCAAAAGATTGGCCAGTATGAATACGGTACAGATAAAGACGCCTTTAATGTTACCCAAGTTGGCGATACTTGTTTTTTAGAGAATGACAAAGTAAAAACGGTCACTATGGAATCGGGCTCTGAGCCAAGTGAAGCCTTTTCATTCACATGTGATCGTAATACACATAAGGAAATAAATGGTGCTTTTTCTCCATTAAATGACGCTCATGCATTTGGAACCGCTGTTTTTGATATGTATCAGCAATGGTACAACACTGCACCGCTTACATTTCAATTGTTAATGCGAGTTCACAGCGGGGATAACTGGGAAAATGCCACCTGGAATGGCCAAGCAATGACCTTTGGTGATGGCGCTGATAGGTTTTACCCGCTGGTTTCACTTGATATTGTATCTCATGAGGTTAGCCACGGCTTTACTAGTCAAAACTCCAATCTTATTTACTCTAATCAATCAGGCGGAATTAACGAGTCTTTCTCTGATATGGCAGGTGAAACTGCAGAGTATTTTTTACGTGGTGAAACCGACTGGTTATCAGGGGCGGATATTTCAAAAGTAGATCCAGCTCTTCGTTACTTTGAAACGCCTTCATTAGATGGTGTTTCTATTGATAAAGCCAGCGATTTTTACCCGGGCATGGATGTTCACTTTAGTAGTGGTGTTTTTAACCGTGCTTTTTTCCTGCTTTCAAATACTGATGGCTGGGATCCTCAAAAAGCGTTTGAAATAATGCTAAAAGCAAATCAAAACTACTGGGTTAATTCGAGTGGTTTTATCGATGGTGCATGTGGAGCAATCAACTCTGCAATTGACTTAAACTATAATGCATCTGATGTAATTTCAGCATTTAATGAAGTAGAAGTTATTTGCGATAATATTAAGTTTGTCGATACTGATTCAGATTTAATGGATGATAACTGGGAACTTTTATACGGACTAGACCCTTCAGATGCCGATGACGCCAATTTAGATTTAGACCAAGATGGCCTTTCTAACTTGGAAGAATACTTGGCAAATACTTTTCCAAACTTAGTTGATTCTGATGCTGATAGTTTATCTGATTACGATGAATTAAACGTCTACATGACACTGCCTAACAATACGGATTCAGATTCCGATCGTATGCCAGATGGTTGGGAAGTCACTTTTGCATTTAATCCACTTGATGCAGCTGATGCAGAACTTGATTTTGATTCCGATAGCTGGGCTAACTTAATTGAGTATTATGGCAACAGCGACCCAACTGATCCAAACTCTGAACCTTCTGTTTTTCCTGAAACTACCTATAATTTTGATGACGCAGTTGTCCCTGAACTTTTAGTTTCTTCAAATCCTCAAGCCCCTTGGTTTATTACTGATTATGACGGTCATGATGGCTTAGTGTTATCTAGCAGTGATATTACTGATTCGCAACAAACGAGCATTGAGTTTCAATTTTTAAGTGACGAACAACGTTTTGTTAACTTTAACTACCTATTGGAAACTGAAGCAACTTATGACTTTTTCAAAGTTTATATTAACGATTCATTAGTGCTTAATGAGTCAGGCCTAACTGACTGGAAGGTGGCTTCTTTTCCAGTTCCTGCTGGGTTCAATACAGTTAAGTTTGTGTACACTAAAGACGTTATAGTGTCTGAAGGTTTAGATGCTGTATTTATCGATAATTTATATATTGGGCCTAGCTTCCCTGATTCTGACGGTGATGGTATGTCAGATATGTGGGAATTATCTTATGGTTTTGATATAAATACTGACGATTCAGTACTTGATTTAGACAACGATGGTTTATCTAACCTTCTTGAGTTTTTAAATAATGGTTTACCTAACAACTCAGATACTGATGGCGATTTAATGCCTGATGGGTGGGAATATAACAACAGCCTAAATCTTACGGATGCCTCAGATGCGTCACAAGATGCTGACAATGATGGATTTACTAACCTTACAGAGTTTCAAGCAAATACAGACCCTCAGTCAGATACCTCTTACCCTGTTGCTTTAAATATCACAACGTCATTTGAAAGCGATACACTTCCAACATGGATGATTGAATCAGCAAACTCAAGTGCGCCGTGGTTTATCACAGACGACTTTGCCACACAGGGCTCACAAAGTATTTGTTCAGGAGATATCTCTGATTCTCAGTTTAGCGGGTTTACTGTCACGGGTTTATTTGAAGAAGGGGTTTTAGCGTTCGATTATAAAATTGATTCTGAATATTGTTGTGACTTTTTTATGGTGACTATAGATGGCCAAGAAGTTATTGGTTTTGCTGAGCGTGGAAATTTAGAAGCACCTGAACCAACTTCATTTTTAGTTAATATTAGTGAAGGGGTGCATAAGATTGAGTTCAAGTATACCAAAGACGGATCAGTATCAACTGATGCTGATGCAGTATGGCTTGATAACTTTGTTATGCTTCCAGTCGGTGATCAAACCGATACTGATAACGATCAAATACCAGACTACTGGGAACTACTAAATGGTTTAAATCGTTTTGATGCAAGTGATGCACAATCTGACAATGACGCTGACAGCCTTTCAGCCCTTGATGAGTATAACCTAGGAACAAATCCAAATTCAGCTGACACAGATTCTGATGAGTTAAGTGATGGCTATGAAGTTAATAATGGCTTGCTACCACTTGACCCTTCGGATGCAAGTTTAGATTTTGATGCTGATGGTTACACTAATATCCAAGAGTTCTATGGGCAAAGCCTTGCTAATGACGCAACATCAACTGTGCAGTCTTTTTCTCAGCTAAATGAAAGCTTTGAAGAAGGGCTTTTGCCAGCTATATTTACAGAGCTTGCAGAACATACTACACAATGGCAGCTTAATACCAACTGGTCTACGGATGGTTCATCAAGTTTAAGCCTAAATACTTCTCCAGCAGGTAGTATAAGCGGCTTTGCAATTGCAGGGTTATTTGAGGCAGGGTTCATTAATTTAGATTACTTTTCAAACAATAACTCATCATTCCAAATTAGTGTTAACGGTACTCAGTACAATATTAAGCATTATCGCTCTCGCTTGTTAATTCCGGTAAATGATGGTTTTAATATTGTGAAGGTAAAATACGAAAGCCCTTACTTAGCAGATATGCCTTTTTCAGTTGATAATATTTCATGGACTGCTGAGCTGGATGTAGTTAGTGACTTTGATGGCGACGGTATTCCAGATTATTGGGAAGCACAGAATGGACTAAATGCACTTGATTCTAATGATGCATCAAAGGATTCAGACTACGACGGTTTATCTAATCTAAACGAGTATCAGATGTCTAGTAATCCGCTTTCTACAGATACAGACGGCGACGGTGTGCAAGATAGTGAAGATAGTCACCCAACTGATTCTAGCTTGGGTGAAAATATAGCCCCTGTTTTTGTATCAAGTTTAGAGCCTATTACTCTTGAAGCAACGTCTCAAAATACTAACCTTACAAATATTTTTGTTCCTGAGGCGACTGATAACGGACATTTAGAACCTTATGTTTATACTTTCTCTGGCTCATGGTTGCCCCTTGGTGAACATCAAATCACATGGGTTGCTCGTGATTATGTTGGTAACGAAACGACGGCTATTCAAACGGTAACCTTAGTTGACACAACGCCACCTGTTATACAAGACTATTACTCAGTTAATGTTTATGGAAGCTCAATCGATGACATAAAAGCGGCATTATTTAACTCTAATGCTATCTACGATAGTGTATCGGGTGTGGCTATTATCGATATTGATAGTAACTTTGTGTTTAGAACCGGGGATATTTTAATTCCTGTTTCTGCCGTTGATGGAGCGGGTAATACTTCTACAGGTGAAATAAATGCTTATGTTTTTCCTAAAGTCAGTATCCAGCCTACTACGTATGTTTACCAAAATGGTAATGCGGTTATTGATGTACTCATAAGTGGTAAAAGCCCATACGGTTCAGTAAGCTTTGATCTTATTGGCAATAATACTAGTAAATATATATCTACAAACCATCATGGCCTTGTCAAGGTAGAGCTAGAACGTGAGTTCTTTGAAAATGCGTCGAATATTCGCATTAATACGACAAACAATTCATTTACCGATGGAAATGATACTAGCCAGTTAGTTTTTCTAAATGAAACTGCAAAACCTGAATTTATTACTAATCTATATCAAAATGGAAAAGTAATAAGCAAGATGGTTCAACGTGATTCGTCAGACTTTATTGTTGATGTTCATGCAGTTAATTTACCTAGTGCAGAAGCTGATAATTCAATAGAGCTCCAGCTATCTTCACAAGGTGATTATTTTGTAAATAAAATTGGTCCCTCAAAGTGGAATATTACTTTTACGCCTCAATTGCTCACGGACTCTAACAATCTAGACATTACGTTTACTATAAAACAGAATAGCGAGACTGTTGCAACGGATCAAATTAGTTTACGTGTGATTGACGCAGTTACTTTTAATGATCCTGAGTTAGATACTGATGGTGATGGTATTCCTGATGCTGAAGAAGGTGTGAGCGATGGCGATAAAGACGGCATTGTTGATTACTTAGATAGCTCTTCTATTACGCATTCAGCTGTTTTAGATTCAGGTGATACGGTTCGTAGCATCGATGAGTTTAATCACTTGTCAGTAGGTAACATTAAACAGACTAGTGTAACGCAAATGATTGCTGATATGTCTATTTCAGAGCAAGACTTAAGTACTTACTTTGATAGCTTAGATATTACAGAACCTCACTTTCAAGCTAAAAGTGATATTGTAAATATTCATATTACCCTCTCAAATTCATCGGGTACCGCTGAAATTGCGATACCAGAGTACGTTAACTCTATTTTAAGTTCAGAAATGCAAATTCGTTTGTTATCTAATACAGGTTGGCAGTCGGTTGCAAAGCTAACTGGTAACGTGTACGAGCAAATTTGTTCAGGTTGCTTTACTTTTGCAGTAACAGACGGCAGTGAATTTGACTTAGACGGTGAAGTTAATGGAGTGATTGAATTAGTTGCTAAGTTAGCTGAAGAAAGTTTAAACCAAGCGCCTGTTTTAGATATAACAATTCCAGCAACCATTGAAGAGCTTTCAACTACTGAGCTTGATGCGTCAGGAACAACAGATCCTGATGGTGATTTGCTAAGTTTTGAGTGGAGTATTGATCATCCTCAATTATCACTGGCGCCTTTAGAGACAGACAGTAAAGCGACACTGACTGTAGGTGAATTAGAGGAAACGTTCACTACAGATATCACTTTATTAATCTCAGATGGTTACGAGCAATTCACAGAGGTATATACAGTGACCTTTATGCACGTTAATCAATTACCAGCAGTTGAGTTGAGCTCATCTTCTTTATCGGTTGATGAGGGTAAAGACGTTAGCGTTACAGCAACTGCAACAGACAAAGAGTCATCTGAACTTACTTACAGCTGGGTTCAAACACAAGGTATAGAAGTCGCAATTGAAGATGCTAATTCAAATACATTGTCGTTTATCGCGCCAAGTGTATCTGTAACAAGTGAACTTGGCTTTAAACTCAGCGTTTCTGATGGTGAAGGGGAGACAGAGCAAAGTGTTATCGTTACCGTTAATGATGTACCTGTTGCACTGCCAACACCTAAAGAAGGTGATAAAAGTGGAGGAGGTTCTTTCAGTTTCTTCTTATTACTCTTAACCGCTTTGTTTGTTTACAGAAGAGCACAGTTGTTTCACAAATAACAACAGTCTAATTGTATAACTATTAAATCCCTTGATTGCTATCAAGGGATTTTTTTTGCATAAATTTTAAAATAAGTAAGTAGGTTTAATGTGTTAAGCTAATTGTATTGTGACTTGTTAGGTTTCTTTAATGAAAAATTATAAAGTTTTACTATGTGTTTGTTGTTTATTTTTTGCTAATCAGTCTTTTGCTAAAACGATTTTACCTAGTAACAAAACTAAGTTTGTTAGCTTGTTTAATAGTAAAGTTGGCGATTATGAATTAGTTTCTGGCGATGCTCGCTATTGCGATTCAGGCTCATTAATGTGGCTTGATAAAAATAATACTGATTTGGGTTTTAGACTTGGCAGTTTAATTTCTTTTATTGATTTACATAATGGCACACAAACTAATAAAGTCCCTGATTTTTGCCTAGTAACTACAAAGTTTAAATATACGAGTATTGGCTTAACAATGGATTTACGCCAAGATCGGTGTGACAATAATAACGATATATTAGATGTTAGCCGCACGCTAAATTTTGTTTCTGATACACAGTTAGAATACTTGATTAAAAATGCTAATGTTCAGTGCAAGTTTGAATTAAAGCGTCTATAAATCGCATTTTATTTTTGGTATATCGCGCCAGCGGGTTGTGTACTGAGGCGATAAAAAATCTCTGTTCATATGCCAGCGATCGTTTAATTTACTACTTGCTAAGCCCAACATACCCTTGCCGTATCGGGTATTAATAGCATCTAAACAGCCCATCAACTTTGGGTTATCTTGTTGTGGTGCAAATAAGTCACTTTGCTGAAATTGCTCAGCGGTGAGTTCTAGTGCACCTACACCACACTTATAAAACCGCACGCCAGGTTGGTAAATTTTTTCAAACACCTCAGACACCGCATTGGCCATAACGCAGGTATCGTTTGTTGGCATGCTAAACTGATACATATAAGACTTCTTATAAAATACGTCTTCATGGGATGAACTCGATGCAAAAATATATAATTGCTTTGCAAGCGACTTTTGCGATCTTAGTTTTTTACCCACAATAGTAACATGGTTAATTAAAGCGGTTTTAAGAGCGGTTGGTTCATAAATACGCTCTCCAAAGCTGCGAGTTGAGTAAATTTCGCGTTTATCTTGGCGTACATCATCCCAGTTTAAACATACTAAGCCATTAAGCTCGCTTACTGTGCGCTCTACCACCACACTAAAAGCGCGGCGCATAGTTTTTGGGTTTTGTTGGGCAAGCTGCCATGCGGTATTTATGTTCATTATTTTTAGCTTTTTAGCTAAGCGCTTGCCAATTCCCCATACATCTTGGCAGTCCATGCGCTGTAAAATTGCACGGCGGCTTGCTTCGTCATTTATGACAGCAACACCGTCAAAGCCTGTTAATTTTTTAGCTGCATGATTTGCTGCTTTTGCAAGTGTAGGCGTTGGCCCAAACCCAACGCCCACGGGGAGCTTTGTTTCTCGCCATACGGTTCGTCTAATAAGGTGCCCGTAAGTATGCCAATCTTTTACAACGTTTTCATAGCCGCTAAAGTGCAAAAACGATTCATCAATACTGTAAATATGCTGGGTATCACAAAAGCGACCAATCACACTCATCATTCGGTCGCTTAAATTAGCGTATAGTTCATAGTTACTAGAGCGTACAACCACATTGTTTTGTTCTAATAACTGCTTAACTTTAAAGTAAGGGCCAAATTTAGGAATATTAAGCTTACGCGCAATAGGGCATACCGCACACACGCAGCCATCGTTATTGGTAAGTACTACGACAGGTTTTGAGCGAATGGCAGGATCAAATACTTTTTCGGCGCTGGCATAAAACGCTACTGCATCGACTAAGGCATACATGAAAGTAACTCAGGGCTTTGGCGATGCATACGAATAGACAAACTGACTACGCCTTCAAGCTGAAATTCATCGCTAGGCGTAATATTTACGGGTTGATATAAAGGCGAAGCCGATAGCAATCGAGCGTTTGTTTTATCAAGTAGTTTACACACAAATAAGCCATTTAAATTAGCCACAATTACATCGCCATCTTTAGCGTGCTCTGCTCGGTCTACTACGAGTAAATCACCCTCAAAAATCCCTACTTCTTGCATAGAGCTACCCGACGCAATACCAATAAATGTGGCATCAGGGTGCTTTATTAATAGCTCATCAAGGGAAACGCCAAGCTCAGTGTATTGTGCTGCAGGAGATTCAAACCCGCAAATACCTGCTTCTATATAAATAGGAATAACAAACATAAATAAACAACCAAAACACATATACTGTATAAGTGTACAGTATATGTGTTTTGTATTCGTTATGCCAAGTAATGAATGGCAGATCAATCCATGTTTTTGATCATTTGTTGGGCCGTGTGTAAAAAGTCATTGATTTGCTGTGAGTTTAAATTTTTACACATTTGTGCATTTACTTGCTGTTCGGCAGCTAATAGCTTGTCATAAAGCGTACGACCTTCAGAGGTAAATGACAAAATAAAACAACGCTTGTCGTGTTCACTGGCCGTTTTATTAATCAAGTTTAACGCGAGTAGTTCTTTCACTAACCGTGCTATTTGGGCTTTATCGCGCTGAGTTTGATTCACAATATCGTTTGCTGTGCACTGAGTTGTGGTTGCAATAATATGAAAGCAGCGTACGTGCATTGCGTTTAATCCAAGCTCGCCCGCATTAATCGCTTCGCGTATGGTAACGCGGTAATTTTGCATTAAAGTAAATAATGTATTGGCTAATGAGGTATACATAATAAATCCATAATGGTTGACAATGTCAATTAAATTGCTATAGTTGATTTTATCAACCAATGGGGCGTTGTGCAACATCTGCTTTATAAAGCAGTAATTTTTAATCAATGAGGTTAATTTATATGGCAAAAAAAATACGCAAAGTAAGAGTATTAAGCACAAAGCAAATAACCCCACATTTACAACGTATAGTTTTAGGCTCTGAAGAGTTTACAGATTTAACTTCTGATCACATTGGCAGTTATGTAAAAGTGCTTATTCCAAAAAACGGTGTGGCCGACTTCAATTTAAAAACGGCGTGTATGCGTTCGTACACAATACAAAATGTAAATAAAAGCAATGGTGCAATTACGCTCGATTTTGTTATTAATATGCACCAAGGCCCGGCGACTAATTGGGCAAAAGTTGCCAAAGTAGGTGATGAACTAGCTATTGCAGGCCCTGGCCCTAAAAAGCTTGAAAATTACCAGCACTCACATTATGTGTTACTAGGCGATTTAACCTCGGTGAATGCTATTAAAGGGTATGTTCAGCAATTGCCAATAAACGCTAAAATTGACGCGTTTATTCATACCCCGAATAAAGCGGATATTATCAGCTTAGATTCAACGCGCCAGGTCAATTGGTTGATAACTACAACGCCAGAGATTGAGATGGCTAATGCCTTAAGCACACTACAGCAACATGAACAGCCACCTATTATATTTATGGCACTCGAAGCAGGGTTAGTACGTGAGCTGAAAACGCTATTAACTAGTAAGCTTGCTGTACCGCGTACTAATATCGTGTCATCAGGTTATTGGAAAAAAGGCTTAAACTCAGAAAACTATAAGTTAGAGTGCCAAGCTAATACACAAACGGCTTAATTTTTTATAGCTAAGTAAAATAGGTTACTTAGTTATTTAATACACTCGTTAACACTCATTTTTATTTTAGTTAAGCAAGCGTACACCTAAGGCTTGTTAAAGTAGGGGCATCAATCAGTAATTTACAATTTAAATTAATTGATGTGATGCCTAAACATTTAAAATAAAACAAAACGCATTAGTAACTATTAGTTAAGTGTATTAATAGATGGTTTATCGTTCTGTTTTATCAATCAAATTGATTTAAACAATCAATTTTAAGGCATTACTTTAATTCTATAAAATGTATTTATTGAAACAAACATTATTAAATTAAAGGCAGGTACCCCGTGAACTCTCTAAACAGCGCAACAGCTTCTTCAGTAACTAAAATAGCACAGCCTAAGGTTGCGTTAATTGCTGAAGGTGGCGGACAGCGAGGGATTTTCACCGCAGGTGTACTTGATGCGTGGTTAGAACAAAACTACGACCCATTTGATTTATTTATTGGCACATCGGCAGGTTCACAAAACTTAACAAGCTATTTAGCTCGTCAAAAAGGTTACGCTAAACGCCTGATTAGAGGGCTGTCTCGTAATAAACGTTTTTTTCAACTAGGTCGTGGCTTAATGGGAAAACACATTGTTGATTTAGACTGGTACTTTGATAAAACCAAAGAAGTAAATAGAGCAATTGACTTTAAAACAGCTAAAACATCATTAGGTGAACGTGAGTTACTTATTACTGCTACAAACGCACGTGACAGAAAAGCGTATTACTTATCACCAACAGGTGAAGAGCATCAATGGCGCGAGCTATTAAAAGCGTCAAGCGCATTACCCTTTTTGTACAAACAAGGTGTTAAATTAACACCTTGGCTAAATGCACAAGCCGCTAACGAAGCAAACACAATTACCGAACCTCAAGAAGACTTTTTTCTTGACGGTGGACTAGCTGCACCATTACCAGTCCGCGAAGCGTACAACCGTGGCGCGCGTAAGATTGTGGTTATAAGAACGGTAGACGCTGATTTTCAAGCGCAATCGGCATGGGTTCAAAAGCTTAGATCGCTTGCTACGGCAGCAGGTTACTGTCCAAAAACGCTCGACTACCTAATTCAGCATGAACAAGCTTACCTAGACGAGCTAAACTTTATGACAAACCCGCCTAGTGATGTAGAAATTATACAAATTTTTGCAGATGAAACACTGCACAGCAAATTACTAGGCAGTACAAACGACGATTTACGTAAAGATCATAAACTTGGTGTAAAAGCGGGACGTGAATACTTAAAAAGCCAAAATGCACGGATTGTAGATTACGCACACAGCTACGCAATGTAGCTGTAAAACAAATAGTTTAGAAACAACCGTAAAAAATTACGGTTGTTTAACTGAATAAGCCTTAACTAAATATGATAGTCATATATGTGCTGCGAGAAAACATTGAAGGTTTTTAATGTATGAAGTCAAGATTTGACCCCATTAGCTTTAACAGCCGTATCGACAGACGAAGTAAACGAATTTGTTTATTGGTTTAGAATTGACCGTCAATTTATAAAAACGGTCAAAAAGAACACTAATGCCTATTGACAGAGTTAAGGCTCATATGTGTTATGATTTTTAGCACATATACGTAATTATACTGTTTCCAGACTTAACCACTTCCGAACAAAACTCTTTTAAGTGTGTAAAATTCTGAGCGATGTACTCTCTATCTTCTTCATTATCTGAAAATCCTGGATAAATTTCTGATTCAGATACCAAAGCCTCAAAATGTTTCAGAAGAGTAACATCAGAAACTTCCATTAATTCTTCTGAGATTGCGGCGCTCTCTTCCGCGGTAAAGTATCGGGCTGGTCCATATCCAACATCTTCATCTGAGATCGGAGTTCCACCTAAAAAAACAGAACCACCAATAGATGAAAACTCCCATACAGCCTTATTTAATAGGAAATGAATGGCATGCCAAGCTTTATCAACATCACAAACTTTCCCATCTTCTTCATATAAATATGAAGTTAATCCATCAGGATTTGATAACAAACTCTTTAGTTTATTTTCATTTACACTCTTCAATGACGCAATCATTGACATGTCCAGCACTCCTTACTTGAGAAAAACATAACGCCCTAATAACAGGCAAAAAATTGTTTGCTAAAATGTTGAGGAACGAAAACAGCAAACTGTTTTTTGTCCTTGTTAATTAGCTTGTTAGGCATACTTTAAACTGCTTACGCTTTATTAACAAAGTAATACCAAGCAAGACTCCAAATAAAGTAGAGAATGGAAAGCCTAGAATTAAAAATACGGAAATCATAACTAAAAAGTTGTAGTAGCGCTTTGACCTATATTTGGTAAAAAATAAAACACTCATAGCTAATAACCAGCCTGGTAAAGCCAGAAAAAAGTAAACTACATAATTAACTAATGATTTGCTTATGTGGCCAGCCATGACTTTTGGATCTCCCACACCATCAAGTTTTATGGTTTGGAAAACATCATATAAAGATAAACCTGTTTTAAATATGCCGATAAATATCACAAGCATGGATAAACTCAACATAGCCATTATATAGCTAGCTTTAGAGTAATTTTTTTTGACAGAAATTGAATCTTCGATGGTAGCGACTTCCTTGTATGCCTAAGATGTTTATAGCGAGCTAATCGCGCGTATTTCTACCACAATGTAGCTCGTTTTCTTATTGGTTTATTTTTAACAAACTTGTCAACTAATTGCCAGTGTTATTAAAATTCATCCGTGCTCGCTTTTCTTTTCATTATAAAACGAGCGACTGGGTCGTTTTCTTGACTATGCGAGCGACTGAGCTATTACTGTGCATACATACAGCGTCAATTCGACGGATTGAAAATAAAAACTCGCTCTGCGTATTTAAATTACATTGCCGACTATATGCTCACTCGACAGTATTCATTAAAAGCCTAGAAAAGCCTAGGGTCAAATCTTGACTTCAGACATTAAAGGAAAGCCTTGGGTCAAATCTTGACTTCAGAAATTAAGATTTTTGACTAACTACTTCTTGCTAATAGCTGTCTGTTAAATGAGGTCAAAATCTAATTACTTAAACTGTAAGATCAGACATGAGCAAGGCGATATCAATATTCACGTGTTAACATTAATGCTTAAGTAGATGACAATAAAATACTGGTTTCGCTATTTAAAATGCCATCTATCTCGCGTACTTGCCTAAGTACGCCATCAAAGTCACTTAGGTTTCCTGCTTGTATTTCTGCTACTAAATCCCAAGCGCCGTTGGTGGTATGTAACTTAGTGAGCTCGGGTATGCCGCGCATTGTTTTTATAACTTGCGAGGTCGATTTACCCACCACTTCCACCATCATTATTGCTCTTACGGCTTCGGTTTCTATGTGTTCGTGCACCCGCACAGTAAAACCTAATATAGCGCCCGATGAAACTAACCGATCCAAGCGGTTTTGTACTGTCCCGCGCGACACCTTTAAAACATCAGCTAAAGCAGAAATAGATGCACGGCCGTCTTTTCTTAATTCGGCTATTAGGGCGTTATCTAATGAGTCATAAATATAAGGGAGCATACGCTTACCTCTAATTATTTTTTATACAAAATACTAAAAATTTATATTTATGCCTAGCAAATTGCTAAAAAATACCATTATTTGTATAAAGTATTAGCATTTTAAGTGGCATCTGTAGTCGATAAACTTATTTTAATTAGTTTATATTGTTATTACAGAGGTAGTCATGAGTCATTTTATAGCGCAGCCAAAACACGGTGTTCCATTTGTAAGTGTTCAAGCTATGGCCAAGCTAATAAACACATTAGGAATAGAAAATGTATTAGTTAGCCTAACTAACAAACTAAAACACGACTTTGCTCGTTGGCACGAATTTGATAAATCGCCGCGTTATGCAGCACATTCTCCCGATGGTGTAATAGAGCTTATGCCGGTAAGCGATGGCAAAATGTTTAGCTGCAAATACGTAAATGGTCACCCAAAAAATACCTTTAAAGAGCTTCAAACGGTGGCAGCATTTGGTATTTTGTCGGATGTGGATAGCGGTTACCCGGTGATGATCAGCGAAATGTGCCTATTAACCGCACTACGCACTGCTGCAACATCAGCGCTTGTGGCTACTTATTTAGCACCAAAAAACTCAACCACCTTAACCCTGATTGGTAATGGAGCTCAGTCTGAGTTTCAGGCTTTAGCGTTTAAAGCGGTATTGGGTATTACACACATTCGTTTATACGATATAGACGAAGCAGCCTCTCTAAAAGCGTTTAATAACTTAAGCACTAAAGGTTTAAACGTGACTATATGTGAAAGTGTTGAAGAGGCAATAAAGGGCGCACACATAATTACCACATGCACGGCCGATAAAACAAACGCAACCATTTTAACAAACGATATGATCCCAGAAGGTGTTCATATTAATGCGATTGGTGGCGACTGCCCAGGCAAAACCGAGCTTGATTCCGCTTTACTCGAACGCGCTAATGTATTTGTAGAGTATGAACCACAAACCAGAATCGAGGGCGAAATTCAACAAATGAGCAGGTGCTTTGCTGTAACCGAGTTTCATAAAGTCATTAATAAACAGCAACTTGGTCGTACAAGCGAAAAAGAGCTTACTATTTTTGATGGTGTCGGCTTTGCAAGCGAAGATTTTACCGCATTAGTGTATATTCGCGAGCAACTTATTAAATCAGGAGAATACGAAATACTCGACCTGATCACCCAGCAGCGCGATCCGCGTAACTTATTTTCAGTTCTTGAAGTATCGCGTATAGATAAAGAGAGCGCAGCATGAGCCTAACACAACAAGCACCGAGCGCAGTTGTGATGGTGCGTCCGCATCACTTTACGTCTAATCCACAAACTATGCTCGACAATGCGTTTCAAAGTGAATGTGCAGCAAAAAATGAAAGCGAACAAGCCTTTAAAGAGGTTACCAATGCGGTTGAGTTATTACAAAATGAAGGTGTAACCGTTCATTTATTTGAAGACGAGCAAACACATACGCCCGATTCTGTCTTTCCAAATAACTGGTTTTCTACGCATCAAAATGGGCAATTAATTATTTACCCAATGTTTGTTGAAAACAGAAGATTAGAATATCGTAAAGATATAATTGATTATTTAACAGATCACTATAAAGTGTCGGTAGTGAGTGATTATGCACATTTAGCGAAAGAAAATGCATTTTTAGAAGGCACCGGATCATTGGTACTCGATCACCACTATAAACTTGCTTATGCGGTAGAATCTAAGCGCACAACAAGATCGGTAGTAAATACTGTGTGTAATTTACTTTCGTTTAAGCCAGTTGTGTTTAACGCCGCTGATGAGCAAGGTATAGCGGTGTATCACACTAATGTACTAATGTGCGTAGCCAGCAAGTTTGTAATGATTGGCTTAAGTATGGTGCCCGAAGCGCAGCGCAGTGCGCTGGTAGGGCATTTTTTACAAAGCCATCACGAAGTAATCGATCTGTCAGTTGAGCAAATAAATAAATTTTGCGGAAATGCCATTGAATTAAAAGGTAAAAACGGCCGAATTTTAGCGCTGTCGCAAACCGCTTACAATGCGCTAACGGGCGAGCAAATAATTGCGATACAAAAAACGGCTAAACTAGTGGCTTTGCCTATACCTACCATTGAATCTGCTGGTGGCTCTGTAAGGTGTATGATTGCAGGGGTACATTTACAAAGCAAATAAGGCGAAATTTAAAGGCAACATGGTTGCCTTTATTGCATATGAAAGAGTAAGCGTTGCGAGTACATTTTAAAATGACTATGTTAAAGCGCATAACTATAAAAATATAATAAGGAATTCGCAATGTTCGATACGGTAGTAAAAAGTGTAAATAACCTGTTGTGGGGAGAAGGTCAGGTACTCATCTATATTTTACTTTTCACCGGCGTATGGTTTTCTGTTCGTTTAAAAGCAATTCAAATAGTTAAATTTAAACATATGTTTAGCCTGTTAAAAGGCAGTAGTAAATGTAATAAAAACGATATTTCGTCATTTCAGGCATTGTGTACCGGGCTTTGTGCTCGGGTAGGAACGGGTAATTTAGCCGGTGTTGCCGTGGCTATCTCGCTTGGCGGCAGTGGTGCCATATTTTGGATGTGGGTTATTGCCATACTTGGCATGGCAACCGGGTTTGCCGAAAGTATATTAGGCCAAGTATACAAAATTCGCGATAGTAACGGTGAATTTAGAGGTGGCCCTGCGTATTACATTCAACAAGGGTTGGGCAGCCGTGCCTTTGCTATAGTATTTGCCGCGTGTTTATTTTTAGGCTATGGCTTTACCTTTAGCGCAATGCAAACAAATACAATTACCGATGCACTAAACTATGCATTCGAAGTACCCACTTTTTATTCAGGTTTAGTTATTACGGTATTAGCAGGGTCGATTATTTTAGGCGGCTTTAAAGCCATTGCCCGTTTTGCGGAGCGTGTAGTGCCATTAATGGGTATATTGTTTGTAGCAGCTGCCGTTATTATTACAATTATGAACTTGCCACAAGTACCTGGCATGCTAAAAGATGTGTTTTTATCTGCTTTTGGTTTGCAAGAAGCGGGCGCAGGTGCAATGGGCGCAGCCATTAAAAATGGTATTCAACGCGGTCTATATTCTAACGAAGCGGGTGCGGGTAGTGTGCCGCATGCCGCAGCAAGCGCAAGCCCCATTCCTAATCACCCAGTAACACAAGGCTACATACAAATGCTTGGCGTGTTTTTCGACACCATTGTACTTTGTAGTTGTACCGCCGTCGTTATTTTATTAGCCGATGTAGACATAAGCGGCGAAATGGAAGGCATACGTTTAACGCAAAGCGCCATGACCGCGCATTTAGCACAAGGTGGTGTGTACTTTGTAGCAGCAGCTATCACGCTATTTGCATTTACCTCGGTGGTAGCTAACTATGCCTACGCTGAAAGTAACTTACATTTATTTAAGCTTGATAACAAAGTAGGGCGCGGTATTTACACGTTACTTTATTTATCAATGATGCTTTGGGGCGCATCGGCCACATTAAAAGAAGTATGGGATTTAGCCGATATTGCCTTAGGGTTAATGACAGTGGTTAATGTAATCGCTATCATACTGTTAACGCCAACTATTTTGTCGGTAACACACGATTACCACGCACAAAGAGACAAAGGCATAGAACCCGAATTTAAAGTAAAAGACGTAAAAGTACAGGGAAAATGCGAAGACGGCATTTGGGATTGATTCGCGTATTTTAAGTAACTTTAACGATAAAAAGCGGTTTTATGGCAGCATAAAGTCGCTTTTTAATTTTGCATAATTATTCATATTTAGAGCGTGTGAAATTTAAAAATAGATATAAAAGGTAAAAATACAGACATGATCGACATTGTCGCAGGGAAGAACGCAACAAAAATAATAAACGAACAAGGTTTTAAACCCGAGCTATTTACCTCTTTTTTAGGAGCAAGTGGCGGGCCTAAATGGTTTACCTTATTTGGATTAGACAAATATATTTTTGGCGAATTTTTTAAAAACCGCACCCAACCCCTTAACTTAATTGGATCATCGGCAGGGGCTTTTCGTTCAGCGTGTTTTGCCCAAAACGATCCGGTTGCTGCCATTGAGCGGTTAGCAAAATCGTATTCGCAAACGCGTTATTCTAGTAATAAACCAACGCCTAGCGAAATCACAATAAAAGCCCGCGCATTACTTGAAGATGTTTTTGGCGATAACGGAGTAACCGAAATAATAAATAACCCCGTTTTTAAAGCGCATTTTATAGTGGCTAAATCGAATGGTTTTATTGCCAGCGAAAATAAATTGATTCAGCTTTTAGGTTTATCAAAAAGTTATATGCTAAACCGCGTTAACCGAAAATTATTAGGCTCTCAGTACGAGCGGTTTATTTTTGGCGCGCCAAACAGTAACTTATCAATAACCGACAGTTATAATTTTAAAACGCAAAACATAGCACTTAGCCAAACTAATTTAAAAGATGCCTTACTTGCATCGGGCTCTATACCACTAGTAATGCAAGGCATAAAAAATATTGCAGGCTCGCCACAAGGTATGTATCGCGATGGCGGAATAATTGATTACCACTTTGATTTAAAAATTAACAACCCAGGTTTAATTTTATATCCGCATTTTAATAGCGAGCCAAAAGCAGGGTGGTTTGATAAAAATTTAAAACGTAAAGTAGCACCACAAAATTACGATAATGTAGTGATGATCACCCCATCAAAAGAATTTATAGCCGGTTTACCTTACGGAAAAATCCCAGACAGAAACGACTTTACCGATCTTGATGCAGACACGCGTATTAAATATTGGAATACTGTTTTTAGTGAAACGGAAAAATTGGCTGAAGCGTTTGATGATTACATTAACTATAGCTGATGACTTTATATAAATTTGTGCTCAACAATTTCAAAAGATAAACCCGTGCTACCTCTAGTAATTTTAAATATATTTTTTAGCTCTCTATGGTATATACCTGGAGTACTAGTAATAAAACGTCGATTGAAAAAATCATGTTTTTGTAAGTTTTTTATATTTGAGGTTAAATTTGGTAAATCAAAATTATTCCCTAGAATAAGTTTTCTAATTGCTACAGATATTCCCATTGAACCTCTATTTAAATCAATTCTTTTAAGAAAAAGAATCTGGTTACCTTTATCAAATGAATAAAACCAAAGTTTTTTCCTTTGAAAAGAATGAATATCAGCTATTTTGTTACATGCTCTTTTGAAATCACATGTGTAAAACATACAACCATCATATATAAAATCTAAATCAATAGTTAAAAAAAATGAATCTGATTCAAAAAGTACTTTATGTATTTTAATAATATCAACATAGTAATAGGGTAAGATTAATCTAAACTCATTTTCAGGTAAGAACGAAATATGCTTTTGGAATGGGTAATAATCAAAGATTTCCATAGGGTTAGAAAAATCTGAAAAGCTTTTTAAATCAATACAATATTGAATATTTTTAGCAATATATAAATTAGGATCTACTGCAGGGTTCAAATAAAAAATAGAACCTATAATGTTAGAGCTATCTGCTTCAAGTACAAACGAAAAACCTTTATGATTATTAGCATAGTTAGTCCACATCAAAGGTGCGGTTTCGCTTTTAGTTAAAGAAATGACTCCATGCATATTTATAACATTATCCAACTCAGGGTTGGTTATGAATTCATGACATTGTGCTCCAAACTCAGCTTTGTCTTCAAAGCATTTACTTGGTGTTAATCTTAAACAAGGATCTTTTAAAAAGCTATCAAGAGCTGACTCTGGTAAATACTTAACTAATTTCATTTATCGAGCAATAAGAAATAATAAGAATAATATCATAAAAGGAGGATATGATATACGCCCATAAATTACGTTATGTTAAATTGCGAGGTAAGTAATAAAGCGGGCGTGATTATTCAAACCAGCCCGCTTTTAGGAGAGTTATTAATGGTTAATTTAGCTCAGAATCTACCCAAAATTTAGTGCCTTTTAATACAGCTTGAAGTGCAAGGCCATTTTCGGTTACAGAATATACAGTAACTTGGTCTGCAATGGCTTCGGCTACCAATGCTCCACCTTTATCTTCGTATTTTGCTGCTGCATCTGCGTTTCCGCCAAAAGCCCAACCGTGTTCAATAAATCTATTTACTGCTGCTTGGGTATGAAAAACCATAACTACGTTAAAATCTTTAACACCTAAACCTAACCCTAAACCAGCTTCACCCATGTTCATGTAAGTAGATTTACCGGTTAAGTTATTTTTTACTACACCATAACCACCACCAAAACTAGCAAGAATAACGTTAACATTCGCGTTATCAAAAACTGCATAGCCTGCTGAGTTTGCTATTTGCGTTTTAACATCAGGCTTTTTAGTATAAAGTTTACTAAGCGTGTTACTTTTCATACTTTGTACTAAAGACCGTTTTTCGCTTGGTGATGCACTACCGGTAGTCGCACAACCTGTAAGTACCAACAAGAGTGTAAGTAAAAATAATATACTAAGTTGTTTCATAATTTTTCCTTAATAAGATTTGGCATGGCAATTTAAACATAGTCTAAAATAAGTATTTAATTACTATGTCCAATACTAGACAGTATCGGACTTAAAGGTTATTCTGTAACTAACTTATTTAATTGAATATTTATATACTATGCTTGTTGCGTTAGTCGATACGTTAAAACAATTAAGGTATCAAATTGCTCATCTTGATGATGGCACTCTTAATTCAGAATACCCAGAACTTGCTACCTTTATACAGCAAGTTAGCTTGACTGTAACTGAATCAGAATCTGATCTTAAATTTTTATACCAATTTTTATATGTGTATGGCCGAAAATCAGAGGCAACATACAGTCGTTTTAGAAACGAACTTGAACGTTTTTATTTATGGTCATGGTTAATTGCCGAAAAATCAGTGTTCGATTTAAAACGTGAAGACATAGAAGCTTATGTAGATTTTATGGTTGAGCCTGATAAAAAATGGGCATCAACATCAGTGCAATGGCGCTATAAAGATGAGCAAGGTATCCGCCGATTAAACCAAAATTGGCGCCCTTTTATGTTAAAAGAATCAACGGCAAGTCAGCAAACATTATCGGCTATGTTTACTGCACTCAATGTTTTTTATAAATTTTCATTATTAGAAGAAAAAACCTTTGCTAATTTTGTTCCTGTTGTGAAAAAAAATAGCCCGTATTTAGTTGTGCAATCTCAAATTCAGATCCCAGACACCTTAAGCGATATACAGTGGGAATATGTGTTTGGGGTTACTCGCGATTTATGCGAGAAAAAACCAAATTTAGAACGTAATTTATTTACCTTAGCTTGTTTAAAAGGTTTATATTTACGAATTTCTGAATTGTCAGAGCGCCCGCAGTGGTCGCCAGTTATGTCGCATTTTTGGCAAGACAATGACGGCTTTTGGTTTTTACGTATTATGGGTAAGGGCAATAAATTACGAGATGTTACGTTAAGCGATGATTTTGTTGAATATTTAAAACGTTATAGATTATACAGAGGGTTACCCGCCCTTCCCCGAGTTGATGAATCCGAACCTTTGGTCCATAAAATTAGGGGCCAAGGTGGCATGACTGTTAGGCAAATTCGCCGTTTAGTACAACAAAGTTTTGATTTGGCTCAACAATCATTATTAGATGATGGTTTTAAAGATGATGCAGAACAACTTGAAGCTGCTACTGCACATTGGCTTCGCCATACTGGTGCAACACATGATGCGCAAACGCGGCCGCTTAAGCATTTATCTGAAGATTTAGGCCACGCAAAAATTGCGACAACAGATCAAATTTATATTCAAACTAATATTAAAGAACGAGCAAAGTCTGGCGTTAAAAGGAAAATTTAATGACCTATTTAATTATCGCCTTTATAGGTGCATTATTTTTAATTTATTCATTAACATTTAGACAGTTAGAAAAAACAGAAGTCACCGGCCCAATGTTTTTTGTAATGGGCGGCATTGTTTTAGCTAACGTATTGCCTAATAACGGCGGTGAATTAAAAGCTGGTGTAGATTTATTACTTCCGTTTATAGAGTTAACCTTAAGTATATTTTTATTTTCGGATGCGGCAAAATCTAAGTTGAGCGTACTAAGGCATAGTTTTCAATATCCAGGCTTATTGTTATTTATTGCCCTCCCCTTAACATTATTGTTGGGGATAAGTGTTAGCTTGTTTATTTTTTCCGAACTTTCATTAATTCAATCTGCATTAATCGCAATTATATTAACACCAACCGATGCGGCATTAAGCAAAGGATTATTAGCAAGCACAGAAGTTCCTGAAAAAATTCGCGAGGGTATTAATACCGAAAGTGGATTAAATGATGGATTATGTGTTCCAGTATTTTTAATATTTATTTTGTTAGCTAAAAACCCTGAGTCAGCTATTACCGCTTCTCACGTTGTAAGTGTATTTTCTCGAGAACTTGGATTAGCACTGTTTGTTGCTGCAGTTAGTATTAGTATTTTTATTCCCGCTTTAAACTTTGCAATGAAACGGCACTACTTTGCACAAAACACTAGCCCATTTTTATTGCTAGGTTTTGCAATGGCTGTATTTTCTATTACACAGTATTTTCATAGTAGTGGATTTATAGCTGTGTTTGTTGCAGGTTTATTGTTTGATAAGTTTTCAACTAAAGCAGTTAGTACAGAGTTAATTGAGGATTCAGAACATATTGCTGATTTTACGTCGCTGATGATTTGGTGTTTATTTGGCTATGCATGTGCGTATTTAGTTTTTCCAAAAATGAATTTTGAAATTGTAGTTTATGCGTTGCTAAGTACTACGCTAATCAGAATTATTCCGGTTATGTTATCGCTGCAATTTACATCTTTAAATCTAAAAGAACGATTTACCTTTGCATGGTTTGGGCCACGGGGACTTGCATCGATAGTATTTACTTTGATGGTGATTGATACGCAAATAGAAAATAAATTTCAAATTGCGAGTATTGCTATGACCACAATATTTTTTAGTGTGTTTATTCATGGGATAAGTACAAAACCAATCGCGCAGAGTTTTAAAAAAGCATCAAAATAAACGTATAAAAAATTTAAATAATAAGGCAGGGATAAATTTATTGCTGCCTTTTTATTTGATTAAATTATTTGAGCACGTGTGCTAGTAATTCAATTGGGTGTTTAGGTTTAAATTTCTCATACCGCTTTACTTGGCTACGACATGAAAACCCGGTTGACAAGAGTTGTTCTGATTTAGTTTTATCAACAATGGGCTTCCAACTCATTTCGTATAATGCACGAGAGTTATTTTGGTTTTGGGCTTCGTGCCCGTAAGTTCCCGCCATGCCGCAACAACCTGTATTGGTTGTGTTTAATGTTAGCCCAATATCGGAGAATATAGATTGCCAAACATTGGCTGCTTTTGGCAGTGATGTGGTTTCAGTACAATGGCTCAATAATGTAAATTCGGTTTCACTATTTTTATTTGCACTTAAGCCTTTAAACGATTGAGTTTCTAACCATTCGTGGGCAAGTTGTACATTAAAATCACCGCGGTTATTTTCTAAAATTGTATTATATTCATCACGGTAACACATAACCAACGACGCATCTAATCCTACTAATGGCGCATTTATATCATTTAATTTATTTAAAAATTCAGCTGCTTTTTTGGCGGTTATTTTAAATTCATGCAAAAACCCTTTTACATGTTGTGGTTTACCATTGGGTTTAAACGGTAACAACATTGGTTTTTTGCCAAGTTGAGTTATTAGAGTAATAAAGCTTTCTACTAATTCAGCTTCATAAAAACTAGTAAATGGATCTTGTACTATTAAAACGTATTCGCTTTGTTGCTGGGCAGTTAAGTTAGTTAAAAGCTCAAAGTTAAATTGCTGTGCTTTGTTAATTCGTTTTGAAAGTGCCGGAATGCTCAGTTGGGGTGTATCAACATAGCCAACAGTTTTTTTAATTAAGCTGCTAACAAACGTTGTATTTACAACTGGGTTAATTATTTTTCCAAACTTGGCCATCAGTGGCGCGCTACTTTCTATGTTACCTACTAAGTAATCTTTAAGTGGACGTGCATAGTAACTGTGGTAGTAATTTAAAAATCGAGCACGAAAAGTAGGAACATCAACTTTTATAGGACAAGCCGTTGTACAAGCTTTACAGGCTAAACACTCATCCATAGACGCTTTTACTTCGTGAGAAAAATCGTAAAGACCTTTCTTTTTCTCGCGGCTATGTACAAATCGTTCCCACCAAGTGATGACTTCGCCTTTGTTTAATTCTTTTTCTACACCAAGCAAATCTATGTTTTTAGATTCTTGCAAACGCAGCCATTCGCGCATTAAACTCGCTCGTCCTTTTGGTGAATTCCGACGATCGCCTGTCACTTTATAAGACGGACACATTGGCGAATTTTCATCGTAGTTAAAACAAATACCATTACCGTTACACGTCATCGCGTTATTAAAACTGGTTTTTACATCGATTGAAATTTGTTTATCGAACCACGATCTTTTTTGCCCATCGACGCTTACTAGTGAGTCTTCACTATCGATCGGGGTGCATATTTTACCTGGGTTTATTCGATTATATGGGTCGAACGCTGTTTTAATTTTTCGTAGTTGAGTAAATAATTGTTCGCCAAAAAACGCCGGTCCATATTCACTACGGTAGCCTTTACCATGTTCGCCCCACATTAGGCCGCCGTACTTTGCAGTGAGTTTAACTACTTGGTCTGAAATTGTACGTAGTAGTTTTTCTTGTTCTGGATCGCACATATCGAGTGCCGGTCTAACGTGCAAAACGCCGGCATCTACATGACCAAACATACCGTACTGTAAATTATGACTGTCGAGTAAAGCTCTAAACTCAACAATATAATCGGCTAAATTTTCAGGCGGTACTGCAGTGTCTTCTGCAAAAGCTAATGGTTTTTGACTGCCTTTTACATTACCAAGCAAACCAACAGACTTTTTACGCATTGCATAAATTTTTAAAATGTCACTTTTGTTACTGGTAAGCTGATAGCCAATAACTCCATTTGTTTGATTAGCTACACAGTCGTCTAGTAATTTACAAAGGAAGTCTACTTTATCTTTTATGTCGTCGGCGGCCACAGCATTGAACTCAACCATATTGAGTCCTTGCATGTCTTTATGTGGAACGTCGGTTATTAAGTCCGATACTGAATGCCAAATGATATCTTCACGTGCAAGGTTTAATACTTTGCTATCAACAGTTTCTACCGATGTAGCACGGGCATCAACCAAAAAGGGAGAGTGACGAAGTGCTGAGTCAAAGCTGTCGTATTTAATATTTATTAATGTTTTAAATTCGGCTATGGGGGTTAGGTTTAATTTTGCCTCAGTAACAATTCCAAGTGAACCTTCAGCACCGGTTATTAAGCGGCTCATATCAAAAGTAAGTAAGTCATCACTTAGTATATGTTCTAAGTCGTAGCCGGTTAAAAAACGATTTAAACGTGGAAATTTAGTTAAAATAGCATCACGTTCATCAATGGCAATATTAAGTACGGTTTTGTATATAGAGCCGACTAAAGTGTCTTGCTCTGCAATAATTTTTGCTTTTTCGACATTTATTGGAGCGGTACTCATTGGTGTACCGTCTACTAAATAGGTTGTAAGGCCTAATATATGATCGCTTGTTTTACCGTAAACGAGTGAACCTTGACCTGATGCATCGGTACTTATCATACCGCCTATGGTTGCACGATTACTGGTAGATAAATCGGGAGAAAAGAAAAACCCATAAGGTCTTAAAAAGTCGTTTAACTGATCTTTTATTACGCCGGTTTGAACCCGAACCCACCCTTCTTCTACGTTAATTTCGAGAATTTCACGCATATAACGGGATAAGTCAACAACGATACCAGGTGTTAAAGACTGGCCATTAGTGCCAGTGCCACCACCACGAGGTCCAAACGTTAATGATAAAAAAGGGTCTCGTGATGCGGTTTGCAAAGCAAGTTGAATGTCTTTTTCGTTTTTGGGAAAAATAACACCTTGCGGCAATTGTTGGTAAATACTATTGTCGGTTGACGCAGTAATACGGGTTGCATAACTTGCATCGGTATCACCCGTAAAGCCTTGCTTTTGTATTGTATTTAGGTAATTTGCGACAAGGTCTGACGCGGCATCTTGCTGAGTAATTGTTGCGATCATAACGGCATACTTTTAGACATTTGGTTAATTATATCATGCTGATTGCTAATAGAAATTGAAGAATTTACAGTTTGTAACACTCTTTTTGTCGATTTGAGCGCTGCTGTAATTATAATCAAGTTAACTACACGAGAGGTCAATTATATGAAAAAAATTGTATTACAGATCATGGGTGCGTTATTTATTTTATTAGGATTAATATTTGCGGTTGTACCTGGTCCATCACTTATATTTTTTATGGCTGGTTTATTGTGTTATTCGTTTTATTATCCAAAAGCGCGGTATTATTTGTCGCTTTGCCAAAAAGCACTGACTAAATCGTGTCAGTATTTAGATAAAAAATTAGCACGCTATTAAAACAAATTAAATTAAGCAACAAAAAAGCCAGCATAAAATGCTGGCTTTTACATAGTTACACGGTTATTTAGCTAATTTTTTAGCTAAATATAACCAAGTTTCGATTACTGTATCTGGGTTTAATGATACAGAGTCTATGCCTTGGTCTACCAACCATGCAGCAAAGTCTTCATGATCTGAAGGGCCTTGACCACAAATACCTACATACTTTCCTTTTGCTTTGGCTGTTTGAATTGCCATAGAAAGCAGCTTTTTGATTGCAGGGTCTCGCTCGTCAAATAAATGAGCAATTAGACCTGAATCTCGGTCTAAACCTAGAGTTAACTGTGTTAAATCGTTAGAGCCGATTGAAAAGCCATCAAAGTGTTCTAAAAACTCTTCAGCAAGCAATGCATTTGACGGAAGTTCACACATCATAATTACTTTAAGACCATTTTCGCCACGTTTAAGGCCATGCTCTTCTAGTAATTCGATTACGCGCTTACCTTCTTCAAGTGTGCGTACGAATGGAATCATGATTTCAATGTTAGTCATGTCCATGGTATTACGTACACGCTTAATAGCTTCACACTCTAGTGCAAAACAGTCGCGGAAGTCTTCAGATATGTAACGTGCTGCACCACGAAAACCTATCATTGGGTTTTCTTCTTCTGGCTCGTATTGTTGGCCACCCACTAAGTTAGCATATTCGTTTGATTTAAAATCAGACATACGAACAATTACACGCTCTGGTGCAAACGCACAACCTAATGTCGAAATACCTTCAACGAGTTTTGAAATGTAAAATTCGACAGGTGAATCGTAACCGGCAATCATGTCGGTTATTTCAGCTTTAAGGGCATCTGTTTGTGCATCAAAATTTAATAACGCTTTTGGATGCACACCAATCATACGGTTAATAATAAACTCAACACGGGCAAGACCAACACCTGAATGTGGTAAACGTGCAAAGTCGAATGCGCGGTCTGGGTTACCTACGTTCATCATCACTTTCATTGGTAGGTCTGGCATTTCGTCAACACGTGAAGTGAGCACTTCAAAGTCTAAAATACCTTCGTAAATGAAACCCGTATCGCCTTCGGCGCATGATACTGTTACTTCCTGTCCTGCTTTAATTAGGTCGGTTGCATTACCACAACCTACCACGGCAGGAATACCAAGTTCACGAGCTATGATTGCTGCGTGACATGTACGGCCACCACGATTAGTTACAATCGCTGCTGCACGTTTCATGATCGGCTCCCAGTCTGGGTCGGTCATGTCGGTAACTAAAATATCACCAACCTGTACTTGATCCATTTCGTCAATCGAGTCGAGTACACGTACAACACCGCTACCAATTTTATGGCCGATTGCGCGCCCTTCTACAACAATGTTGCTTGAACCGTTTAATTGAAAACGTTCCATTACGTTGGTGTCTTCGTTTGAACGAACCGTTTCTGGACGAGCTTGCACTATATATAGTTTGCCGTCGTTACCGTCTTTTGCCCATTCGATGTCCATCGGACGGCCGTAATGCTTTTCAATTATTACAGCTTGCTTGGCAAGGTCTTGTACTTCTTCGTCTGTAATTGAAAATTTATTAGAAAGTTCTGGATTAACATCCACTATTTCTACTTGTTTGCCGTGTGCTTTGTCGTCTGAGTAAATCATTTGAATGGCTTTAGAACCAATATTACGACGAACTACAGAAGGCTTCTCTTTTAATAATGTTGGTTTATGTACATAAAATTCGTCTGGGTTAACAGCACCTTGTACAACCATTTCACCTAAACCGTAGCTTGAAGTAACAAACACAACATCTTCAAAGCCAGATTCAGTATCGATACTAAACATAACGCCAGATGCTGATTTATCTGAGCGTACCATACGCTGGATACCAGCTGATAAAGCAACACCACGATGATCGTAACCTTGGTGTACACGATAAGAAATTGCGCGGTCGTTAAATAACGAGGCAAAAACGTGTTTAATTGCAACCATAACGGAATCGATACCAACTACATTTAAAAATGTTTCCTGTTGGCCTGCGAAAGATGCATCGGGCATATCTTCAGCGGTTGCAGATGAGCGAACTGCAAATGATACATCTGCTGAAGCGTCGCCATGAAGTTGGCTATATGCATCGCGAATGGCTTGGTCTAAATTTGGTTGGAATGGTGTATCGATTATCCACTGGCGGATATCGGCACCTACTTTAGCGAGTGTATTTACATCATCAACATCGAGTGTATCTAAGATGTCATGAATTTTGGCATTGAGTCCAGATTGGTCTAAAAACTCATTAAAAGCATCGGCGGTTGTTGCGAAACCACCCGGTACTTGTACACCAGCGTTAGCTAGGTTAGAGATCATTTCACCAAGGGAGGCATTTTTACCACCTACTCGAGGAACATCTTGCATACCAAGCTCTTGATACCAGAGAACGTATTCTTGCACGGGTCTTTCTCCAAAAAACAAATTGTAGTTGAAACTGTGAGAGTTAAGAAAGAAAACCTTTTATAAAGGCCACCTTCATTCTACACTGGCAACAGTCCTCGCGTAAACCGTGAGTAACCCATTTTAGGGATTAAAAGTAACAAAAAGGTTAATTATGAGAACTGCATTTTATATATCTGATGGAACAGCAATTACATCAGAAGTGTTTGGGCATGCAACATTATCTTTGTTTCCAATCGATTTTAATCACAAAACTATTCCTTTCGTAGAAACAGAAGAAAAAGCACACGAAATTAAAGCGTTAATTAATGCAACGGCTGCAAAAACAGGTGAAAAACCCTTTGTATTTTTTACATTTGTAAATCACAGTTTGAGTGAAATTATAAAGTCAGCAGATGCTATTCCGTATGATTTTTTGACCACGTACAGCGAAAAAATTGAAAAAGAACTAGAGGTAGCGCCTGTACCAAAAATGCACCGGACACATTCTATACACGAGAAAAGTTATGACTTTAGAATAGACGCGGTGAACTACGCTTTAATGAATGACGATGGCGGCAATATTAAAAACTTTTCTGAGGCTGATATTATTTTAATTGGTGTGAGCCGAAGTGGTAAAACACCAACTAGTTTGTACTTAGCTTTACAATATGGCATTAAAGCAGCCAACTACCCTATCACTGAAGAAGATTTAGAAAGCGAAGGTCTACCTAAATGCTTAGTGCCTTACAAACATAAATTATTTGGTTTAACTATTGACCCAGAAAGGCTCGCTGCAATTAGACACAGACGAATGGCCAATTCCAAATATGCTTCTATTAGGCAGTGCCGTATTGAAGTACGTGAAGTTGAAATGCTCTATAAACGCCATAAAATTGCGTACTTTAATTCAACCCATCATTCTGTTGAAGAAATATCTGCAAAAATACTAATGGATAACGACTTAGAGCGTCGTAAGTACTAACTTATTTATAATTAAAGTAATAAAAAAAGCCGCAATTAAGCGGCTTTTTATATGAGTGCGTTTTATTTACGTGCGTCTTTTAATAAATCAGCAACTAAAAAGCCTAACTCTAGTACTTGGTCTGCATTAAGACGAGGGTCACATTGTGTTTTGTAACGCTGCGCTAAATCGTCGTCTGATAACCCATATGCTCCGCCGGTACATTCAGTAACATGTTGACCTGTCATTTCTAAGTGAACTCCACCTGCGTATGAACCTTCTGCTTTATGAACAGAGAAAAACTGGCTAATCTCACGCATTATATTGTCAAAGTTACGAGTTTTGTAACCAGAGGTCGCTTTTTCAGTATTGCCATGCATAGGATCTGAGCTCCAAATTACCTTACGCCCTTCCTGTTGTACTTTACGTACTAGTGCTGGTAATTTTTCTGGCAGTATATCTGCACCCATGCGCGTAATTAATGTTAACCGACCTGGGATGTTATCTGGATTTAATGCATCAATTAGACGTATTAATTCATCTGGGTCCATACCTGGGCCAACTTTTACACCAATCGGGTTTTTAATGCCTTTAAAAAACTCAATGTGTGCGTGGTCTAATTGACGTGTGCGTTCACCAATCCAAACAAAGTGCGCTGAACAGTCATACCAATCGCCCGATAGGTGATCGCGTCGTGTTAGTGCTTCTTCGTAGCCCAGTAACAATGCTTCGTGTGATGTATAAAGGTCAGTTTCTTTAAGGCTAGGAGCAATAGTTGAATTAATACCACATACTTCCATAAATTCTAGTGCATCTTGAATTTTGTCAGCTAACTGTTTGTATTTTTGTTTTTGTGGATTGGCAGCTACAAACCCCATGTTCCAACGATTGACCTGATGTAAATCAGCTAGACCACCCTGTGCAAATGCACGCAATAAATTCAACGTAGCAGCACTATGATGGTACGCAGTCATCAAACGCTGTGGATCTGGTATGCGCGCTTCAGCTGTGAAGTCAATGTTGTTAATGATGTCGCCACGGTATGATGGTAGTGAAACACCATCAATAGTTTCTAAATCTGCAGAACGTGGTTTGGCATATTGTCCAGCCATACGCGCTATTTTAACTACTGGGCACTTTCCGCCATAAGTTAAAACCACTGCCATTTGTAAAATTGTTTTAAACGTATCTCGAATATTGGCTGCGTTAAAATCACTAAACGACTCTGCGCAGTCTCCACCTTGAAGTAAAAATGCGCGGCCTTCACATACATCTTCAAGCTGTTTAAATAGGCTACGCGTTTCTTCTGCAAAAACTAACGGTGGTGCTGTTTTTAATTGGCCTTCAACAGACTTTAATACTTCTTGATCTGGGTACTGTGGTTGTTGCAGTATTGGCAGTTCTCTCCAGCTATTTGGGTTCCACGATTGCATATTCTATCCTCATTCCTACTTTACCTGATGTAGTGAAATTAACGTATGCAAGTACCTCTATTCAAGCACTAAATTCACTATTTACTAATTATTTTGTTATGGGGTAGTTATAAACAAACATTAATCACTTTATTTTTGCATTTATATGAAAAATAAACTTCATCAAGTTTGTAATATAAACGCTTAATATCAATAAATTACAAATAAAAACATTAGATTTATAGTGTACAAGAACTGTTAGCATAGTAAGGGATATTATTAGCAATATATATAGGAACACATCATACTTAATTACCGCTCATTGTACTCTTAACTTTACAGTGGTAGTTAAGTAATTGTTGGCGCTAGTATTGCGTTTGTAAATTATTGTGCTAACAAAGCATACTCAAGGTTTAGGTACGACCCCCTAAGATTAATAATCTTATGTAAAAGAGTCACCTATGTGCACAACACAAAGAACACATCATACTTTATACTATTAAGATTTTAATCTTAGCATGTGAAGATATATAAACTATTGCAATCAAAGGACAAGGTTAGTATTCTTATTCATAAATGTAAGATGTGTTCTTGGTGTGTTGTGGCCTCAAAAATTAAAATAAGAAGTCAGTTTGATTTAATGAGCGAGTTAACCTCATTATTGATTGGTGAACTCAAGCTGTGTGAATATTCAAAAGCTGAATATTATAAGTTGCCTGATGTGAGTGCTAGCGAGGAAGATAATGTGCCTCAAAGTATATCCGTTTCAAAGATAAAGGGAGATGATGCTCAACGAGCTATTTTTAATTCATTTACTGATATATATACAAAGTCAGGATTAAGTAGTCGAGTACTTAAAAGACACCCTGGTTTATTAATTATAAAAAACGCTGATAAACAGGCGCTTGCTAATAGGATTGCTCAGGTAAATACAGCTAAAGCAGCATTTAAAGAATGTATTCTGAGTATTGATAACAACGACGCTCGTTTTGAAGCTGTTCATAATGCTGTACCAAATTTAATTACCCTAGCCGCATACAGAAAAATACACAGTGAAAGTGAATCACCTTTTTCTGTTAGATTTACATGGATGCACAAACACGCAACCAAAACCCTCACTAAAAAAATGGCTCTCGAGATGTTAAGTAAATCTGCAGGTTATACAAACCCAAGAATGATCGACCAACAAAAATGGCAATCTCTGGTCGCTCAAGAACAAATGAGAATAGCAAGTTTAGGTGAAAAGGAAAAACTAAGAATAAGACGCCCTACTCGAGTAAGCCCGCAAGTTAATATCAGATACACTGCACAAAATCGTTACCACGTTAGTGCTGCATTACCATTTATATTAATAAACCCCGAGCCCGATGTTAAAATTGGTACCTTACCAGATTACGAAAAGCCAGCTAGTCACCCTCGAAAACGAGAGTATGATTTCCTAGTAGATAGACTTTACCTTGAACAGGTAACAAATTAATTATGTTAAAAAGGCCACATTAAGCGGCCTTTTAGTATGTGTAATAACAAAAATAAATTATTAACTATTTTTCGACTATTTCTTCTATTTTATCTTCATCAATTAAAACGGCGTTTTCAACGATGCGTTTACCGCCTTGAATTTCAATACGTTTATTATGCTTGTTCAATGTAAGTATTTCATCACAAAATTGATCTGACGGGTGCATTTCATAGGTGTAATCTATAATATTGCCTGTTTTATCGTCTTTTACATTGGTAATACTGTATTCAGAGATAGCCCCCTTTTCAATAAGGTCTTTCATAGTCGTTGTCATATCACGACGTAATGCTTTTAATTTGTTTTCTGTAATGTTGTCGGTTGAGTATATCGAACCATATTTTTCCATAATAGAAAGCAATCTGAAATGATACGTTTTGCCAGGTGCCGCATAGCGCCAAAGGTGGTATAAACGTAACATCATCCAGCGTGATAATCCCCGCTTTAATTCTTGGGCACTATTAAAATAATAACCTTTATATTCAAGGTTATCGATCATGTTATGAACAAAAGCATTTAAACACGCAACGCATTTAACATTGCCTCCCTGCCCCTTTTTCCCGCTAAAATGTAAAGAAGATAAAAAATTCATATTTGATTCGTAGAACGAATCATCAATATCTGAATTTTTAGTATCTGTTGCAGAATATTTAAAAGAGAGTTTTGAGCCTTGAAGTGCTTCAAGCGATTCTTTAATAGCAGGATATGGCATAGACTGACCAACCGCTTTAAGTTCTTGTGCTAACTCGTTCATAGAAAAAACAACGGCATATTGAATACCGGACTTAAAATTTATTTTTACTATTTTACCTTTGGAGGCTAAACGGATAAGAGCACGTTCTACTTTTTCTTCTCTATCTGATGGCCAGACTAGGTATTCAATATCTTCACCGTCTTTACGAGTACTAACAACTGCCGGTGTTATTTTTATTTCGCCGTCATATAAGATACCATCTACTTTTTCTGATATCTTACGCGTAATAATTGTTTTTTTAGGCGCTTCTTCTAATGGAAGTTTTTTATGACCCGATCGAACAAAACGTCCCCATAAATCGTAATGATTAAATGTATTAGAATAAGCACGTAAACCATGTGCTGCATTTTCAATAGAAATGCGAACGTCTTTGTTATCTGTAAATAGTGCTAAACTTTCGTTATCAATTGCACTTTCCACCCCGTGAATTTGGCCTCTTAATGTATCAGGCAAGTTATCTACCGAGATGTTGACCTTTCGGCTCATTGTTCTTATTTCCATTTATTATTGCGACATCTAATAACAACACATAAAACAAAAAAAGTTAAATGTTTAAGTTAGTATAAAAGTGATCTGCCTTTAATTAATCAATTCAGATCAGTTTTATACTAAGTAGTCGCGTTTTTCTTTAATTTAAGATCATCATTATACTAACAAAGGTGTTTCAAATCTCATTTTTACTAACTCAGTTAAAAATTTGTCCACTAGTATGCTAAATTTAGCGGGCAAAGCACGACAAATTTTGTATTTAATATACCAGCCTGTGTATAAGAGCATTGTCAGTTAGCATAGATCTGATCTGTACTTACTACAGATCAGATCTATACCAATTAATTACTGCATTTACTTAACTGAACGGTGTATAACTTTCTAATTTACTTAGTAAATGCATGATCTTAAGCACCGTATTTGTTTATAACTTTAAGGGTAAGCTGTGTATAACTGCAAAATATATTTAGCAGTTAATCAAATGCTGATCTGTAAGTTATTAAAGATCTGATCTTAACCACGTATAATACTGATCTACTTTTTTAACATTTATTTATATTTATCATGTATTTACACGCTTATTTTCCGCCCTTAGCCTTTATTACCTTATATATTTAACCACCTTTATACTTCTTTATTTATACTAAGCAATATTAAAGGTGTAAAATTATTATATGATGTCTTCTTTTTAAAACACATGTCGCCATAAATAGTTGTTTACAGGTATTTGAATGGACATTATACTAATTACCTAACTTTGAGGAATGAAAGTATGTCAATTAATAATAATGCGCTAGATACCTATCGACTTTTAAAAGCAACAGCTGAAGTTGCTGAAAAGTCACTAGAAGGACGTATTCAACATTATCGCGCTCATCTTAAATCAGAAGAAAAAGAATTAAGAACATACACCCAAAAAGCAGCCGCTGATTTATTAGGATGTAACAATCGTACATTAAAACGTCGTCATGACAATGGTGACTTTGACGATTTGAACATCAAACGTGGTGCTAACGGGCATTACGCTTACACCTTGGTTAATATATTTGCAATGGCAGATATAATGGATATAAAGCCTGATCACCGAGCTAATAGCGATAAACTACAGGTTATTGTTATTAATTCGCTCAAAGGAGGATGCGGCAAAACAACTAGTATGGTTAATATTGCAGCGGCATTAGCCACTACAAATATTAAGCGTTACCGCATTGGTATTATAGATCTCGATCCTCAGGGCTCTTCGTCTAGCTTTTTCCCATCGAGTGAGCATGATCCCATTACTGTCGGCGACTTAATGCGCGATTGTATTGATTTAGATGACGGTGAAACCTGGCCAGAATTCGTTTCAAGTTCATTTTTACCAACGCATATACCAAACATTCGCGTCCTACCTTCCGGTATGGATGATTTTTACTTTGAACACGAAACTGCAACTTTACTCAAAGACACCTCAAATTATGAAGAGACTCGTCATTATCATAAATTACTCGAAAAGGTCATTGAGCCTGTAAAAGACGAATTCGATATATTACTAATAGACACAGCACCTACTCTTAACTTTATGTTTTACAATGCATTAATGGCATCAACAGCAATGTTAATTCCTGTTCACCCAGAAGCGGTCGATTTTGATGCTAATAATAAATATTTAAAACGTTTAGGTGAGATTTATCATACTGTTGCAGCTCTTGGCCATGAAGGTTGGGACTTTATGCAATTTCTAGTAACGAACTACGTTAAAGGTAACCACTCACAGCGTGACATTGTTAAAGATGTACGTAGTGCTTTTGGTCGTCAAGTCATGAGTTATCCAATTAACCATAGCTCTGCAATTACGGCTAGTTCGTCTTCTTTCAACACGATATTTGATCAAAAAGCGTCAGACAGTTTAGCAAGCCGCGAATCTCTTATGCGTGCTCAAGAAAATATTAAAGATGTTGTTGACGAGCTTGAAATGCTGATCCGATCTAACTGGCAATCTACCCAATCAAAATTAAATACCCCTAGGTAAGGATGTTAAATAACAATGGCTAAAAAACGTAAAAACGACACCCGCTTAGATCCGTTTGCAACGGCTGTAGGGAATAGCAGCCTTGATGCGCTTTTAGAGCAAGCGAATGCTGGCGATGTTATTAAAATGCCTGCACCGAGTGACTCCTCGCGCCAAATTACCCTTGTTTGTAAAGTAATTTCGCATGCTGATATTCAAAAAACGACTAATGTTTATGGTAAAAATCGTCGTGTCCAGTCGTTATTAAATGAAAAATCGGTATCGGATATCCTTCCTGCTATTCGTGTGGATGGACGAAACCAGCATCCAGCTCTGCTTTGGGAGCAAGATGATTCAAGTTTGGTACTTGCTGGTTCGCGCCGTCGAATGGCGTGTATTTTAGGTAATGCAGATTATCTTGTTTTAAGTTCAAGCGATTTCACAGAGCAAGATGCTAAAATTTTAGCTGTATCGTCCGATCAATACATAGCACCAAGCCTGTGGGAATTAGGCCAAGCTTACCAACAAACCAAAAACGAGCTGCTCGAACAAGGTAAAAAAGGATCGTACCGCGAAATTGCTGCGATTGAAGGTGTATCTCACACCGCAATTGCAGACGCAATAAAAGCGTATGAGCAAATACCGTCTTCTGTTATTGCTTTGTATCCAACCGCTAATCACGTTGGTCGAGAAGTCGCTAAAAAGCTTATTACTGCCAAGGAGCGTAACGCAGAGAGCTTTAACCGACTGATAGCTGATGTAGCTAGCAATACTGAAGTAAACGCTATTACAAGTGACGACAAGCGTGCTATGGCTATCACTAAGTTATTGACTACAGAACCTCAAGCGGCTTCAAAAAAAGAAGCTGTACTCGAAAACGAGTATGTAATGTTGCAGCGAAACTTAAAAAGTGGCGATGTATCAATTAAAATTAACAATAAAGTTATGACAGACAAGCGTTTAGAGCAGTTAACTAAGTTACTTAGTGCATTTAATTAGTTAGTAAAAAAATGATCTGCTAGGTCCTATAAGTTAGTAAAATCATGATCTACCAGCTTGCTCAGTTAGTAAAAATTTGATCTAAAATAACGTTTATTTAGCTGCTTTACCTAAATAGCGTCACTGAGATCATTTTTTTACTAACTTTTTACCACTTCAGCACCATTCTGTGAGTTATCCGTTTATCCCTTAGTAAAATTATGATCTGTAAAGCCCCCATGCTGTGTAAAAGGTATTTATATTTTGTACGTTATTTGTGGGTTATTGTTTATTTTTTTATTATTGGGCTATTTAGTACCACAAACCGAATTTTTACCAAGCTATCAGCTCCAACCAGTTTACATTACTGTGAATAGTGCTTTAGCTCAGCGCTTATAAGGCATATACTGGGAAAATTATTTTTAAAAATTAATCCTTTGAGTGACATGTCTGCTAACCTATCAAAAAATGATTTACTCGCTATTTTTGAAGAAATTAAAAATGAGCAGGCTACCCAGTTTCCTCTTTCCGAACGCTTTATAAATAAACTGTTTAAGCCAAACGTGTTGGCAAAAGGAAAAGAATATTATAAAAATGGTAAAATTACTTGGTTAGAACATAACAGTGATTTTTCGGTGGTAGACTCAACTGTTCAAAGTGATACCGGTGCTTCGTATAACCAGCGAGTTGAGATCAGTAAATTACCAACGGGTTATTCTGTTGATACCCATTGCACCTGTAATATCAAAACAAAATGCCTACACCTCGCAGCCATTTTACTAAAGCTCAAAATAGAGCACTCTGGTGAGTATGGCGAAGACTACTTTATAAATGATTGGTTCAGCGAATTAAGTACACTTAAAAGTACCGAATTAACAACCCCATCCCAAGTGTTACTTTTTATATTAAGTGTTGAAAATAATAAAGTATTTATATCTCCCAAAATTGCTAATTATGATAAAAACCAAAATTATACGTTAGGGCGTAACTTAACCGACCAGCAATTAAATAGCTTTATAACGCCAAATGATTTACTTGAAAGTGACTTTAGGCTTTACAGCTGGATTCGCTCACAAAATGCAGTCGGTAGCCTCGAGCTAAAAGGTCAATGGGGATTTAGTGCGTTACAGCAATTAATTGCTACCGAGCGCTTATTTTTACATCGCTCTCGTGTTGCAATTAAACCTCAAAGTGGTCAATCACTTAGTTTTAATTGGCAACAAGAAAAAGAGCTTACAAAATTAGTTGTTAACTTAGAACAAAGTAAAAATTGGGCGGTGCTCAAAACCACACCGCCCACATATATTGATCTTGACCATCTAAAAGTTGGCCGCATACGTACACCGTTAAGTGGCGATGAAATAGCGCATTTACAAACCATGCCTGCAATACACAGCGCTAATTTTGATCGTATTTATAAGCAGCTTGCAGATAACTTTGGTGCGGGAGTTATCCCTCACCCTACCAATACGCAATCTGTTTTACCGCAAACAGCGAGTAACGCAGTAATTAAAGTATCTATGGGAGATGCTGGTTTAAGGCTGTCCTTATCCTTTAGGTATAAAAATAAAAATTACCCTGCAGGTAAAGCGTCAAATAATTTAATTAACAGCGCGTTTGAAAACACAGTAACCAATGAGCTTGTTAATTTAGGTTTTGAGTTTTGTAAAGGGGGTTTACAAAGTGAGTTTACTTTCAACAAGCAATCGGCTATTCATCTGCATTGGTTAACTTACGAGGTATTTCCGAGCTTTAAAGAGCATGGTTGGAAAGTCACTATTGGTAAGATGGATATCGCCAATCCACAAAGTGAAGTATCACTTATTGCTAATAGAGCTGCAGGGCATCAAATGCACTGTAAAGTGCTCATTAACAATAGTAAGCTTTCACACCTTTTTAGTAACGAAGATCCACTTTATCAATCGTTAAATCGACAAAGTCAGTTGTTTCATTACTACCCTGTTGGCCGACAGTTTGGTGTTATTAATAAGTCAGCTATAAATTTGCTGACTGATTTTAAGCAACGTTTTGAATTTGTAAAAACGCGTGATGAATTTAATATACCGCTTTCGTACTTGCCAGAACTTGTAAAAAATACTGCAATCAACGTTGAGCTTCACGACGATTCACTCGAGCGCTACCTTGAGGAGCTTAACAATACCGGTAAAGCTATGCCGAGTGTATCGCTGCATGGCTTAAATGAGTCGGTTGAACTTAGAGAGTATCAACAGCAAGGTGTTGATTGGCTAAGTTTTTTAAAACGTCATAAACTTGGTGGCATTTTAGCTGACGATATGGGGTTGGGTAAAACACTGCAAGTCATTGCGTTTTTAACAAGTACGTATAATCGTCCACAAGCGGGCCCTACACTCATTGTGTGTCCAACTAGCTTAGTGAGTAACTGGCAAAACGAAATAATAAAATTTACTAAAGGTCTTAAGGTAATAACCATATTTGGCGCTAATCGCAACGAGCCATTAAAGCACCTAGCACAAGCACAATGTATACTTACAACTTACCCTTTATTAAAGCGCGACATAGCTTATTATTCGCCGCTTTATTTTGAAAATATAATTCTTGATGAAGCGCAATATATTAAAAACGATACTGCTCAGGTATCACGATTAGTAAAAAGGCTTAATGCTGATTTTAAATTGTGCTTAAGCGGTACCCCAATTGAAAACAACTTGCTTGAGCTAAAGTCTTTACTCGACTTTGCTATGCCCTCTTTATTAGGCTCTCAGGCTCATTTTAAACAACATTTTCAAACGCCTATTGAACGCGAAGCCGATATGGAACGTGCCGAGCAATTAAAAGCACTCATAATGCCGTTTATTATGCGTCGAACTAAAGCACAAGTTGCGCAAGAACTACCGCAAAAAACAGAAATTACTAAAGAATTTGAGTTTGAGCCTAAACAAAAAGAAATGTATCAAGGAATAACACGTGCACTTGAAGAAAAGCTAATTGATCTATTTGCTGAGCAAGGCGTTCAAAAAAGTAAACTTGCCTTTTTAGAGGCTTTACTAAAGCTTAGGCAAATTTGTTGCCATCCAAAGCTTATTGAGCCCGATACACAAGCAGGCTCTGCAAAATTAGAATGGTTGTCTACTCACCTCCCTTTAATGTTAAGCCTAGGGCGTAAAGTAATTATATTTAGCCAATTTACGTCCGCGTTAGATTTAATTGCTAAACAATTGAATGAGCTAAACATTAACTTTAGTTTATTAACAGGCCAAACTCGCCATCGCGATAAAGTCATTGATGAGTTTACCAGTGGTAAAACGTCTGTATTTTTAATTAGCTTAAAAGCAGGTGGTACTGGGCTTAATTTAACACAAGCAGATACCGTTATTCATTTCGATCCATGGTGGAACCCTGCGGTAGAAAAGCAAGCCACCGATCGAGCCTACCGTATTGGGCAAACAAACCCTGTTTTTGTTTATAAGTTGATCATGAGTCATTCAATTGAACAAAAAGTTTTTAAAATGCAAGAGGACAAACAAGCGCTTGTTGATGCCCTATTTACTGATAAATCAATGAGTTTTACACAGTTTGATGAGCAACAAATGTTGTCACTTATAAAAAGTTAATTTATTTTAAAATTAGTGCGATCTTTTTTGAACTTATTCAAATCTAGGGCGTCTACTATTATGCTTGTTGATTAATTGCAGTTAACACAAGCTTTCATGTTGATTTCCTATTTAGTTACTAACTTTTAGTAATGATTAAGCCAGTTCATTTTGAACTGGCTTTTTTTATGCTTCTTTTTAGCTGCCCATAAGCCGAGGCTGAAGTTATACCAATCCGCAATAATGCTTAATCATTTTGTGGGGCCAAAAGTGTCGCTATCTGAGTTAAAAAATTCTCATTCACGACTGCATGGGTGCAGAAGGTAGAGCAATGCAGGAGTAATTGCCGAGAACAACTAAATAACGAATTTTTTGCCTAGCTATCAATACGTTTACCTACCCTCAAAATAGATCTCTTAATTAAGCGGATTGGTATTATTTAAATTAATTCGATCTTTTTATGAACTTAATTCAAAACAGAGCGTCTACTATTATGCTTGTTGATTAATTGCAGTTAATACAAGTTTTCATGTTGATTTCCCCCATTTAGTTACTTATTTAGTAATGATTAAGCCAGTTCACTTTGAACTGGCTTTTTTATTGCTAATTTTTAGCATTTAATGGTTTATGAGCCAAAGATCAGTTTATTTAGAATAATTTGATCTTTTAATGAACTTAATTCAAATAGCGGCGTCTACTATTATGCTTGTTGATTAATTGCAGTTAATACAAGTTTTCATGTTGATTCCCCCTGTTGTGTTACTTATTTAGTAATGGTTGAGCCAGTTCACTTTGAACTGGCTTTTTTTATGGCTGTTATTTACTACCCCCTACTTCTGTTCAAACTTATTCGTTATGATGGCATGTCCATAAATTTTATAAGTTTATTTTATGATTACTCAAATACTCACCCAAATTGATTGGGTAAGCACTGCAGCAGGGTTTACTGCAGGTATTGTGCTTTATAGTGTTATTGCCGTTTTGCCTCGCAAAAAATTAAAAAAAACAATTAACGAGCAGCAACAGCAACTTTTTTTATTACAAAGTCAGTTTGATAACAAAGCAGAGCAGCTTAGCGCCTTACAAGATGAACACGAGCTGCTTGAACATAGCCATCAAGAACAGCGTGACGAGGCGCAGCATTTTAAAACGCGTTGCAGTGAGCAAGAAAAACAAAGCATGCAATATAATCAGTTTTGGCAAAAAGCCGAAACTGAATTAACTCAGCTACGTGCGCAATATAATAATCGAGACGTAGAGCTCAATAATATGCGAACCACGCTAGAGCAAAAGCAGCAAAACTTTACTGAGCAGCTAGCGCAAATAGAGCAAAGTAAAAACGTACTTAAAAAAGAGTTTGAAAACTTAGCCAATAAAATACTCGATGAAAAAACCCAAAGCTTTAAAGTGACCAACCAAGAAAGTATTGAACAACTGTTAAAACCTGTTCAAGGCGAGTTAAAAGGCTTTAGAGATAAAATGGAGTCGATTCATGTTGAAGATTTAAAACAGCGAGCTCAGTTAAAAACAGAGCTTTTACACTTACAAGCCAAAAGCCAATCCATCACCGAGCAAGCTGATAAACTAAGCAATGCGCTGCAAGGGCAAAAGAAAACCCAAGGTAACTGGGGAGAGCTGATGCTTGAAAACGTACTCGATAGCGCAGGCCTTCGCGCCGGTACTGATTACAAGCGTGAAGTGTCGTTTAATACCGAAGACGGCCGCTTACGCCCCGATGTTGTTGTGTACTTACCACAAGGTCGTCATTTAGTGATTGACGCAAAAACATCTCTTAATGCCTACACCCGTTATGTAAATGCTGAAAATGAACTGGATGCTAATCAAGCTATTAAAGAGCATGTAAATGCAGTTACAGCGCGTATTAACGAGCTAGCAAGTAAATCATACGACCGTTTGCCAGGGCTCAACTCGCCAGAAGTTGTGATTATGTTTGTACCAATAGAGTCTGCGTTTGTAGAAGCGCTTAAATATCAAAGCGATATTTACCAACAAGCGATAGAAAAAAATATACTGGTTGCCACACCTACAACGCTGTTAACCAGTTTAAATATTGTTAAACAGCTTTGGCGTTTTGAAGAGCAAACCAAATATTCAAAAGAGCTTGCAAACCGTGCCGAACGTTTTTACAACAAATTAAACGGCTTTTTACTGAGTATGGAAGGGGTTGGTAAACAGCTAGACCGAGCAAAAGAAAGCTACGACAAGGCTTTTTCGCAGCTTTACCGAGGCAAAGGTAACTTAATTAAACAAGCCGCTGAATTTAAAGAGCTTGGTGTATCTGTTCAAAAAGAGTTGCCTAACGAGAGTGTAGAGCGAGCACAGCTAGAGTTAGACTAGCCCTATTGGTTTGCTTGGTGATAGCGTTTATAAACTGTAAGCGCTATTTATCAAACTTTGCTTTAATCGAGCAATACCCTCAATTACTAGGCTTAAACACAAAAGTAAAACGCAATAAAAAGGAATAACGTAAATGAACGCTAAATTTATTATTTTTGCTTTAAGCCTATCAAGCTTTTTTACCCACGCCTCAAATGAAAAAACGTATCAACCAACTCAAGCTGACTATAGTGAAGGTGAAAAGTGGGTATGGAAATATAAAGGGGTAACACCTAGCAATGAAATACGTGCACAAGGCACCGACACTAAACAAATAGTCAGCAAAAGTGGCACTCTAGGTATGTTAACGGGTAAAGGAATTACCACTTTAAAGGTATTAACAAAGCCTAATAACAGCACAACGGCGCGTTATTATTGGCCGTTATATGTGGGTAAAACATGGGTGTTTGAAGAGCACTGGGAAAGCGAAGATGGCACTAAGGGCTCAACAATTCAAAATGCTAAAGTTATCTCATATAAAGATGAAAAAGTAGAAGCTGGCACATATAAAGCTTATACCATTGAGTACACAGGTAAAATTACTAACTCAAGAGGCTACTCAGCCGACACACAAGATATTCACTTATATGCACCTAAATTAAAAACATTCATTAAGTTAACTCAGCGTCAAAAAGGGTATTTATACGTTGAAGAGCTAATTGAATATACCAATTAATAATTTATTTTTTTCAAATAGCTGCAATATCCAAAAACATAAGTGACATTAAAATGGTCGTACAACTAGAAAATGCAGTTCCTTCTGTAGCCGAGAAAATTTATAACGTTTTTCAGAGTGCTTATAAAGTAGAGGCCCTTTTAATAAAGGCTTCACATTTTCCACCTCTTAGCAGAATGCAGCACGATATTGTACGCAGCAACGCATTATTTTATGGTTTTTATTGTGAAAGTACCCTAGCTGGAGTTATAGAAATTAAAGTAAAAAATAAGTGCTTAAGTATCGAAAGTTTAACTGTGCATCCAAGCTACTTTAAAAAAGGGATAGCGGGTAAGTTAATTGCTCATGCGCTTAAATCGCATACGTATAACAAAGCGGTAGTAGAAACTGCTGTCGCAAATACGCCAGCAATTAATTTGTATAAAAAACATGGCTTTTCTGAATATAAACAATGGTTGCCGGCACATGGTATTTTAAAAACGGCGATGCTACTTGAACTTAACTAACAAAGTACATGATTGAGTTATCTACTTTAATTAACAAACCGGATAGGCAGAAAACATGACAAAAAATAAGCTAATTAAATTTGGTTTTATTATGGCTGCAGGCATGAATATAAGCGGGGTTTTACTTTTCTCTCGATTTTTTACAAATCCCGTAATAAATGAACTAGACCCTGTTGTTATGTCTAACTTTGGCTTGTTAATGATCGTTATATGGGGCTTAGCGTATTTAGCTAGCGCTTTTATTACCTCAAATATAAAGTGGCTTGCCGGCGCGTTTGTTATTGAAAAACTGGTTTATGTTGTGACTTGGTTATTATGGTTAGCAAACAACAACCTAAGTAATGTATATGATAAAGATTTATTCGCAGGTATTTTTTACAGTATTTACGGTATAAACGACTTTGTGTTTATGGTGTTTTTTGCTTGGGTATTTCTACTTAATAATAAAAACGGCTAACCGTTAAAACTGGCCCTCATTCAATAAATCACTCATTTGTTTCTGTGTTAAACATTGTCCATTTGACCAGCTTGAATTTAATTGCGTAATTAAGCTACCAATGCGCTGCGATTTTTTTTGCAGCTGAGTTATCAGCGCATTCGCTTCGTTTTGCTTTTGTTGCAAGCGCTCAATAACAACCGTGTGATCTAGGTTATTTTCTGGTGTTTTTAACGTCGGTATTTCCTCTAACGAAAACCCTAAACTTTGTGCAAACTTAATCATTTTTATTTGCTCAATGCTTGAATATTCGTATTGCCTGTAGCCATTACTATTGCGGCTGCTTTTCGGTAACAAACCTTTACTTTCGTAATAACGAATTGTACTAGGGGCAACGCCAACGAGTTTTGCAAGTTCACTTATTTTCATCGTGGTCCTATTTAACCTGAACTCTGGATAATAAACCTATATCTAGCAGCTATTTTCAACGCTAACTGCGCCAGCTATTGACGCGTAAAATCGCCTTGTTTTCATTGAAAATCTCTGGCTAGAAAAAATCAATTTAAATACCACCTTTATGCAATATATTAGTAAGTCTCTTAACCATAGTTCAGGTTAATTAATTTATAAATACTGCCTTGACCTTAAAGCTAACTTTAAAGTTATAGTGGCGATAATGTCAATTTAATTGGTTTGTAACATGCCAGAAAATCAACAAGGTGTCGTCTTTTCACCTATTACTTTACCTAGCGGTTTAGTTTTAAAAAATAGGCTAGTAAAAGCGGCCATGGAAGAAAACCTAGCTGAAGTCGATCTTACACCATCGCAAGTACTTAAAAATTGTTACAGCGCATGGGCACAAGGCGGGGTTGGTTTAGTGATCACCGGTAACGTTATGGTTGATCACTTAGCTATGACAGGCCCAGGTGGCCTGGCGCTTGAGCAGCACACTGATATTACATCGTTTGCTGAACTTGCGCGATTATCAAAGCAAAAGGAATGTAAAGTTATTATGCAAATTAACCACCCAGGCCGCCAAGTATTTAAAAAAATGGGTGGGAAAGTGCTGTCAGCCTCTAACGTGCCACTAAACATGGGAAAACACTCTCATCTATTTGGCCAACCAAAAGCAATGACACACAACGAAATTAATGATGTTGTTGAGCGCTTTACAAATACGGCATTGCAAGCACAAAAGGCAGGGTTCGATGGTGTGCAGATACATGCGGCTCATGGTTACTTATTAGCCCAGTTTTTATCGCCTTTAACCAACAAGCGTGATGATAAATACGGTGGCAGTCTTGAAAATCGTGCGCGTTTATTAACCGAAATAACGCAAAAAATTAAGGCTAGTTGCGCAAATAACTTTTCGGTATCGGTTAAACTAAATTCTGCTGATTTTCAGCGCGGTGGATTTGAACCTAGCGACGCCCAAGCTGTGGTAACCCTGTTAAGTAACTTAAATATAGATTTTGTTGAGCTTTCGGGCGGTAGTTACGAAGCACCTGCCATGCAAGGTAAAACGGCCGATGAACGCACACTCGCTCGTGAGGCGTATTTTTTAGAATTTGCCAAAGCAATTAGTGAAAAATCCAGTATTCCTATTATGACTACGGGTGGTATAAGCCGCTTAGGTGTAGCAAGTACGGTTGTTAGCTCAGGAGTGGCGCTTGTAGGGATGGCAACTGCGTGTGCATATTACCCTTCTCTGGCCAAAATTTGGCAAACAAAGCCAAATTTTATTGCATCACTACCTGTTGTTACTCTAAAAGACAAAACCCTAGCAGGCCTAGCCACTATGGCATTAGTAAAAAAGCAAATTCGCCGCATGGGCCAAGGAAAACCTGCAAAAATTAATGCATCAGCGGTATTTACTTTAATTGGCGACCAAATTAGAGCCATAAAATTAACAAAGCGCTATAAAAAACGTTTTATTGAAAAATAGTCCTCATAACCGCCGTTGTTGTCTCTATTAATTAAGTTTATTAATTGTTAAAAGTACGCTAAAGTTTAATTAGCATATTTATATGATAAAAACCAATGAAAGGAAAACAGAATGCGGTTTAAAGGTTATCTAAAAAAGCTTCTATGCTTTTGGGGACTTCATTTATTAATAATTAGCTTGCCAGGCCTTGCAACAGAACAGCAAGCAGCGCAGGCATGGCAAGATCCAAGTATATTTAGAGTCAATAAACTCCCACCCCGCTCGTTCTATTACCCTACAGCAACCGAGCAAAACGCATTTACAATGGAGCCTTGGCAGCTAGATAACTATAAATTACTAAATGGGCAGTGGAAGTTTAACTGGGTTGACTCTCCTAGTAGAAAACCAGATGGATTTGAAAAAGTAACCTTCAATGACGCAAGCTGGGATGAAATAGCCGTCCCTGCCAATTGGGAGCTAAATGGTTACGGTTCTCCTTTTTATCACTCTCACTACTGTTTAATACCTAATACTGAGCAAATTGAGCTGCCGCGTTACTATAATCCTGTTGGCTCATACCGAAAAATAATTAACATTGACGAAAGCTGGAATAACAAACAAATCCTTATTCATTTTGGGGCGGTAAAGTCGGCGTTTTATATTTATGTAAATGGTCAGCAAGTTGGTTATTCAGAAGACTCTAAAACTGCCGCTGAATTTGATATTACGCCATACGTTTCTGAAGGCGAAAATACCCTAGCACTACAAGTTTACCGTTATTCAACAGGGTCTTACTTTGAATGCCAAGATATGTGGCGTATGAGTGGCATTGAGCGCGATGTATATTTATATGCTGCGCCAAAAGTGCGTATAAGTGATTTTGAAGCCAATACCACTTTGATAGATAATTACACAAACGGCGAGCTAACGCTAACCACAACAGTACAAAACCACACTAAGCAAACCCACGCTAACTTTGACTTGCTCGTTTCACTGCTAGACGCAAACGATCGGATAATTAGTACTAAAACGTTGTCAGTTCCTAAAATAAAAGAGCAACAAAGTACGCAAGTTAAAGCAGTGTTTAAAGTCAATGATGTACTGCCCTGGAGTGCTGAAGTTCCTAATCTTTATAAATTAAAAATAGGCTTACGCAATAGTAATGAACAGGTGGTTGAGTGGATCGGAAAATCAATAGGTTTTAGAAGCAGTGAGCTAAAAAATGGCAATATTTTAGTTAACGGCAAACCGGTTTTATTTAAAGGTGTAAATAGGCACGAGCACGACCCTGTAACAGGGCACGTGGTTTCTAAAGAGTCTATGGAAAAAGACGTAGCATTAATGAAAGCCTTTAATATTAATGCAGTACGTATGGCTCATTACCCGCAAGATCCATACATATATCATCTTGCAGACAAATATGGCTTATACGTTATGGATGAAGCTAACATTGAGTCACATGGAATGGGAGCTGCAAACCAAGGTAAGTACGACCCCTCGGCACACTTGGTAAATAAGCTTAGCTGGCAAAATGCATACATAGATCGCATTTCAAACATGTATCACCGTTCTAAAAATAACCCATCGGTTGTTATGCGCTCACTGGGTAATGAATCGGGCGATGGTATTAATTTAGAGGCGTCGTACGACTGGCTAAAGCGTCAAGCCCCAGGATTTCCAGTCGTATCTGAACAAGCACAGTTAAGACGCCACACCGACGTATACGGCCAAATGTATGCGCCAATTCATTCGGCTGTTCGCTATGCGAAAACGAAGCATGACGTATCAAGGCCCATGATCTTAATTGAATACGAACACGCAATGGGTAATTCGCTAGGTAACCTTGAAGAATATTGGCAGGCCTTTGAAAAATACTCACAGTTACAAGGTGGTTTTATTTGGGATTGGGTCGATCAAACTTTTACCATGAAAAACAGTAAAGGTGAGCTTTTTTGGGCATATGGTGGCGACTTAGAGCCACCATTTGCGGTAAGCGCAAAAAGCTTTGCTGCAAATGGGTTAGTTTACGCCGACAGAACGCCTTACCCTTATTTGTGGGAAGTTAAACAGGTACAGCAAAACATCGACTTTGAGTTAACGAGCAAAGCTCCTTACGAAATAAACGTAATTAACAAACATTTTTTTGCCGACCTGTCTGACTTTACTTTGTCATGGCAGCTAATGGCCAACGGTGTTGAAGTCGAGCAAGGTGCTAACCTTGGTATTAATGCCAAACCACAAACATCTCAGCGTGTTAGTTTGCCAATTAAAACAAAACTAGGAGCAGGCATTGAATATTTTTTAAATGTACAAGCCGTTCTCAAAAACGCTAAAAATACATTGCCAACGGGTCATGTAGTTGCATCAGAACAACTAGCATTAACAGGCTTTGCACTGACTATTAATACAAAATCAGCCTCGTTAAAAGTAAAGGATTCTGAAAATTCTTTAGCTTTTTCTACTAAAAACGCTCGGTTTACGTTTAATAAGAAAACAGGCTTATTGAATGAAATTAATGTCTTTAGAAAGCCATTACTAGCCAATAGTGTAGACCAACCTGTGCAGCCTAACTTTTGGCGTGCGCCTACCGATAATGATTTACCACAAAAGGGATATGGTGACTCGTTTGCTGTGTGGCAACACGCGGGATCAAATACAACACTGACTAGTTTTAGTAGTAAAAAAGTATCCTCAACACAATACAAAGTCGAAACAGAGCACACATTAAATAACGTTGAAAGTCGGTACTTCACAACTTACACAATAAATGGCAATGGCGTAGTTGATGTAGATGTTTACTTTTATGCTGCACCTCATAATTCGTACTCAGCCTTACCCAGATTAGGTATGCAGTTTGTTGTGAACGAGAACTTTAAAAACGTACAGTGGTATGGCCGAGGGCCTCACGAAAACTACGACGATCGTAAGTCATCGGCTTTTGTTGGCTTATATCAGTCTGACGTTGACTCTTTACGTGTACCGTATGTTCGCCCGCAAGAAAACGGTCATAAAACGGATGTACGGTACGTTACGTTTTATAATGATAAAGGAATTGGTGTTAAGTTCTCTGGCGATCCCTTAATTGGCTTTAATGCATCTTTCTACGATATGCACGACTACGATAAGAGTACTGAACAAGTTAATCGGCGCAATATGCACCCATCAGATTTAACCAAAGCCCCGTACATTTTTGTAAATATAGATTACAAGCAGCGTGGTGTTGGTGGAACGGATTCGTGGGGTAGTAAACCCTTGTACGAATATGAGCTCCCATGGTTAGACTACAAATACAGCTATAAAATTGAAGCTGTTAAGTTAAACGCTAAAAAATAGCTATACATAAAGCTTTAAATGACTACCCTAAGCCCGCTTTTTCCCCTTAAATAGTGGGCTTTTTTTATGTAAAACATGTAAGTTAAAACCATTAAAAATAGAAAAGGTCGTTAAATGAACATAGGTATTTATATATATGATGATGCTGAAGTGCTCGACTTTTCAGGCCCATTTGAAGTATTTAATACGGCTAAACGTTTAGCTAAAAACGAGTGGAACATATTTTTAGTCGCGCAACATATTCAGCCGGTCAATGCGCGAGGTGGTTTTAGTGTAAACCCCCATTACAGTTTTGCTGACCATCCTGCCATTGATTTACTTTTAGTGGTTGGCGGTGTTCATAATAATGAGCTTACCAAAGCACCTGTGATTGATTGGATAAAACGTACAGCCCAGTCAGCTCCGGTAGTGGCATCGGTTTGTACCGGTGCATTTTTATTAGCAAAGGCAGAGCTATTAAATGGTAAAAATGTAACAACTCACTGGGAAGACATAAACGACCTAGCTGCGATGTTTCCTTTACTCAACGTAATAAGTAATAAGCGCTGGGTTAAGCATGATAAGTTTACAACCTCGGCGGGTATTTCGGCAGGTATCGATATGAGTTTACATTTAGTCGCTGAGCATATAAGCCCTGAACTTGCAGAGCTAACAGCAAAACAAATGCAGTACACCTGGCACAAAAGTATTTAATCACCCTCTAACAACCTATTGTAAAAAAAGAAGTTTACTGATTAGCAAAAACAATACGGCTTAAATGTACCTATTATGCGATAAGCATACTGATATAAAGCAAAAAAGTTTGCTAAATTAAGGTTGGTTAATACAAGTATGTATTGCTAAATCAACTTATTGCAAAACTCATAAAATAATAGCAGTAAGTAAATATCACTTTAGGGATTCACATGACATTACTTAAAACCTCGGCACTTGCTTTTTCTATATTAGCGGGGCTGTCTTTATCTGGCTGTTCTATGACTCAAAATACTCCATCTACCTTGGCCTCTGCTGAAATAGTCACGTCACTTTCACTCGCGCAAATTTATAAAGATAAAGAATTTAAAACCCAGCGTAGCACTTACTTTAAGTGGCTAGATGATGGCACCGGCTACACCGTACTTGAAGAGCGCGAAAGCGAAAAAGAAAAAGCAGACGACAGCAACACCGATGACGAAAAAGAGCACGGCGTAAAAGGTAACGACATTGTATTTTACAATGCTGACGGCACAGGCCGTAAAGTACTGGTTGAGTTTGAAAAGCTACTGCCAGAGGCCTCAGACGAGCCATTTGCAATAGAAAGCTACCAGTGGTCAAAAGACGGTAAATGGCTGATGGTATTTACCAACAGCGAGCAAGTTTGGCGTTCGCGCAGCCGCGGGGATTTTTGGTTACTTAACCTTGAGACTAACCAATTACAGCAATTAGGTGGTAAAGACGTTGAGCCAACTAAGTTAATGTTTGCTAAGTTCTCGCCAGATAGCTCAAAAGTAGCCTACGTACGCGATAACAATATTTATATGCAAGCGGTTGGTAGTAACGATGTAACCGCGCTCACAACCGATGGTAACGCCACTATTGTTAACGGTAATTTTGATTGGGTATACGAAGAAGAATTCACTATTGCCGATGGTTTTCGTTGGAGCCCCAACAACAAATCAATCGCCTATTGGCAGCTTGATACCAGTGACGTTAAATTTTTCACTATGATCAACAACACCGACGAACTGTACCCTACCCTTAAAAAGTTCCCTTATCCTAAGGCCGGTGAAACCAACTCTGCCGTGCGTGTTGGTGTGGTAAGCCTTAGTGATAAACAAACCCGCTGGGCTGAGCTTGAAGGCGATAACCGCGACCGTTATATTCCTCGTATTAGTTGGGCGGGCACCGGTAATGAATTAATGATTCAAGACTTAAACCGCCCACAAAGCCATAACAAAGTGTGGTTGTTTGATTGGCAAAAGCAGCAACTGACCAAAATTTTAGAAGACAAAGACGATGCGTTTATCGAATGGTTTTATAAAGCCAACTGGTCAAAAGACGGTGAGTTTTTTATTTGGCATAGCGAACGCAACGGTTGGCGTCATCTTTATCGTGTATCGCGCGATGGCAAAACTATTATCGACCTAACCCCAGGCGATTACGACATTATTGATATGCTTACCATCAATGAAGATAAAAACGTAATGTATTTTATTGCCTCGCCAAACGATCCTGGTCAGCGTTATTTATACAGCACACCGCTTGATGGCAGCAGCAAACCGGTACGGATCACACCTGCTGAGTTTGAAGGTTCAAACAGCTACTACATGTCAAAAGATGCCTCGTGGGCTATGCACACTTACTCAAAGTTTGGTATGCCACCGACTAAAGAGATCATTAAAGTGAGCGATCATAGTAATGTAAAAACTTTAGTTGAAAACAACGAGCTTAAACAAAAACTGGCTGAACAAAGCTTACCAAAGCATGAGTTTTTTAAAGTAAATGCGCAAGATGGCACTGAGCTTGACGGCTACATTATGTTCCCTGAGAACATGGATAAAAGTAAAAAATACCCAATTGTGTTTTACGTATACGGCGAACCATGGGGCTCAACCGTGCAAGACCGCTGGGAAGGCAACAGTTACTTGTATAAATCACTGTTAACGCAAAAAGGCTTTATTGTCGCATCGGTTGATAACCGTGGTACACGTGCACCAAAAGGCCGCGATTGGCGCAAATCTATTTATAAAAAAATTGGCTCCATTACCGTGCAAGACCAAGTAGACGCCCTAGATGCCATGGCTAAACGCTGGGATGTAATAGACACCGAGCGTGTTGGCGTATGGGGACACTCAGGGGGCGGTAGTTCAACCCTTAACTTATTATTCCGCCATGGTGATAAATTTAAAGTAGGGATTGCCTCAGCACCGGTGCCAGACATTCGTTTGTACGACACCATTTACCAAGAGCGTTATGCAGGCAACCCAAATACCGATCCTGAGAGTTACGATAACACCTCGCCGATTACCTTTGCCAAAAACCTAACCGGTAAGCTATTGCTTATTCACGGCACAGGTGATGATAACGTGCATTACCAAGGCTCAGAACGCTTAATTGACGAGCTTGTAAAGCATAACAAGCAGTTTGAGTTTTTCTCATACCCTAACCGCTCACACAGCCTACGTGAAGGCAAAGGCACCACCTTGCATTACCATACTATGATGGCTGACTTTTTTGAAAAGCACTTACTAAATCAATAGCTTGATTAGTTAGTTTAGAGACTAAAAAGCCACGCACTAACAATAGTGGGTGGCTTTTTTAATCAAAGTGTAACGGGGGTTTACAGTCTGTAGGTTGGATAGAGTGCAACGAAACCCGACAATAATAAAAAATGACTTATACACTCAATGTCATCTAAAATAGCCAAGGCTCACCATGTTATTAGCCAGTTTTCAATTTCGATAACATCATCACGATCAAACACCATTAAACTTGAATGAGAGCGAGCATTAAAAGTTATTTTTTTTACTAACTCATTTTGTATAGATGAAAAGTAAGCTGGGGGGGATAGAGAGTCAACATCTGAGTTAATTAACAATACAGGCTTTTTAGTCTCAGTTAATTTAGGCAATAAATTTGTTTCTTGAATGGTTACTCCTGCCTCAAACATTGCTTGGTTAACAATATTATCAATCTCGTTATGAAAAAAATGACTAAGCAAAGGCGATTTATAAGGTAAGTACTCCTTAGCTGCAACCTCAAAACTCATCATTGGGGCAAGTAAAATAGCAGCGTCAACATATTCTGATGATAATAAGTTACTTGCAGTAAGTGCTCCCATAGAATGGCCGACTACAACAGTCTGGTTATTTGTTTGATTTAAAAGTGGTTCAGCAAGCAGTTCATTTAAAATGCCGTGCTCTTTTGTTGCAAATACAAATGCTTCAGTTGATTCACCATGGCCAAAAAGATCTGGAATAATAACGTTCATACCAAGCGCTCTAAAATAGATAGCTGAAGCCATCATTGCTTCCTTACTGCCCCCATAGCCATGAAGTAATAAAGCAGTGCCTTCAAAACGATTAAATGTATCTGGTGTCATTCTGTGTGAAATTGTATTTTCTACATTATTACCAGTTGCATGAAGGTTGTAATAAACAGAACTCTCTTGCGAAAATTCGGCTGCCTGATAAGGTTCAGCAGTCAGATATGTAATGCATTGAGTGGTACTAAAAGAGCAAAATTTTTGTTTTTTAAAGCCAATGTCGCTAGGTTTTGCTTTTATAAACTGTGCTTCAGAAAGATAGATACCGGGGTTTGACATGACGTAACTGCCAATTGAAGTGCAGCCAGACAAAGAAAATATATAAAGTGTAACTGCTAATAGTTTGGTGAAATTTTCCATTTTCGCTTCATTAGTTAAACTTGAACATCAACACTTTAATTAAGCAGATAACGTCCTATGAGGTGGAGGAGGTTTTAGCCGTTAGTTAGGCATTTTTTTATTATTTCAAAGTACCTTAACAGTATCTTCTATCCACCTCAATTTTCTCAAGTAAATAAATCTGTTTGGCATTAGGTAGACACTTGCTTATTAATCAAAACCCAAATTTAGTGCTTAGTTACGACTTTGAGTTACTTTTTTTAGCTGAGTTTTATGGATTTAGAGGCTGAAATTTCACTCTCTTTTTAATCAAAATGGTGCGGGGGTTTACAACTGAGGTCAAAGGTCAAAGGAACAAGGTCAAAGATTTTTAGTTCCGGTAACTTGGGTAGAGTGTAACGAAACCCAACAAGGGAAAGGCGGCTTTGCTCAATAGCAATGCGCTAAAGGCTCAATAGGCAATAATTAAATCGTTTTTACTAAACAAAGTTTGGTATTAAAGGGCATTAAAAAAGTAGCATCCTTGCTACTACAAGTGCGATATTAAGAGCTTGGTTGCGAAGGTTGATACTTATTAACGAGAATGTGCTGCAAACTTTTAAGTGCCCGCTTTATCGCTTGCAGCATACTTCTTCCCTTTGTATTTACATTAATACTGGGTAGCCCAGGCAAAAGAATATTAATTTTACATTGCTGCAAAGTGCCGTGGCGCTCACTCGAAAGATCATTTATTTGAATCTCAACTTTACGAATATTTAAAGCATGTTTTGCCAATTGGCTTTTTATCAACTTCAAAAGCGACATCTTTTCACTTGCGTTAATTATCTTGTTTTTAACTGTAAGTTTTAGCTTCATGCAATGACACCTTTTAATAGTAACTATGTTGCAGGCATGACTGTAATCTACTAACTTAGTGTCAAAGGAAAAAGCTGATTATTTCTTACTTTAAAACAGGTATTTTCGAATGATTACCAACATCAACTACAATCACTTATATTATTTTTGGCAGGTAAGTAAGCACGGCAGTATTGCGGCGGCGAGTAAAATACTTAATTTAACGCCGCAAACAGTCAGCTCGCAAATTACTAACTTAGAGCAACGATTAGGAAAACCACTGTTTGTTCGCCAAGGGCGAGGCCTACAGTTAACGGAATTTGGCCATGTAACCCAGCAATATACCAATGATATGTTTGCTATTGCCCATGAATGGCTAGAAACCACGCAAGGTGATACCACGCATTATTCACGAACGTTAAAGGTGGGTATTTCAGATGTATTGCCTAAATCACTGGTGTCGAAGTGGCTTGCGCCTTTAATTAATAACGAGCGTATTACAAACTTACACTGTATTGACGGCCAACAAGATGAGTTGCTGGCACAAATGGCGATTCATAAGCTCGACTTAGTGTTAGCCGATAAACCACTAGATACCACCTTGCCGTTTAAGGCGTTTTGCCATGAAATAGGTAAAAGCCAAATCGCGCTTTTTGGTAACGAAACATGGCATTCGCAATTACATAAGCAGTTTCCGCAGTCTTTAAATAACAAGCCTTTAGTACTCCCCGCAAAAGAAAGCCCCGTCGCACGCGCTATTTATTATTGGCTACAAGAACAAGATATTGAAATGACAATAGCTGGCCATGTTGACGACAGCGCATTAATGAAATCGCTTGGCGAACAAGGGTTTGGCATATTCCCCGCGCCAATTTTAGTAAGAGCCGAAGTAGAGCGCCATTACGACGTTAATTACATTGGTACAATTAATAATGTTTATCAGCATTATTATGCCTTTACGCCTGACAGGCTCATTAAAGACAGTATTTATGATGAATTTATAAAGCACGCTCAAACAACGTAAGCTTATCGCTATTCGTCATGTACATATTAGTTGGCTTAATTAAGTGCTCTATTTTTAAATACAAAGTGGTATTTATAACAAAGTAAAAACTTCGTCATTTAGCTTTATATTAAACTTTCAACGCGAGTCATCCGATACTTAAATCCATAAATAAATTAGATTTTATACCTAAGCCGACTTACCAGTACCAACCATAAGCACGTTCTAAAAGTATTGAATAATATTCAGGTTTTATATGAATAAACTGCATGGCTTGTTATTTTAAATAGATATCTAGATGGCTTAAATGCGTTTTACCTCTTATCACTTATCAATCAGTGCTGTTAATTTAGTTAATTCACTTAAGCGTGAATCTGGCTCATGTTTTACCTGAAATAAACCCGTTTTTCTTCATGCCGCATACCGCGTATAAATTTAATAACTCTGCACAGCACCATTACAGTTATCCCGTTAGTTTGGTTTTAACAGCGAGTAATGTGTCATTGATAAAAGCAGCAACAACTCAAATTGAAAGGATACGGCTATGAGCACTGATCTTACATTTACTATTAAAAGCACTAACTTGGATGAAAACTACCATCCATCAAATAACACACGTATTACGACCAATTTCGCTAATTTAGCAAGGGGTGAAAGCCGCCAACAAAACCTGCGTAATACCCTAAAAATGATCAACAATCGTTTTAATGCCCTGGCCAGTTGGGATAACCCACAAGGGGATCGTTACGAGGTTGAGCTAAAGATCATTTCGGTTGATTTAGACATTGCAGGCAGTGGTGAGGCATTTCCGTCAATTGAGGTATTAAAAACTAATATTATTGACCGCCAAACCAACGAGCGAATTGAAGGCATGGTGGGTAATAACTTTTCATCGTATGTGCGCGATTACGACTTTAGCGTGTTATTGCTTGAGCATAACAAAAGCAAACCGCAATTTAGCATTCCCGATAACTTTGGTGACTTACACGGCAAGTTGTTTAAATGCTTTGTAAACTCACATACCTATAAACAGCATTTTAAAAAGCCGCCAGTTATTTGTTTAAGCGTGTCTGATAACAAAACCTATCAGCAAATCGAAAACTTACACCCTATTTTAGGCGTAGAGTACCAGCCTAATGAGTCGTCGTTAACTGAGCAATATTTTAAAAAAATGGGCTTACAAGTGCGCTACTTTATGCCACCAAACAGCGTTGCACCGTTAGCGTTTTACTTTTTTGGTGACCTACTCAACGACTACAGCAACCTTGAACTAATTAGCACCATTAGCACCATGGAAACGTTTCAAAAAATTTATCGTCCAGAAATTTATAACGCCAATGCCGCCGCAGGTAGCCGTTATAAACCGAACTTAAAAAATGACGACCATTCATTAACGCAAATTGTGTATGACCGCGCAGAGCGAGGTCAATTAGCGGTTGAGCAAGGCAAATTTACCGAGCAGCATTTTATTAAGCCTTATCAGTCAATGCTGCAGCAGTTCTCAGCAAGTATCGCTTAATCACACAACAAAATTAAAGGCAGCATTTATTATGAAAAAACTATTACCTACATCATCAGCAGGCAGCTTGCCAAAACCGTCATGGCTTGCTGAGCCCGAAACCTTATGGTCACCGTGGAAATTACAAGGCAATGAGCTGGTAGATGGCAAACACGACGCCCTGCGTATTTCCCTGCACAAGCAACAAACCGCAGGCGTAGATATAGTCAGCGATGGCGAACAAACTCGCCAGCACTTTGTAACCACCTTTATTGAACACTTAAATGGCGTTGATTTTGAAAACCGTAAAACAGTTAAAATTCGCGACCGTTACGACGCCAGCGTACCCACAGTGGTTGGCCCTGTGTCTCGCACTAAATCGGTATTTGTTGAAGACGCCAAGTTTTTACGTCAGCAAACCAGCCAACCAATTAAATGGGCACTGCCAGGGCCAATGACTATGATCGACACCCTGTATGACGATCATTATAAAAGCCGTGAAAAACTAGCATGGGAATTTGCTAAAATACTCAACCAAGAAGCCAAAGAGCTAGAAGCCGCTGGGGTTGATATAATCCAATTTGATGAACCCGCTTTTAACGTGTTTTTTGACGACGTAAACGACTGGGGCATAGCTTGCCTAGAGCGAGCCATAGAAGGGTTAAAATGCGAAACCGCCGTGCATATTTGTTATGGCTACGGCATTAAAGCCAACACCGATTGGAAGAAAACCCTCGGCACCGAGTGGCGACAATACGAAGAAGTATTCCCTAAGCTGCAAAAATCGAATATAGATATTATTTCGCTCGAATGCCAAAACTCACAGGTACCCATAGAGCTACTTGAACTCGTACGCGGTAAAAAAATAATGGTAGGCGCAATCGATGTAGCCACCCATACTATAGAAACCCCTGAAGAGGTGGCCAACACCCTTCGCGAAGCGCTTAAATATGTAGATGCCGATAAACTATACCCTTGCACCAACTGCGGTATGGCACCCCTGCCCCGCGACATCGCAAACGGTAAGCTCAACGCCCTAAGCAAAGGCGCAGAGCTAGTACGTAACGAGCTATTAGCAGCGAATGTCGCTTAATTTTTAGTTGCAGCTGCTGCAAAAAAGCCGCACTTTAAAAAATGTTGAGGTGTGGCTTTTTTAATCAAAATGTAACGGGGGTTTACAGTTAAAATAAAGGTTAAAGGCAAAAGGTTCTAAGTTCGTTGAATATTGGTTGGATTTAGAGCAACAAACCTAGTAAAAATAGTTAAATTTAACCGAGCCGTAAGGTAGTACTGGTTGAGTGGAAAGTGCCTCTTGCAGACTATCAGGATCTATAATATCTGAAGTCAAGATTTGACCCCCTTTGACTGACCCTCTGACTTCTGGAGGTAATACTGTCATAGAGCGCTTTTTTGGTAATTTAAAGCATGATTGGTTATTCAAAGTACATCAGTCAACGAGAGTGTTTATGAAAAAGGCGTGGCTGCATACATTAAATATAACAACTTAGAGCGCCTGCATTCAGCGAAGAATGATCTATCGCTTTGAAAGTTTAAAATTATCAAGTTAAATTTTCCAGCTTTAGTTGAAAAGAACTGGTTCAAAGTCTAGTGTTTAAGGGATTAAGTAAAGCATGTTTAAGGAAAGTTCATGAATATATTAAAAATAAAAATTATCGTAGCATTTTGCTTTACCTTTTTCTTTATAAACAAAGTATATGCAAGCGGTCTTACCGCGGCATACTCATGTTCAAACTGTGATTATCAGGGGGCAGTAAACCTCGCTCAGAGTTTGTATATTAGTCCGAATTGTAATGAAGAAAATCTACAAGGTGGTCAAATATTTTTAGGAACAACTACTTTTCAGTGTTACAGCAATCCTAGAACGCTCATCATTGCAAATCCAATTACAAGAGACGCATTCAAATTTGTGGTGACTACTGAACAAGTTTCTAGTTTTAGCAATACTTACAACGTTCTTGTTAGTGATCAAGTATTGACCGTGACAGAATCGCAAGCATTAGAGACCTTTTACAATATCGATGCAGACTTTAGAGAGGCCGTAACCTCCTTTGCCGCTACCTCTGTTACGAATTCGCAAGTGCAAAAACAAGAATCCTTTTACAATAAAAATGCATTTGTATTGAACAGCAATGCGTCAACATTGAATAACAATGAAACAAATTGTGATGTACATCCAGCCAATTTTTTGTTTAACCCATCGTTTGGAAGAGATTTATACGAATCACTTACTAATGATATCAGTTCACAAATAGGTTACAGGCAAACGTGGACAGATTTTACGTCTTCTCAATCTATCACCGGTAGCGGATTAACTGTATCTAATAACGGAGTTGGAATACAAGTAAACTTATCGAGAGATATCAATAAAGTTTATGCATCTCAGGTTTACGGAAGCTCCAATAACTTACTAAACTTTGAAGTAACATATCATGGTGATACATTTATAGGTGACCGAAGCTTTCAATATACTCCCCCACTTGATATTGGCTATTTGCCGGACAGAGTGCTCAAACTTAATTTTACATTTTTGCCTGGCTCATCGAGAATTGATGGGTATCCTGTAAGCTTTTTTTCTAGGTCTAATTTAAACTTCCAAAGTGAAGGTATGTCTGAGTGTCTTCAACAAATATTGGAGCAGAATTCAAACTCAACCCGGAGAATACTCGTTAACCCAGACGGGACAGGCACAGTTGTAGGCGCAAGTGGTACAGGAGGGTCTCTTGATTCAGGTGGTACTGCTGTCACAATACCTGGTATCTACCGAAATATGGGTGGTTGTCATATTGTCGAGCTTGTTGTAGTGGTAGAGTACCCGGATGGTACTGTTAGCAGCAGCGTAAGTGCTAGATGGTTAGATTGTTAAAGGTCTTTGCCGAATAACGTCATGATTGTTGAAAAGCATTTGTGCGAAGTTAGTTAGCAATCATAGCGTTTGAATCTTAGGACTGTATCCAAGTGTTCTTATCATTTAAACTCACTTTAAATATGACTACGCACTCAGTAATGACATCGATTGGTGTGAATATGCATCATTCACGCATATGAATTAAGTCAGTTTAATTAAAACCAAAGCGGTCAAAAACTAAAGGGATCAGACCAAAGAGAGACAAAAAAGTTATTTGCCAACCAGTTTTTCTTATTTTAACTTTTAGGTAAAGGCTAATACGCTGGGGGCGACTTTTGTAATTTACTTTTTAAAGTTGCTAGTTAGCTAGCAAGGTGAGCCTTATGAAAATAAGATTGGCTAACCGCTAACCGCTAACCGCTAACCGCTAACCGCTAACCGCTAACTATTAACCTTAACGCCTTCTTTGTATTAATAGCTATCCCAATATGGGGTGTCTCCGAAGTATTTGCTTGAAAAATCAACAAACGCGCGTACTTTACTCGGTAAAAATTGCCTGTTTGCATACACCATGTAAAGCCCCATAGGCTCGGGTTCAAGGTGTTGTAAAATACGTACTACTTTTCCTTGGGCTAATGCCTCTCCTGCAATAAAAGTAGGTTGCATGGCAATGCCGCCGCCTGCTATGGCTGCGTTTAGTAATATATCGCCATTGTTAGCCACTAAATTACTATTAAGTTTAAACTCACCTTTTAGCTGGTCTACACCTGCAAGCATTTTTGTTGGCTCTGCGTTGGCGTAGCGCAAATAGTTATGTTGTTGCAGCTCTTGCAATGTAGTGGGTGTGCCGTGCTGTTTTAAATATGCAGGCGATGCAAATACTGCTAACTGTATAGGCGCTATTTTTTTAGCAATAAGGGATGAGTTTTTTAACACGCCTATACGCAATGCTATATCAATGCCTTGCTCAACTATATCTATAAATTGGTCTGTTAGTTTTAAATCTAACTTTAAATTTGGGTACTGTTTTTGAAACTCAACCAGCAGTGGTGCTAAATGCCTTGTACCAAACGACATAGGCGCGCTAACACTTAATACGCCAGATACACTGGTGCTTAAATTATTAAGAGAGTTTTCCATATCATCAATATCAATAATAACTTGCTGGCAGCGCTTAAAATACTGAACACCCGCTTCGGTAGGGCTTACTTTACGTGTAGTGCGGTGCAGTAAACGAGTATGTAAATTATCTTCTAGGGCTGAAACATATTTACTAACTAACTGAGGAGAAATATCGAGCTTTTCGGCAGCTTTAGAAAACGAACCTTCTTGCACAACGGCTAAAAAGGTTTTCATGGTGGTAAGCTTGTCCATAATTAACAACAATTTGTTTTTAATATATAAATAAATAGCATATTTATCGTCAAAATAAAAACCAATATAGTGCTTAAACTCATTGTTAGTTAAGGTTTTTAGTATGACTCAGCCCGCATTATTTTTATCCCATGGTTCACCAATAATGGCTATAGAGCAATCGGCTACTGCTAATTTTATAGCGTCTTTGGGGCAGTCACTTAATACACCCAGTGCTATTGTGGTTTTTTCAGCGCATTTTGATCAAGCAAGCAATATTAAAATTACCGCAGGGGCAGCACCTAAAACTATTCACGACTTTTATAACTTTCCAACTCAAATGTACAACATACATTATCGCGCTCCTGGTTCACCAAAACTTGCCAATACTATTGCTAATTATTTTAATAGCGAAGGAATGAATGCGATACTTGATACCGAGCAAGGGTGGGATCACGGTGTGTGGATCCCATTACGTTTAATGTACCCACACGCTAATATTCCTATTGTGCAGGTGTCTATTAATACCCGCTTAGGCGCAAAAACTATGTATAAATATGGCCAGTTACTTGCTCCGCTTCGTGAGCAAAATATATTAATTATTGGCTCCGGCGGTATTAGCCATAACCTAGCTGAAATATTTAAAACCCCGGCTACCCCAAACCGAGTGCCCATGGTAAAAGCATTCACCCATTGGGTTGAACAAACGCTTTTAGCGCACGATATTCCAAAACTATTAAATTACTTAACCGAGGCGCCATTTGCCTTATTTAACCACCCTACACAAGAGCACTTTTTACCATTATTTGCTGCTATGGGTGCAGGGGGCAGTTACATTGAAAAGATTCATGAGCAAACCGAAATGGATATTTTAGCGCTTGATGCATATAAATTTTATTAATTTGAGCAAGTGTTCAAATTAAGTTAAGCTGGTAGTCACTAATCTACAAGTATCTTAAATTTTTGGGAGTAAACATGGCAACCACACTCGCATTTGACGTATACGGCACGCTTATAAATACCCATGGTGTGCTTACATTACTTAAAGATATGATTGGCGATAACGCACAAAACTTTTCAAATACATGGCGTGAAAAACAGTTGGAATATTCGTTTAGGCGCGCCTTAATGCAAAACTATGTTCCGTTTTCAGTTTGTACTAAACAGGCACTTGATTACGCGTGTTTAGCGCATAAAACACAGCTTGGTGACGATCAAAAACACCAATTGCTTGAGCAATATAAAACGTTACCCGCCTTCGACGATGTTAAAAAAGGGCTTGAGCAACTTAAAGCACAAAATTACCGATTGTTTGCGTTTTCTAATGGCGCGGCCGCTGCGGTAAATACCTTACTCGAAACGGCTGGCATTATTGAGCTTTTTGAAGGTGTTGTAAGCGCCGACGACATTAAAACTTTTAAGCCAAACCCGGGTGTTTACAGCCATTTTTTACGCGAGGCAAATTCAACGGGTGCAAATACGTGGCTTATTTCGAGTAACCCTTTTGATATAACCGGCGCTATTTCGCATGGTATGCGCGGTGCGTGGATAAAACGCTCAGAAGACTCTATTTTTGATCCATGGGAAATTCAACCAATTACCACAGCAACCGATTTAGTTGATTTAAAGACCAAATTGGTGAGCTAATTAACATTGCCTTTAATGCACTCATTGGTGCAAAGCCAAGGTTTTATTAAAAGGTTTTAGGGCGTTGCTGTTAACGCCCTTATTTTTAAGTATTTTTAAATACCCAACCTTCCCCTTTTTATGCATTTTATTCAAATTACACATAAACTCGACTTCCAAACTTTTAATATAAAACGTGTTTACATTATTTCTAATGTAATTTTTTGTAATTAATTATCCATTTCTTAACCCGAAAAAAAAACATAGAAGTAATCCATTTTCATTATTGTAAATAAAAATCATTACCATTAAGATCCTTGAACCCAAAATGAGTACCAAGGAGCGAAATATGTCACAATTACAAACTGCACAGCTCAGCCCTATCCAAAACCAAGCTATATTTGAGAAAAATGGCCTTCCGCCGCAATTTAATCTTGATCAATTTATTAATTATCAAATAGCGTCGTTGCAGGGGCTTTCGGCTGTGCAACAAGCTATGGCAAAAGCGCAAAAGCCGTTTTCTGGCGTGTCTGTTAATACACTTGCCGCCACTGTTAATGATGTAGATTTAGCCAAACCTCTCGCTGATTTTCCTGCTGTATTAAACGAGCTTAAAAGCGTGTATTTGGATCACGCTGTGTATTTTCATCATCCGCGTTACATGGCGCATTTAAATTGCCCTGTTACGTACCCTGCGGTTGTGGCAGAGCACATAATTGGCGCAATCAATACCTCGGTAGACACGTGGGATCAAAGCGCTGGCGCGACCCTTATTGAGCAAAAATTAATTGATTGGAGCTGTGAAAAAGCAAAATTACCGAGCACTGCCGATGGCGTTTTTACAAGTGGTGGTACGCAATCGAATTTAATGGCTATGCTTGTTGCACGCGAAGTCGCAGTGAGCCGTTATGCCCCTGAGCATCAAGTAAAACTTCAAGGTTTGCCAAACGTTGCCTCGCGTTTTCGTATTTATTGCTCAGAGGTTGCGCATTTTAGTATTCAAAAGGCTGCGGCGTTATTGGGCTTAGGTTATAACGCGGTAGTGCCTGTGGCTACAAACAGCAAAATGCAAATGGATATGGATGCGCTTAACCATGCAATTGAGGATTCTAAAGCAAAGGGCGATTTACCTATCGCTGTGGTAATTACCGCAGGTACAACCGATTTTGGCTCAATTGACCCTATTGAAGACATAGCAAAACTTGCTAAAAAAGAGCAGCTTTGGTGCCATGTTGATGGCGCATACGGCGGCGGGTTACTAGTAAGCGAGCATCACCGAAGTGCTTTAAACGGCATAGAAAAAGTAGATTCAATTACCATTGATTACCATAAATCATTTATGCAGCCGGTTAGCTGCAGTGCTTTTTTATTAAGTGACAAACGCCATTTTAGCCATATAACCCTTTACGCCGACTATCTAAACCCGCTTGCTGAGGCCGGCAATGGCACGCCAAATTTAGTTGATAAAAGCTTACAAACCACACGCCGTTTTGATGCCTTAAAACTTTGGTTAACACTGCGCACTATGGGCGAAGCGCCACTTGGCCGAGCGTTTGATAAAGTAATTGGGCTTGCTCGTCAAACCCACATTGTGCTTAACGACCACCCTGATTTTGAAGTTATAAATTACCCAGAGCTTAGCGCGCTAGTATTTCGCTTTGCGCCAGAAGCGCTAAAACATAATCCCGATTTACTCGATATCCTAAACCTGCACGTACGCCAAACATTTTTAAATACCGGTGAAGCCATGATTGCGCGCACCAAAATTAACGGCCGTCACTACCTTAAATTTACGTTACTCAATGCGCAGTGCCAATTGAGCGATGTGCGCGCCGTGCTTGAACAAATTAGCACTATTGCGTGGCAAACGTATAAGGAGCAAAAATAATGAGTAACCAACCTTATGATTTTATAGCCATTGGCCTTGGCCCGTTTAATTTATCGTTAGCGTGTTTAAGTGAACCATTAGAGGGCGTTAAAAGCTTATTTTTAGAGCAGCGTAGCCAATTTGATTGGCACCCAGGAATGATGCTAGAAGGTGTTACTTTGCAAACGCCGTTTATGTCTGACTTGGTGACCCTTGCAGATCCTACTAGCCAGTACAGTTTTTTAAATTATGCCAAGCTTAATAATCGCTTATACCCATTTTATATTCGCGAGAGCTTTTTTTTACTGCGTAAAGAATACAACCTATATTGCCAGTGGGTGTGCTCGCAGTTGAGTAACGTAAGCTTTGAGCAAAGTGTAACTAAGGTTGAATTTTGCCAGCAAACTCAGTGCTATACCCTTACCTGTAAAACCCCAAACGGGGAGCAACACTATGTTACGCGCCACTTAGTACTTGGCACCGGCCCTGCACCATATATTCCTGATTGTGCAGTGCAAAGTAATTCTAATAACGTAATGCACAGTAGCGACTTTTGCCACCGCCTTGATGAGCTAAAATCTGCTAAGCGCGTAACGGTTGTGGGAGCAGGACAAAGTGCTGCCGAAATTTATCACACCCTATTACAACAAGCGGTGCCACAAGGTTTGCAACTAGATTGGATTGCGCGATCGCCGCGTTATTTTCCGCTGGAGTACACCAAACTCACCCTTGAGATGACCTCTCCTGAGTATGTTGATTACTTTTATAATTTAAAAACAGAGCAACGAGATTGGCTTAATCAAAATCAAAAAAACCTATTTAAAGGCATTAATGGCGGTTTAATTAACGACATTTTTGACACCCTTTACGCGCAAAGCCTAGATGGGCCCATTTCTACCACATTTAAAACTAACAGCAAGCTTACTAATACACGTAAAAGTGCTGGTCGCTTAGTCACTGAGTTTTATCATCAAGAGCTAAATGAAGCCTTTGAAATAAAAACCGATTACTTAATTTGTGCCACGGGCTTTAAATACAAGCGCCCTGCTTTTTTAAATTCTATTGCGCAGCAGCTCCCAGAAGATGAACAAGGCCGCTATTTAGTTAGCCGCGAGTATGCGGTAGATAGCGACCAAAAACGTATATTTGTACAAAATGCAGAGCAGCACACCCATGGTTTTGTAACCCCCGATTTAGGCATGGCGTGTTATCGCAACAGTATAATTTTGCGCGAAATACTTGGTTATGCGCCGTATCAGGTTGAGCAAAAAATTGCTTTTCAGTGTTTTGATTTAAGCGATGTAGAAACCCATTCACAGCAAAAGAGTAACGCCGCATGAGTTTACGTTTAGCACTTATTTTGCTTACGGTTATTTCGGTGGTGTGCGACACCTTATTACTGCCGTTTTATCCGCAATTTTTTGCCAGCGAATTTTCTGTAAGTAACCCCACACTAATTGGGGTGTTTGTAGCTAACTGTTGTATTACCGTTATGCTCGCGCTGCCCCTGTGGGCAAAGGTTGCCAAAAAATACCACGAACTGGCTCTTTGGCTTGTAACGCAAGTGATTGCCGCCTGCTTTGGGTTGCTTTGTTATTTTGCAACTAATGTGTGGGAATTTTGGTTTTATTATCAGCTTATGTTGGTGCTTAAAGCCAGTTACCTGCTTATTTACCCGTTTGCACTGCGTTTAGAGCAGCAAAGTAAGCACCTTTCTATTATTGGCTTGTTTTCGGTACTTATGCACTTTGGCGCTATTGGTGGCGCATTAGTTGGCGGGTACTTTTTTAGCTTAAACGAACCGCGTTATGCACTGTTATTAAGTGCTGCAGGCGATGTAATACAAGTGCTGCTATGTGGCTATTTAATGCTGAGCTTAAAGCTAGGTATTTATCAGCACGCTATTGAAAGCGAAAAACCGCGCACTCGCACACCTTACTTTATTTGGCAATTTTGTTTTATAAGCGTGGTTGTTTACTTTAGCGCCTTTTTAATTAGGCCATTTTTTACGACCCATTGGCAAGGAATGAGCGCGCAAAGTAGTGCGTTTGAAAGTGCGCTTGTGTACGCCATTCCTGCTTTTTCAGCCCTACTAATGCTGTTGTTTAACCACTTTAGGCAGCACTTACCTCTTCCTACGCTTAGCCGCACAAGCACATTATTGTGCGCGCTTATTTTTGGCGCTATTGGGCTTTATTTACAGGCGCAAGAGTCGGTGTGGTTAGTTGTCAGCTCGCGCATTCTATACGGTATAGCGCTGTTTCAAGTAATGGTTTTATTGGAGGTTATGTTATTTGCTAAAAGTGAGCCTGCTCACTACGGCAGTGATTTTGCCAAAGTGCATGTTGCGCAAAATATTGGCGTTATTTTAGCGTCGTTATTGGTGGGTATGAGTGTGGAATATTTTAATACAACCGTGCCTTTTTACTTTGCAGCCATTGGCTTTGCAAGCCTTGGCGCTATTTTGCTATGGCGGGTTAAATTTGTTGACCGCACTGCACACACAGCCACTTAATAATTAAAAAGATTTAGGAGTTTTTATGTATTTTTCATCTTTTGTAACCACGTTACAACACACAGGTAATGTGACTATGCGGTTACTACAGCAAAGCGACATGCCTATTATTTGTCAGTGGCTTACACTGCCTTATGCGCATTTTTGGGGTATGAGTAAACACACACCCGAGCAAATGTGCAGCGCCTACCAAGATATAATTAACAACCCACATCATCATGCGTATGTTATTGAACAAAATAATGAGCTACTTGCCCTTGTTGAGCTTTACAGTCTAAAGCATGACGAGCTACTCGCAGCTGCCTATGAGGTAATGCCAAACGATACGGGCATGCATATTTTACTTGCCCCAAATACAAGGCCCAAACGCCATTTTAGCTTTGAAATAATGCAGTGCGTATTGCACAGTATTTTTACCCATAATGATAATGCACGGGTAGTGGTAGAGCCCGATATTGCCAATAGTAAAATTCATACCTTAAATAAGCGTTTAGGCTTTGTGCATATTAAGCAAATAATCCTTGGTGATAAAAACGCATACCTTGGATTTTGTAATAAAGCCGCGTTTGAAACGCATGTTGATTTACATTACAAATCGCAAACGCCAATAAACACCGACTATGTAAAGTTTGATCACTGGCAGTGGGCAAATAGGCACTTACAAAGTAAAGCCATTAGCGAGCTTGTACACGAGCGCTTATTGGTTGCGGAGCAAACCCCACACGGTTTTAAAGTCAATATTGAAGGGGGTTACTTTATATTTAATGGCTGCGCTATGGCGCTTAACCACATAGATATAGACGAGCCAAGCTTATGTTTTTATAACCTTAACAATGAGCAAGTAGCGCTTGATGTACTACACTTTTTTAGTGTGCAAGGCCCTGCGCTGGGTTTAACTGGTGAGCGTTTAGCCACCTACCTTGAAGAGCTTAACGCCACACTTGCCAGTGCCTGTTATAAACGCGAAAACAACACGCTTAGCGCAGCCGAACTTGCGAAATTAGGGCTGCAACAAATAGAGGCTGCAATGAGCGAAGGCCACCCTGCATTTGTGGCTAATAATGGCCGAATTGGTTTTAGCAAAAGCGACTTTTTACGCTATGCGCCAGAAGTGGGTAAACCGTTTAAAGTGCTGTGGTTAGCGGCGCACAAAACAGTATGTGATTTTGCTTATAGTGAATACTTTAGCGATTATCCAAGCCATATTAGTGGCGAGCTTGATTTAACCACTCGTGATGCGTTTAATAAAGCGCTAAAAGCGCAAAATCTAAACCCCGACGACTACCTATTTATGCCGGCCCATCCGTGGCAGTACCAGCATAAATTAAGTGTGGTGTTTGCCAACGAGTTTGCCAATAACCGCTTAGTGTATTTAGGAGAAGGCGACGACTTATATCAAGCGCAGCAATCTATTCGTACATTATATAACTGCTCGCACCCGCATAAACCGTATTTAAAAGTGGCGCTGTCTATTTTAAATATGGGCTTTATGCGTGGGCTTTCGCGTGCTTATATGGCAGTCACTCCGGCCATAAATGATTGGGTGTTTAATAAAGTAAACCACGACCCAACACTTAGCGCGTGTAACTTTACAGCACTTAGAGAGTACGCCACTTTAGGGTATGCGCATCACACTTTTGAGCAAAGTGCACTCGGTGATACACCGTATCGTAAAATGTTTGCGTGTTTATGGCGCGAAAACCCAAACCATAATTTACAAAATAATGAGCAGCTCACCACCATGGCCGCATTGCTGCACCTAGATAACAACGGTAAAAGTATGGCAGGTGCATTAATAGATCAAAGCGGTTTAACCACACACGCTTGGCTGCAAAGCTATTTTAACGCCTACCTTATTCCTTTAGTGCATTGTTTTTATGCCCATAAATTAGTGTTTATGCCCCACGGCGAAAACCTCATTTTAAAGCTTAAAAATTCAGTGCCTGTGGGCGCTTACATGAAAGACATAGGCGAAGAAGTCGCGCTGCTTAATAGCACTGAGTCTTTACCTGAGGAAGTGTCGCGTATTCATATTGCTATGCCTAAAGAGCTTGAATTACTAAGTATATTTACTGATGTATTTGACTGCTTTTTTAGATACCTAGTCGCTATTTTAGTAAGAGAAGCGCGCATTACCGAGCACGATTTTTGGCAAGGCGTTGCGCAAAGTGTAAACGCGTATCAACAAGCCAACCCTGCCTTAAATGAGCGCTTTAAAGAGTATGACTTTTTTAGTGATGAATTTGCACACTCTTGCTTAAACCGCTTACAGCTTGGCAATAATAAGCAAATGGTTGATTTAACCGACCCCGCAGGCAGCTTACAGTTTGCAGGAAATTTAGATAACCCGGTATCGGCAAAGCTGTATGGCTAAGCCTAACACCCTTTCGCACTTTTTGTTTTGCCCAAATGAGCCGGTTGCTGCGGCTCATCCAAGCTTAAATTTAGTGTATGTATTGGCTTCTCATTGCAAGGCGCACTACCCCCATGCGCCTACGCAATTTATTAGCCGGCATTTATATTTGCAGCTTTGTTGGCAAGCTATTCATGCCTATTGTTATTGGCATACGTGCAAACACAACGCGCATAACCCAATACATTTACAGTTAAAAATGAGCGGCGCGTATAGCCGAGGGTTTACCCTTACAGGCGCGCCTTTATTAAGTAAAGCTGAGCAAAATAATGCACTAATTGAATTTGTAAGCTGTGTAGGTAAGTGGATAAATATTAAGTATGCGCTGGGTAAAAAAGAGCAAGGCCGGTTGTTAATCGACACCCTTAACAGTGCATTTGAGCGCGCTCATAGCTTAAATTTAGCAAGTGCTGAGCACATTACACATTGCCATCAACAGTTACATAACTTAATCAGTAATCACTTTAATTTAAACACCCCATTTAAATTAACGCCTAAGCGCTTAACGTGCTGTCGTTATTATTTAGCAGGTTATAACAAATGCCAAACCTGCCCAAAAAAGGATATTAAAACCAATGAACACACGTCTTAAAACGATTGACCTTGCCCGAGGTGCGAGCGTTTTTATTATGATTTTAGTACACACTTTATGGATGTACTCGAGCACGGAGCTTCAAAGTGAAAGCCTATTTGGCGCTGTTATTCATATACTTGGCAAAGGCACAGCCTCGTTTTTGGTGGCAATGGGGCTATCTATGGCGCTTTCGCGTAGGCAAACACCCATGTTATTAATTAAGCGCGGCATACAGCTTTTACTACTTGCGTATTTAATGAATGCGGCAAAGTTTTGGCTACCCATTGAGGTATTTAACACCATGCCAGAGGCATTTATAAATGCCTATGGCTGGCAAAGTCCGCTCAGTGCGGGGCAATTACAATTTATGGTGCTTACAGGTGATATTTTACAACTTGCCGGAGTAAGCTTATTGCTGTTTGGGGCGCTTAATATTGCCCGTTGGAAAACCGCATGGATTGCATGCTTAGCCATTGCTATTGCACTTATAAGCCAGTTTTTAAGGGGGCAGCAGTTTGCACTTTCGCCTTATATTAGCGATTTGTTTTTTGCTAATAACTACCAGGTTTATTTTCCGGTGTTTCCGTGGATAAGCGCTATATTAACCGGCTACGTGCTTGGGCGTTTATACATAAATAGTCAGCATAGTGCTGCGTATTTATTTAGTGTATGCGCAAAGTTAGGTGCTGCATTATTAATTATTGGCACAGCGTGGCTTATTACTGATTTTAAGGGGCAGTTTGGCAACTTTTTTCATTTAAATGGCGGCGGTATTATTTATTTAATCGGTTTAAATTTATTTGGATTAGCGGTAATAGAGTATGTGTTTGCTAATAAATTCAACGGCCCTATTACCCGCGCTCTTTTGTATGCGAGCAAACATGTAACTGCTTTGTATGTTATTCAATGGGTGCTAATTTGCTGGCTTATGGGCGTGTTTGGTTATCACACTCAGTCACTATGGCCAACACTGTGCTTAATGGCCCTTATGGGTTTACTAACCTTTGCAGTGCACAAAGTGTATTTGCAAACTAAGCAAAACATACTCGCAATTAAGCAAAAGCCTAAGCGCACAGCTTAAGTTGTAAAGGGGCTTTACGGGCGCAGTTACACGCGCCCTAGCCTGCCTTTATTGCTTCAATTACTGTATTCATGCGCTTTGCCATTGGCCTATTTCGGTGATGGCACACATAAATATTTTCGCTAATCGGATTAGCTAAGTGGTGCGTTTTAATTAGCGCAGGTTTATTAAATGCGCTAACGGCATGCGCAGGTAAAACCGTAAAACCTAGCCCTAAACTTACCGGCTCCAGTATTAAACTTATCTGGTTAGAAAACCCCGTGCGTTTAATTTGATCAACATGTTCAAACTCACTGTAGTTTTCGCTTAGTAGGAGCTGTGCGTGGTGTTTTGCATCGGGGTGGCCAATAAAGCCAAGCTCACATAAGACCTCCCACGTTGGGTTTTTAATATGTGCGGGTGTGACAAGTAATAAGGCTTCTTTACCAATTTTGTGGCTGGTGACTTCGCTAAGCGTAGGGGCTTGGGTTAAAAAGCCTATGTCGGCACTGTGGTTTGCCACAGCTTGCTCTACACTTGTATTGGGTGCAAAGCGATAATCAATATTAAGCTCGGTATGCTTTGCCTGCAGCGCTAATAATTGGCTATAAAATTGTAGCCCACAACTACCAGGCGATTGTATTTTTACCAAGCCGCTGTAAGGTGAATCATCTTTTAATTGTTGTTCTAAAAATTGCCATTCCTTTAATAACAAGCTGCCTTGTTGATACAAGTTTTGCCCATGTACGGTAAGGGTAAATTGTTTGCCGTGGCGCTCTAATAGCGCGCAGTTTACTTGCTGCTCTAGCTTTTTAATGTGCTGACTTACGCCCGATTGGGTCATAAAAAGACGCTCGGCGGTTTGGGTAAAATGATTTACCTCAACCAAAGTACAAAACGTGTTTAACCATGTTGGATTTATCATTACAAAACGTACTCAAAATGATGATTAATGATAATTTTACTTAATATTGTTCAATTCGTAAACTAACTCCATCAACTAGTCACAAGATAAGTCACAAGTTAAAGAGGAAGTATTATGAGTCATACATATCCACGTAGTTTTTCGCACATTGGTATTTCGGTTCCCGACGTTGAAAAAGCAGTCGAGTTTTACACTAAGGTGATGGGTTGGTACACAATAATGAAACCGACTTTAATTACCGAAGACAAAAGCCCAATTGGCGAAATGTGTACAGAAGTATTTGGCGAAAAGTGGGAAAAATTCAAAATAGCGCACCTATCTACAGGGGATCGTATTGGTGTCGAAATTTTCGAATTTAAAAACCAAGAAAACCCAAAAGACAATTTTGAATACTGGAAAACAGGCATCTTTCATTTTTGTGTTCAAGACCCTGATGTAGAAGGTTTAGCCGAGCGTATTGTAGAAGCTGGCGGTAAAAAACGTATGCAAGCCCCTCGTTATTACTACCCGGGTGAAAAGCCGTACCGCATGATCTACATGGAAGACCCGTTTGGTAACATCCTTGAGATTTACAGCCACAGCTACGAGCTTATTTACAGCGCAGGCTCTTACTAAACTTAGCTAGTTTAAAAAAGTTTAGCTAAAAACAAAGGCCGCAGTATTTATTACTGCGGCCTTTTTGTTTCAGTTATAGAGTTTTTAAATACACTTCACCGTCTTCTTATTCTCTATAACTTGTTTTTGCTTAGCTTGTGCAGCATGTTTTGCCCTGAGTTGAAAATATTATCAACCTCCAGAAAAACACTACCAATCGAACTGTGTACTAGTGAATTTATGAACGACATAATGTATTTGTCAGGAACTTTTGCTCTTATCCACAAACAGGCTACATGTCAGTACCGCTGAGATTAAAAAACAAAACATTACGCTTAATGTAAATAATATAAAGTTTTCATTTTTTGATATAGCTGCTCCTTTAAGGAGTATTTCACCGCTATTAAGTGCATCTACTCCTACATAGATCATCAACGGAATTACAAAAAATGCATTGCTGAGCTTAATAAGTAAGTCCTTCGATGAAAGGCTTACTAATTGAGAAGCTTCATGGTCTTCTTCGTCTCTATTTAATAGTTCGGCTTTTAATAGCTCAAAGCGTTCAGGGTACAAAGCCCTATCAATAGACGTGATAGCTTCTTGCAATTCAGTAATAGAATATTCTGAATAATTTGGTTCCATCTATTAAACCTTCTCCAGTGCCTAGCGCTTACATAAGCGGAAAAATATAGTTGACAAAAATGGTTTTAGGAACAAAAAACAGCCAACTATAATTTTTTCATTTGATATTTACGTTAGGTTTTTTCAGTTAACTGTATATAAAACAGGTGCATATAGCTAATGGACCAAAGTAAGAATATGGAAGCTACTAGTTTAAAGTGTCCATTTTTATATGAATGTGCTTGTGCTGAAAACCAACTTAACAAAACTCCAATTACACATAAAATCTGAAGAATGTTACCAAACCAGTGTTCATTAAGGAAACTCATAAAACTGGTGTTTTGACTTGCAAATATAAATAATAAAAGAGCTGAGGTACCAAATAAGAGACAGCTTCTTGATTCAGAAGATTTTAGTAAGAATAGGCTAAAACCATCTTCCATGTTTTCACTAAAAAGTGGATGCTTCATAGAACTCCATTTAACATCTAACAATTTTATAGACCGCGAATCGAGCATACTTCTGCCGATGTCACGCTCATGTTTCTACTTTATACAGTTTTAACAAATTACCTAAGGCATTGCTATCAAATGCTATTTAATATTTACAAGCAAAGTTAAGACATATAAATACACGTTTCGCTCATTTCCTTGATTATGTAAGTAAGCTGCAGTTTGGCTGGCTTAGTACGCATTATAAATATATGATATTGATAATTATTTGCATTAACGGATTTTAAAAGGTGTGTATGAAAAAGTCTATGTTAACTCTGGCGTTAGTTGCGGGTTTGAGTGGTTGTAGCACAACAGCCACGGTGCCTGATAAAAGCTCATCATTATATTACTCAGCGCTTTATAATGCACAAGCAAAGCCTGTTAGCTCTGTATTATTAGAGCCCAAGCTATTAAATGCCGATGTGGTTTTAGTAGGAGAATGGCATACGCACCCGGGTGTGCATTTATTTCAGGCTGAGTTATTTGAGCAATTAAGCAAAAGCAATAAACGCACTGCCCTTTCGCTTGAACAATTTAGCCGCGCCGATCAGCTTACTTTAAACCAGTATGTTAAAGGTGAAATTGGTGAGCAATACTTAATTGACAACACCCAAGCGTGGCCAAATTACAAAAGTGGTTACCGTGCGCTGGTAGAGCTGGCAAAAACGAACAATCGCGATGTAATAGCTGCAAATGCCCCTAAAAATATAGTCACCTGTATTGGCAGGCAAGGGGTAAGTTATTTAAGTAAACTTGATGAAACACAGCAGAGCTATATTGCAGCCGCTATTGATACGTCTCCCAGTGATTATAAACAACGTTTTATGACCTCAATGCACCACGGCTCGCCCAGTCAAAACGAGAATTATTATGCTGCGCAAGTTACATGGGATGAAACCATGGGGGAGTCTATCGTTAACTATTTAAATAATCATAAAGATGCGCAGGTAATGCATATAGCGGGCGATTTTCATGTGAAAAATGGCGAAGGTATAGCGCGCGTTATTAAGCGTTTAGCGCCAGAGCTAAATGTTGTGTGGATATCGCCGGTAACGAATGTGCAAGCTAATCAAAATGGATATCAGTTGCAGGTTAACCCTTTGCCACCCCGTTATGTACAAAAACAGCATCAGCAAGCCGCTTTTAAAGCGTTAGGCAAGCGAAGTGAGCGAGGCGAGCAAACAGCTTGCTTATAAAATAACGACATAGTTAGTAAATCTCTTAACCAAGGCTCAGGTTAACTATGTCGCCATGTATTTAGTTTAGTTATTTCGGGCTTGGTTGGTTAGCTCAACCAGCGCTTTACGTACCTCTAGCGGGCTGTTGCACTGGGTTTTAAAATTAATAAAGTAATTACGCTTTTGGCTTTGAATATAAAAGCCTGTGGGTAATAAGCCGCTCATTATTGGTGTGTTGTCGGCAACGTTATAGTGCTGCATTAATATGAGCGACATAGCATCTTGGTGATCTTCATTCATATGGTTAATCATGCTTTGCTGTTGGCTTTCGTCCCACTTTTTAGGCTGAGCTTGCCATTCGTTTTGCTCAAGCCAAAATATTTTTCCAAAACCGCCAATATAACGCACCCGTACTACATCTAATTGCCAAAACTGAAAATCATGCGCATTGCGATAGCTTGCAGCCTCAGGATACAAAGCTATATATTTATCAAGTAGCACTTCGCTTCGCTCCTTTGTCACAATAGAGCCATCACCTACGAGTGTTACGCGGCCGTGCTCGTTTTGATCGCCACTGTCGGCGGCGTCAAATACAGTAAGGCTCATACGCGAGTCGTGCTTTAAATTTTTAGTGTGCTGGGCTATATCGCTAATAAAAAAGTAAACACGGCCTTGTTCGTCGCACATATAGGGGGTTACTGAGCCAAACGGGTAGCCGCGTAAATTATTAGAAATGGTCGACATGACACCGGCATTGGTTTTGTAAACCAAGGTACGTGCATCTTTTAACGCTTGCTCTCTCATAAAAACTCCTGACGTTGAGAAAAAACCATGGGTGCATCGTTATAAGGATGAGGGTTTACGTGCAGTTTCATGGCATACATTTGTTGTAAGTTTTGTTCAGTTAATACGGTGTTTATAGGCCCGCTTTGCAGCACTTTTTTGTTGTGCAGTAAAATAGCATCGGTTGAATACAGGCTGGCCAAATTTAGATCGTGTATTGCTATAATAGCGCTGTTACCTTGCTCTACAAACGCTTTAACACAGCTGAGCAAAGCATGCTGATGGCGCATATCTAGTGCTGATGTAGGCTCGTCGAGCAGCATGATTTTTGGCTCAGCCGATTGTGTAAAGGCGTTTAGCTGCGCCAAAGTACGCGCCATATGCACACGTTGTTGCTCGCCGCCCGAAAGCGCACTTATGCGGCGAGTTAAGTAATTACTTAAATCCATAATGGCGGCGTATTTATGTACTTTTTCGCTTTGCATTTTTAATGACTCTACATACGGGTAGCGGCCCATGGCAATAAGCTCAAATACTGTAAAATCAAACCCGACGTGGTTAGCTTGCATCATTACTGCGCGCTGTGTGGCTAGGCTTTTTTTAGCATGAGAGGCCAGCGGCTTATTATTAAAAAGTACATTACCTGTAAAGGCATGCATACCAGCTAAGGTATGCAGTAAAGTAGATTTACCTGCGCCATTTTCACCAAGTAGTGCAACAAGTTGGCCTTGTTTAGCACTGCCATTAATGGTGTTTAAAACGTTATGGTTGCCAAAGCCAACACTTAGGTTGTTAAACGCGATCATGACCAGCCTCGCTTATTTTTAACGATTAAATAAATAAACAATGGCGCACCCAAAAGTGCGGTAATAATGCCAATAGGTAGCTCTGCTGGCATAATAATAATACGTGCTAACCAGTCAGAAAGTAGCAATACCACTACGCCAATTAACATACAAAGCGGCAGCATATTACGTAAATGCGGCCCCACCATTAAGCGGGCAATATGCGGGACTACTAAACCAACAAACCCTATTAAACCAGTAAGTGCCACAACCGCACCCACGCCTAATGCAACAAGTATAATTACATATAGTTTGAGTTTGCTGGTGTCTACTCCTAGGTACTGAGCTTGTGATTCGCCAATAAGGAGCAAGTTCATGGGCTCTTTTAACCGCCACAGGCCAATAAGGCTAATAAGCAGTAACGGTAAAGCTTGAATAATAGTGCCCCAGCTTGCTCCGCCTAATGAGCCCATGGTCCAGTAATTTATTAATCGCAGTGCGCTGTCGTCGGCAAAAAAGCTCAATAGCCCAATAACCGCAAAGGCTAACGCGTTAATGGCCACCCCCACTAATATAAGTGTGGTGATATTTATTTGCCCTTGTTGCTTGGCAATAAAATATACCAGCGAGGTAACACCAAGCGCCCCTAAAAACGAGGCATAAGGTAAATACAGCTGCGCGTTAAAATTAAACTGCGCGCTAAGTGCTATAAACGCCACAGCAACCATGGCTGCACCTGCACTAATGCCAATAATGGATGGGTCGGCCAATGGGTTGCGACAAAGCGCTTGCGTTGACGCGCCTGTTTGGGCAAGTACCAACCCTACAAGCACAGCAAGCATAAAACGTGGCAAACGTATTTGCATAACCACATTAATTTGCAGCGCATCAAACTGATTAAAGCGCTCAGGCGCAAGCCAAGCAATGGCTAAACGCCAATCCCATCCGGCAGGCCCGTACCCTATGCTTAGTAGCGCCAAAGCAAAAATAAAAACTGAGGCTAATAGCATCCATTTATAGGGTTGGCTAAGTGTTACAGGGTTAAAACGGCTCAATGTTAGGGTGTTCATAAGCGGGTTTTATACTCGCTAAGCTCATTAATTGCTGTGGCAATACGCGGCGACATGCCAAGCGAAAGTAGGCTATCCATTACAAGTAAGTTACAGGTTTGCGCCGCTTTTAATAAACGTAGTGTAGGCTGCTCACAAAAGGCCTGCTTACCGCCAAGGCTGTGTACAACATGGGCTGGGGCGACTAAAAAATCGGGTTGATTTACAGCCAGCACCTCAGTGTTAATTGCTTTAAAGCCTGAATGCGTAGCGCCTATATTGGTAATGCCTGCATAGCTAAATAATAAATTAGGCACGGTTTCCTGCCCGGCAGCAACAAGCCCGCGCTCATTAGCTGAGAGTAAAAATAGCGCGCTGTGTGTTTGCGCTTTTGCTTTTTCAGGTAACGATTTTGTAATGTGTGTAATAAGTGTTTGTGCTTTTTGCTTGGCGTTTAAATCATCACCAAGGCGTTTAATTAGCGCAAGTAGCTCGTTAACTGAAGTAGGCTTTTTATAATGAATGAGCTTAACCCCAGTTGCCTCAATTTGCTTAAGTGCTTGGCTTCGCCCTGCGCCTTCAAGCGCTAATAAAGTGGTTGGGCGCATAGAAAGCACGCCTTCTGCTGCTAAATCGCGATAATAACCCACCTGGGGTAATTGCGTGGCTTGGTGCGGGTACATGCTCGATTGATCCACAGCTACAAGGGTATTTTGTTTGTCTAGCGCATAAATTATTTCAGTAAGGGTGCCGCCAGCGCTAATAACGCGCTCTTGTGCAAGTGCAGATTGGGCCATTAAAGCAAACAATATAAATAGGTATTTCATTACACACTCCGGTTTTATTTTTTGGCTATTATAACCACTTAAATCTAAATGAAAATGATTATCATAATTATTTGATCTTATTTTGACTTAGTTGTAACATCTCCGCCATAAATAATAACTATTATCATTTGGAGTTAAAATGAATCCCTCTGCGTTTAGATTTACTGCTATAGCAACCTTACTACTCGGCTCGGGCACTGCCATTGCCGAAAACATAATTGACGATCATATTGTTGTAAGTGGCTCGCGCTTTGAGCAAAAGCTTAAAGATGTAACAGGCTCAGTCACTGTTATTACCGAGCAAGACATAGAGCGTCAGCTAGCTGTAGATTTACAAACCATGTTTAAGTACGACCCAAGCATTGCAACGACAGGCAGTGGCGCAGGCGCGCAAACACTTACAGTACGTGGTGTTGGTGGTAACCGGGTTGTATTTATAAAAGATGGCCGACGCACCAACGATGGTTATGCAGGTGGAGGGGGCTATTTAGTTGGCCGTAATTATTTTGACGTAGCAGGTGTAAAACAAGTAGAAGTAGCCAAAGGGGCTGTATCGTCATTATATGGCTCTGATGCACTTGGTGGCATTGTGGTTATAACCACTAAAGATCCTAGTGATTATTTAAAAAATAACAGCAGCTTTGTAAAAATGGCGCTTGGGTATCAAGGTCAAAGTAATCAAGTTGCCGCCGATATTACTGCGGCAAAAGACTTAGGCGACTTTGCAGTAAGTGCCGTGTATAGCCACCGCGATAGCGAAGAAGTACAAAACTATGACGAAAACTTACCCGGTTATGATGCTAAGTCGGATGCTTTATTAGTTAAATTTGAGCAACAGCTTGATGAAAAACGCACACTTAAATACACCCTTGATTACTTTAATCAAACAACTGAGCAAGTAATAACCCCCGCTGTTCAAGAAACCGAAGAAGATGACACGAGTTGGTCACTGGCGCTCGATTACCATTCAGAAGTAGCAACCGCTGCGTTTGATAAATGGTACGGGCAAGTGTCTTATAGTAGTTACGAGCAACAAAGCGATCAAATTAGTGGCGCAAGCACCTACACCGATTATAACGACTATCGTTTTGAGCAAAATATTTTAGGTTTAAAAGCGGTATTTAATAAAGGGTTTAACGCAGAGGGTGCCGATCATGAAGTGGTATACGGGATTGATATAGACTTATACGACACCACCCGCCCACGTTTTAAAACCCGTATTTTAGCCGATGGCACTGTTGATTTTACAGACCAAAAACAAAAAGCATTCCCGGGGGCTGATACCTCTTTAATTGGCGCTTATGTACAAGACAGTATCTCGTTTAATAATAGCGCGTGGTCGGTTATTGCGGGTGTGCGATATGATTACTACACCCTAGAGGCTAAAAATGATGAGCTATACGCCGATGCGCAGCTTGGTGATATTACCGAATCTGCTTTTTCGCCTAAGCTAGGTGCTATATACCAAGTGGATGATAACTTGTCGTTGTACGGGCAATACGTACGAGGCTTTAAAATACCACCACACGACCAAGCCTATCAAAGCCACGGCGTTGAACCGTTTTATCAAATATTACCAAACGCCGATTTAGACCCTGAAAGCAGTGATTCGTTTGAGCTTGGGCTAAGATACGCCAGCAGCGATATTAGCGTAAATTTAAGTGCTTTTTATGCAGCATACGATGACTTTATAGAAACCGCCGTAGTGGGTGTTGAGCCAACGTACATTCCTGGCGTAAACAAAACGCTGTATCAGTACCAAAATATTAGCGAAACACAAATAAGCGGTGTGGAAGCCGGAATTGCCATGTATGTAGCTGAAAATATACTACTAGAGGCAAACGTAGCCTACGTTGATGGTGAAAATAAAGAAACCGATCAGCCACTTACCAGCATTAGCCCGTTAAATGGCTCAGTATTGTTAAGTACAGAACAGGGTAATATTAACTGGACCGCCGCGTTGCGTTTGGCTAAATCGCAATCGGATGTAGTACTTGATACAAACGGTAATAAAACTACGCAAGGACATGGCTACGGCGTTGTTGATTTATACGCAAACTACGAATGGCAAGCGTGGCAGCTAAATGTAGGTGTACTTAACTTGCTCGATAAAGAATATGTACCTTTTGAATTGATTGCAGGTCAATCACAAGGTGCTGATTTTAGCCAATACACCCAACCTGGGCGTAACTTTTCAGTCAAAATAAGCTATGAGTTTTAATTAGCTCCTAGAAAATTAAATAGCAACAAACGGTGCATGAAGCTGCAGCGTTTGTTGAGTTTATTTTTATGATGACACCCAACCTAATTTTTTATTTATTGATTCCTAGATTCTAGTTGGAAGTGCACCACCTAATTCATTATGGCTAAAGTACAAAATTAACGGTGGGTGTCATCTCAAAATTTCAAAGTACAAAATTAACGGTGGGTGTCATCTCAAAATTTCATCTTAAAATTTACTAAAAACGAAGCAACACTTCATAAAACCAGCGATTTAAAGCCAAAATTACTGGTTTTATAAATTAATTAACTGCAAAGTCTTTGGTTTCTAAATAGCTTGGTACAGTTTTAAAACATGCCTCTAGTTTGCTTTTAAGTGCAGTGCTTATCGAAGCATCACACTTCAATTTCCCGTTATATTTACTCATAGTAAGCGGTACTAAGCTTAACGAGTCATAGCTTGGCTTGCTTTGTATTTTATGAATTACTAAACCTTGCTGCTCTGTTAGCTTTATTAATGCAAACACATTTTTTTGTGCTTGATTAGTCGTTATTTTTTCAACATATAGCGGGTTTTTAAAGGTTAGCTTTGTAGTAAAAAGTGCGTTGCCACCGCGTTCAAAATGGCCGTTAAATACAGTTACATTTAAGGTGGGTGTCTTTTTATTTATTAATAAATTTAGGTCAAACTTGGTTGGTAAAATAGTGATCTTTTCTTGCTCGTCTGCTGCTTTATTTAAAATATTTTTGATTGTTTTTAAGTGGGTGTCATCCGTAGTTACTTCATACACTATTTGGTAGTTGTGTGGAGGGGCGTATAAAGGCATGTGGCTGGCAAGTACTTTATCGCCGGCTAAAATAAGCGCCATACCATGGAAGCCATTATAGCTTTGGGTTTTGTGTGAATTGTGTTGAGGTGTATTTGCGTGCGCTGCACTCGATAATAAAATAAAAAATAGCAGTATGTGTTTCATGTTAGTGCTCAAAAAATATATATAGCGCCACTATAAGCTGATTTATATATACAAATAATCGATAATAAGTGATTAGTTGTTTCCTTTTAGTTAATACGGTTTGGCGCTATGCATTTAGATGACATTGAAAAAGTAATTCATATGGCGAGTTCGCAAAACCTGCATACAACCGCTAAACATTTTAATATTACCCCAGGTGCGCTGTCTAAAACGCTTAAAAAGGTTGAGGCAAACTTAGCCACGGAGCTGTTTAACCGTGTGGGTAAAACCTTAGTACTTAATGATAAAGGCAAAGAGTTTGTTAAGCACAGTAGCGATTTAGTTCATAATTACCAGCAGCTTACTAGCCGCTTTAAAAGTGAAAATCATAAATTTAATGCGGTTATTTCAGGGCCTGCCATTTTACTTAAAAGTGGCCTTAGAAAGCTACTTACACCTCTTAGCCAACTGCCCTGCTCGGTGCGTATTAATAATGTATTTGAAGGTGAAGCCATAAGCCAAGTTGCGTCTGGCTCGGCGCATATTGCGCTAGTAACTCGCGAGGCACTAAATAATAGCTCACACTCTAATTTAGTGGCGGTTGATGTATTTAATACTAGGTTTAGTGTGGCTGCGCATGCTTCGCATCAGCTAGTGCAACAAGGTGCGTTAACGCTTAATAAAAACCAATTACTGCATACGGCTTTTGCATGCCCTTTGTTTTCGCCGTTATGTGGCTTAGAGCAAGGTATAGGCTCCGACGGCTGGCAAGATCACATGGCCCCGCGCAATATTGTATTTAGATGTAGTGATTACAGTGCATTAATAGAGGTGGTTCAAAGTGGCTTGGCGTTAGCATATTTACCTAACTTTGTGATTGACGATTTAGGGCTTACAAAATTAGCTGTAAAGGGGGTTAACAGTCACTACACTGAAAGCATTGTAATGATATATAAGCCATCAAAGGCCGATGGTTGGCTTAATAAACTTATGCACGCTTTATAAAATGAGGCCTAATAAATAAAGCGCTTTAGCCACTACGCTAAAGCGCTTTAGGATGAAAACTACATTACAAAATAAGTAAGGTGGTTAAAAATAGTAATTCGTAATAATACTTAATCACTTTGCGGGCTAAAGGTGGCGCTACTTGCGTTAAAAACTTTCATTTACGGCTGCTGGATGCAGAAGTTACAGCAATGCAGGAGCAATTGCCGAGAACAACTAAATAGTAAATTTTTTTAGCTAGCTATCAACACATTTTTTAGCATCAAAGTAGATCACGTAATTAAACGAAAATATACAACTACAATTAACCGACAACACAACAAAATAAATTATGTTATATTGTAACAAAAATGATAGCATAACAAATTAATAAGCAATACTCTTTTTTATTCCTGCAAACGGCTAATTATTACACTGGCGACTCTGGTGGCATCACGTTAGTATGGTGATCTACTTATAGTTACATAACGATAAAAACATGACTTTAAAAACAAACGCTTTGATTTACTTTTTAGCCTTTTGCAGTGGCTTTTGCATTATGGGGATTGAGCTTTTAGGAGGGCGTATTTTAGCGCCTTATTTTGGCAGTAGTGTGCATATTTGGGGCAGTATTATTACTGTATTTATGCTTAGCTTGTCGTTTGGCTACTTGCTTGGCGGTAAGCTGAGTACAAAAAATGCGTCGCTAACAAAATACGGATTAATATTTTTAGTGGCGAGTATTATGGTTGTGCCTATTACATTGTTTGCTGAGCCTATAATGGAATTTATTTTTACTCATATTGAAGACAGCCGTTATGGCTCGTTACTCGCCTCTACGGCTTTATTTTTTATTCCAACCATTATTTTAGGCATGATTTCGCCTTATTCAGTAAGGTTATTGGTTACCGACAGCGAAAAAAGCGGCCAAGTTGCGGGTATTTTATATTTTGTAAGCACGCTAGGGAGTGCCCTTGGTACTATTATTACTTCGTTTTACTTTGTACTCGCGTTTGATGTTAACACCATTATTAGCGCCTTTGCTTTAACGCTTGGCTCACTTGGCGTACTCGCAATTGGTGTTAATAGTTTTGCTGGTAATAAGGAGTTGGCTCATGCTTAAATATTTATTGTTAGCTGCGAGCGTCTTTTCGGGTGCAGCAATGAGCGAGGTCATTCATGAAGAACGCTCTTTGTATCGAAATATAATTGTTGATGAAACTCGCGACTTACGTTGCCTAAAATTTAACACTAAAAGTAGCCAAACAAGTCAAAGTTGCATGTACAAAAACGACCCCGACAAACTCGTATTTAACTACACCAAGCTTACTTTTGCGAGCTTGTTAGTAACCGAAAACCCTAAAAACGTGCTGGTTATAGGCTTAGGTGGCGGCACGCTTTCTAATGTTATTCATGAACTTTACCCTGCCGCTAAAATTCATAATGTTGAAATAGATCCGGCAGTATTAAAAGTAGCCCGCGATTACTTTAATTTTATAGAAACCGATAACGTGACATCAAGCGTACAAGACGGCCGTATATTTATAAAACGCGCGGCTATTAAAAAGCAAAAGTACGACTGGATCATTCTTGATGCATTCAATGGCGATTACATTCCTGAGCATTTGCTTACCAAAGAGTTTTTTGAAGAAGTACAAAGTGTACTGGCTGAAGGGGGCGTGATTGCTGCTAATACGTTTTCGAGCAGCAAGTTATACGAGCATGAGTCGGCAACGTACCACAGCGTATTTGGCGATTTTATTAATGTAAGCCGCGCTAATCGAAGCAACCGTATTATTTTAGCGGGCATTAAGACTATGCCAACACAGGCGCAACTTAACGAACGTGCTAAAGCGCTTGAGTCAAAGCTTAAAAAATATGATGTAGATATAAACGCCATAAGCAATTACATGCAGTACACAAAAAACAGTCAAGATTGGCCTAAAAATACCAAAATACTGACCGATCAATACTCCCCTGCTAACCTACTTAACTTTTAATATGCAATGTGCCTAACCATTGTGTTGTTAGGCGCAGCCATTTAGGTTTGTTGTTAAAACTTAATATTACCGCGCAGTGCTTTAGTTTGGCCGTGTTTGGTTTTTTTATCCATGCGTTTACGCTGCGAGTTACGGCTTGGCTTGGTTGCGCGGCGGGCTTTGTTAACCTTTGTTGCGCTTAATATGAGATCTTTTAAACGTTTTAACGCGTCTTCGCGGTTGAGCTCTTGAGTACGGTGGCTTTGTGCTTTAATGATGAGAACCCCCTCTTTGGTGATCCTCGAATCGTTTAAAGCAAGTAAACGTTCTTTGTAAAAGTCAGGTAATTTAGAGCGATTAATATCAAAACGTAAATGAATGGCGCTGGCTACTTTGTTAACGTTTTGGCCACCGGCACCCTGAGAACGAATAGCGGTGAGCTCTAATTCCCACTCATCAATAGTGACTGTATTTGAAATTGTTAACATTGCGTTCAGTTTCCGTTGTTAAAAATGCATTGTACCATTTGTACATTGACTTAGGGTGAATAAGCCTAATGGGCGGTTAATGCTAAGTTGAGTAATCAATGACGCCAATAGACAAGTTTAGATTGGCATATGCAATTATTTAGTTTTTAATTGCGCAGCCCTTATACGGGCCTAATATAATAATCGATTTTCGATAATAGGAAGTACCTGCATGAAAAAATTACTTGTATCACTGAGCTTGTTAGCGATGAGCTTTTCTGGTTTTGCTAAAGATATCACCGAGGGTGACTTACAAAGCTACATGAAAGCTCTACCTGCTGTTACAAGCTGGGCGAGCTCGCAAGATGCGTTAAAAAACGTTGACTTAGGTAGCATGCTAGGCGCAACCGCAGATCAAACTACAGCAGAACAAGGTGCGCTTGCAAATACAGCCCTTAACATGATTAAAGAGCAATCATTGTATAAAAGTTTTGCGAGTGTCACTACTCGCTACGGGTTTACGCCTGAGCAGTTAATTACTGTTGGTTCAGAAGTGTCTATGGCGTACATAGAAAATCTTAAATCGGGTTTGTCTGATGAAAATAAAGCAACAGCAAATTCACTAATGGGTGGCTTTCAAAGCATGAAAAGCGCTAAAGATAAAGGCGCTACATCGTTAATGGGGTCGTTAGGTAATGCGTCAAGCGCTGCTGATACAAACGAACCTCTTGTTAGCGAGAGCAACTTGGCATTAGTAAGTGAATACATGCCACAGCTTAAAAAGTTGTTTGCACTTTTATAAGTTAACCAGAGTTCTCGTTAAGTTAATAAACACTTTAAGGTGGCATTTGCCACCTTTTTTAATGCCTAAAATAAGTGCATAAAGCTTATTTAGTTCTACAATTTAGGTATGTTTTATTTGGGTATGACTTTATGAAAACGTGGTACGTAGTGGTAAGTATATTGTTATTTTGCAGTGCCTACTTTTCGGTGTTTGCGCTTGCTAAATCAAGCAAAACATTTAGCGCAGGCGTTATAGCTCAAGAGCAGCACTTCCCTATAAAAGAATTAAAGCTGGGTAACTATGCGCGTTGCACAGTTATTTCAGCTCAAAAAGAAGATGCTTTTTATTCTGCTTGTTATTTAAAGCGTGAACAAAAATCAAATTGGATTGCAGAGTCAGCGGGCGCGCGCTGTGAAATAAAATGCGAATCTTATGCCGATAGTAGTGGAAATATTAGCGCGCATTACTTCACTACCTTAAAGTAACAATACTTTCCCACGATTTTTTTATTGGTGTGGCAAGTTCTTTTATTTGCTTACTGATGTTTGTATCGCATGCATCTTGTTGTTGCGGTTTATGTGGGCCAGAAAGCATTAACAAGTGTTTTTTACCTTTTATATTTTTATCAAGAACAAACAAGGATGGGTTTGCGTTTAGCACATTAGTTTTTAGTGACTTTTTTGAGGTATAAGCTGCATATTGGCAAAAATATAGCGTGGCTTTGTTAGCTTTTTCAGTTTCCCATAAGCCCATTAGCTGCCAATCTAAAGAGGCATAGCGCCTCGCATCAACCATAAAACTTCCATAAAGAGCTGGGGTTGAATAAACCGCATTAATGGTTGTTTGCGCCTTTTTAGCATTTGAATAGGGGCCAGCTACTAAGTAGTAGTTATCTCGATTTTGATGTTTGTATAACCTCAATGGGTATTTATCCCAATCTACTTTATTAGCAACAATAAGGGCTGATTCAAACTGCTTAAACACGCCTAATTGAACAAAATACGCAGTGTTATTTGTGTTTATTACTGGCGCTTTAGGTGTGCTGGCAAGCATCGAAGAGCTTTGAGTGTGCAGTACAATGTCTTGTAATATTATGGTGTCACCGGTTTTAGAGGTAATGACATGCTCTGGTAAGTTTTTAACACTCAGTTGAGAGGTGTCAGTGTTTGTGTTTTGAACTGAAAGGGTGTATTCACCCTGCGTTATATTGGCAAAATAATAGTAACCATCGTATTCGGTCACTGTGCTGTATGTTTTATCTGAATCTATGTCGTGTAAGTTCACAGTAATACCTGCAGCAGGTTTGCTCATTCCATTAACTGAAATATAAACGGTCCCTTCCACCTCATTAAATATCACCATAGGTATGCTAACTTTAGTTTGCCCTCCCCTGTGGGCGTTTGTTTTAATTTTTCTGCGTGTTGGCTGTAAATAAGGGTTAGGTAAAGAGCGTAAATCCACATCTAAAATTTGTCCGCCATGGCTACTGGGTAACAAAATTTTTCCATCGCTATTTGTATATTTATCTCGCCATTGGTAGTTACCCGTAAACTTTACATCTTGGAGTGGCTCATCGCCGTCATCAAATAGTTGATTTTCGTTCCAATCAATAAACGAAGAGGCTTCTATTTGCCCGGCACTCAACGATCTAGGAGTATCAAATACAAAATCTGTTTTTAGGTGATCAAAGCTAAATGTACCATTTAAACCAAACGATAAAAGCCAATCGCCATGACTGTCATATTGCCCCGAAAGTTGCACGTTAAACGCGTCGTGTCGATAAGTATATTGATGACTCAGTTTGGTACTTGCTGCCAAGCTTGGGTTATATGAAATTTGTGTTTGGTTAAAAGTGTCTTGAGTTTGAGGCCAACGTAAATTACTGCTTACGCTAACAATGTTGTTCCCATTAGAGGGCATCCAGTCTAGTGTGTTTGTTAACTTCCAGGAGTTAATATCGATTGATGCGTAAAGCTGATTGGTTAGTTCGTTATTCTCATCGTTATAAAAAAGTCGGCTTGCCCAAGTGCCGCCTACAAAATTATTATTAATACCAAACGAGTACGAGTTTTTAGCAGCAGTGTTTTGGCGCTTTTCGTTTTGCCACCTCATAGTCCAATTTAACGAATCAAACATACTCGTTTTGCCATTTAAGCTTAGGAGTAGCTTATTTTTAAGAATAGTACTTTGTGGTAAATATAACGCGCTCGAAAAATTATTTAATAGGCTGTACTCAATATTTACGTTTATGTCGTTGTATAAATCGTTTGAAAGTAGGCCCCTAAAGCCTGCAAAAAGAGCATGCCCCGCCTCAAGTTGATTAGTCGCTAATAAGCGATAACTACCATGTTCAGACAGTATATTAAGCCCAGAAGAGATATAACTATTGCTATTTTTATCACCATTTAAGTGGGTTAGTTGCGCGTCAAACGTGACGTTATCGTTAACCCCATAGGAAACAATACTTTTAAAAGAGTTGCTAAAGGGGGAGTTGTTAGATGCCGCTTGACCAAATACGCTTTTATCTGAATTTATTAACTCAACCTGATAACTGATTTTCCCTGGCGATAGGGCGTCTAAGCCTATGGTATATTTTTGGGTCCGTGTTATTTGCTCCCCTTGCGGACCGAAAAGTTTAATTTCAAAAATGTTGTTTCCGTAAAACGTTTCAATATCGGTAAAGGTCACCAAGTTATTATCGTTTGCTTGTGTGGTTGCTATAAATTGACCGTTTCGGTACAGCTCGGCTTGCCAGCCTGGTAAGGCCGGTTCTTCAATGGTAATAGCTGAAAAGTTTTGTGTAGAGTGAGGATTGGCATTAGAAATATAAAACCCCATACCTTGGCTTGCACCTGCAATAAGTGGATCTGATTGCGATTGAATGTCACCTATTTGATAGTGTATACGCTCAAGAGAGTGATCTTGCGAAGTTAGGTTAAAGTCTTTACTCACTTTAAAAAAGGTATTGGCAGTGTTCTCGTTTTTATTAAATCGTATCTCCGCTTTATGATGAAATAAATCAAAGTAACTATTAAGCCTTATTAAGCCCTTGTAGCGGTTTTGTTTGTTGCGATAGCTAGCAGAAAGCGCGTATTCAGATACAGGGTAAGTGAGTGTTTGATACTCATCGTCAATAACGTGTTCGTACGCGGGTTTTAAAACTTGTTTTTTACTTGAGTAAGGCGCCGTTTTATTGCTTTGTTCGCTGACTAATGAACTTATAAAAGACACCTGCATGAGCGAGTAATCAAAAACAGCCTCGGTTTTTAAAAGTGTATTAATAACCGACAGCTCAACATAATGATCGTAATCATCACGCGCCCACAATGTATCGTTTAATTGCGAGGTATTTGCTTCTTTAATTGGGATATTTAAAGTGTGCTTTGAATCGTCAAGGGTGGCTATTAATTCGCTTCGGGTAATTTTAAAACTAATTCCCATCGTCGATTTTAATGCACTAACAGGCAGCAAAAGTTTATTTGTTTGCGTGTAGTAAGCTTCTAAGTCAGATACAACAGAACGGCCATTAACTCTTACATTGACGATCACAAATGCCTCTTCATCAATAGGCCATTGATAAAGAGGCAATAATTGTGTTGCATGTGTGGTTGTAGGTACTATAAAAAATAAAATAATCAGTAAGCTAATTAAAGCGCTACAACAATATGCGCGTGGTTTAAACACAGTTTTACTGAATATTTACAGGGATAGCCAACTCAATATTTCCGCCATATGAAGCGTTTTCTTTATATTTTAAAGTGAGCGGTCCTGATATAGGTTCTTGAAGTGTTATGTACACTTTACGACGCGACAAAGGGGTATAAACAGCGACGTTTGTTAATTCACCAACAGGTAAGTTGTCGCTATTAACGAGTTCAAAATTACCATACACAGAACGATTACCGGTTAATGTTTGCCAAAATGTAAGGGTTGGATGCCCATTTTGAGTTATTAGCTGCGGGTTTATTAACTTCGAATCGGCTTCTAATTGCCCGTGGCGAACAATAACAGGCACGCTGTAAGCAACTTTGGGGCGTATGCTGATACCTGTTGAATTAGGGTTTTGAGATTCAGAAGCGATAATTCTTAAAACAGCTCGGTACTCTCCCGCAGGGAGTTGTGCTTTTTTTCGCACCGTCATTCTTATTGCTTGCATGCCTTTAGGAGCAATTTTTCCGCGTCTGGGCGAAAACTTCAACATGTCTTTAGCTGAGCGACCTTCAACTTGTTTGGGCGAAACATCTATTAACGCGCCTTCTTCAGTCATGTCTTTGTGGGTGATCTCTAGTTTAAAGTCGAGATTTTTGTCAGACGTATTTCTGATCATTAAAGAATTGTTTTTTGTACGTCCATCAAAGTATAAACGGTATTCAGACAAAGCAAGGTTGGCACTACAAATTTGGGGAAGTAGTAATGTTAAGCACAGAGCGGCCCAACAAAAAAATTTAAAAGTCATGGGAGTCAACTAATTCATAAAACATATAACATGTGGGGTAATATCCCCACATTATGCGTGTAGTTATTATTTACTAACTACATAGTACCTATTACTGAAAAGATACATCTACAGTGTAATCTACTGTATAGCTTGCACCAGCTGTAAGTGCTGTATCTACGTTCATAGCACCGTATACGTTAATACCAATATCTGTTGCACTGGCATCTGTTGTAAATGCTGATGCTACGCCGTCAGCAGTTGTTACAGTTGTTGTACTATCGGTTGCAGTTGTTACTGGAGCAAATGTTAGATTGCTGCTTGAGCTACCTGAAACAGTAATGTTCATCGCAGAATTTGGTGCTAATCCTGAAACAGTTAATGCACCTAGTTGAATGTTTGCATCTGATGCATCACAGTCACCCGTAATTGCGCCAGCATTATCCATTGTACACGTAGAGCCTGTTGCTAAACGAATTTTACCAAAGTGTAATGCGCTATTTTCTGCAAACGTTGGCTCGCTCCAACCATTTACACTTGCTTGAAATGTTTGGTTAGATGCTAATAAAGAAGTAGATGAAATAGCTAATAAGGCTGAAGCTGCAAGGATTTTTTTATTCATAATTTTACCATTTTAAATGTTTATTATTTTATTTACCTCCGTGTGCGGTCTTATTTATAAGTATTTTATTCCATTGCGGCAATTTAAACATAGTATGTACCTGTTTGAAATAAATAATTAACATATTGCATTTTTAGAAACAATAAATGATTAAAAAGTATTGGTTTTTGAGGGTTTTAATTTCTATTCGGTATAAAAATTAAGCTGCTGCATGTGACTTGTTAAGTTTAGGATGAAGAGCGCAAACTATTTTGTTAACTTTTTAATTTGGTAATTGCAATAGTGGAATGGCCTAAACATTATTTTTTAGGCCATTAAACTATTACATTATTCTATCAACTAGCGCTATGACATTTTACGAAGTGTGCTTAAAGGCACTATGCGTAAAACCCAATGTAAAAACGCCCACGGCCAGGTTGGCACAAAGCTGTTGGCTTTTTCTTTATTAATGGCTTTTACAAGCGCTTTACAGCCGGTTTCGGTATCAACAATAAACGGCACTGTTTTTACTTTTTCGTTTATTTCGCTTCTTATAAAACCTGGGTGTACACAGCTTACTTTTATAGGCGTGTGCATTACATCTATGCGTATACCTTCGCTTAATGAGGTTATGGCCGCTTTTGTAGCTGCGTAAACGGTCATGGCGCGCCTAAAACCTCGTACCGCACTTATAGACGAAATAGTCACTAAGTGGCCATGGTTTTGCGCTCTAAAAATTTCCATTGCGGCCTCAGCCTGGGCAAGGGCGGCTACAAAGTTGGTTTGTGCGGTTTGTTTATTAGCATTAAAATAACCCGTACCAATAGAAGCACCTTTACCCATACCTGCATTTATAATTACTCTATCAAGGCCGTTAAGCTCTTCTTTAAAGGCGTTAAATACGCTAAACACTTGGTCGTGATCGTTAACATCAAGCACTTTTATGCTAATGGTTATATTAGGGTTTACCTGTTCAAGCTCGCTTTTTAGTTGCTCTAGCAGCTCAAAGCGCCGAGCACATAAAGCAAGGTTACAGCCTTGTTTTGCAAACTCTTTTGCCATACCTTTGCCTAAGCCTGAACTTGCACCTGTTATGAGTATATTTTTGCGCATAATTAAATCCTTAGGTATATGTAATTAATTTTTGTTGTGGGTGGCACTCTAAAAAGTGATGCTCGTTTAAGCTGCTAATGCCCAATTTACGGTTTGCTCCTTTGCCGCGCGCCACTACTTTGGTTACGCCTGCGTTTACTAAGCTCCAATTTATATCAATAAAGTGCTCGAGTTTTAGCCCCATTAAATGGCTGGTAATAATGCTAATAGGCCCGCCAGAGGTATAAATAAGTACTTTTTTGCCATGGTTTTCATTGGCTATTTGCTCAAGGGCACCCAGTACTCGCGCAGTAAATGCATTAAAGCTTTCGTTGTATAGCGTGCTATCGGGGTTAAGCACCCACTGCTCAATGGCGCTAATAAATACCGTTTTAAAATACTCCATTGGGTCGGCTTGTTTGCTAAGTGCAGCACGCACTTGGCGTGCGGTGGCAAGCTCTGGGTTATAAACCGCTAAAATGTGCTCGTGATCGTACTCGTTTAAACGCGGATCGTTTATTACCACTGGCGTATTATTAATACTTGCTAAACTTAGCTCTGCGGTTTGATTATGGCGTAGCATACTCCCTGCAAATACCACATCGGGCGTTAGCTGCTTTTGTGCTAAATACTCACCCAATAATGTGGCTTGCTGCTGTCCTTTTTCTGAGAGCATATCGTAATTATCAGCCGAAAAACTGGCCTGCCCATGGCGCACTAAATATAAAATACACATTAGGCTTTTCCTTGATTTTTAATGGCTTTATTACAGCGCCACAAAAGGTAATGTACAAACACCCAAAAGTTTTTAAAGGCGGGGTTTTTAGTTTGCCCATGGTGATAGCGGTAATAAATTTGCTGCACAATGCCTGCAAGCCTAAATAGCCCGTACACTTCGTAAAAAGTAAAATCGTCTACGGTTATATCCATTTTTTTACAGTAATAGGCCACGACTTCTTTACGCGTTAGCATGCCCTCTAAATGGGTAGGTTGGCGGCGCGTGGCTTGGGCTAAAAAGTCATCGCCGGGCTCTACCCAGTAAGCCAATGTGTTGCCTAAATCCATAAGTGGGTCGCCAAGGGTGGCAAGCTCCCAGTCTAAAATACCCAGTACTTTGGTGTAGTCGGTTGCATCAAGTACAACGTTATCAAACCTAAAGTCGTTATGCGTTATACAAATGCGCTCGTGGCTTGGCATGTTGTTTTCGAGCCATTTAATTACTTTTTTGCCGCTTGGTACATTCCACGTTTTAGCTTTAGTAAAGCGCTCGCTCCAGCCGCTAATTTGGCGCTGCGTGTACCCTTCGCCTTTGCCTAAATGGCTTAAATTGGCCTGTTTGTAATCTACTTTGTGCAGCTCTACTAGGCAGTCGAGTACGTTTTCGCACAGCTGTTTGGTGCGCTCGGGCGTTACCGTTAATCCGCGCGGCAAGTTTTTACGCGGAATAATACCCGTAAGCTTTTCCATAACGTAAAAGTCGGTGCCAAGTATGCTTTCATCATCGCAAAACGCTTGCATAGTAGGTACGTAACTGTAAACCGGTTTTAGCGCCTGCTGTAATTTAAACTCGCGCCCCATATCGTGTGCGCCTTTGGCTTTTGTACCTTTTGGGGCACGGCGCAAAATAAGTGATTGCTCTGGGTAGTCTAGGCAGTAGGTCCAGTTTGACGCGCCCCCTGCGTATTGTGTAACGTTTGGATCGCCAGTTAACTGTGTAATGTGTTGTTTAAGCCAGGCATCTACTTTTTGTGTGTCGAGCTCTTCGCCTTGGCGCACGCTTTTGGCTTGATCTAATAATTGTGTGTTCATTGTTAGCCTTTATTATTTTGATTTTAAACGTTGCATAGAGCGTGTTTTTTTCAGCATGCTTTTAATGTACCACTCAACGGGGAGTAGTTTTTTCATTAAAAAGGCCTGTTTACCTAATTTATGGGTCAAAATTAAAAATGGGCGTTTAAGTGACTGCTTATAAATAATATCTGCAACTTGTTCGGCATTAATGGGTGAGCGCTCAAAGGCGCGGTTTAACATAGTTTTCATAGCCGGTTCGCTGGTGCGCATAGATTCATCAAGGTTGGTTTTAAAAAAGCTAGGGCACACAACACTTACATCTATATTGTCGTAGGCAAGTTCAAGTTTTAGGGTTTCGCTAAAGCCAATAACTGCCGCTTTTACTGCGTTATAACTGCTCATAAACGGAATAGGTGTAAGCCCTGCTTGCGACGCTACATTAATAAAGTAGCCACTGCCTTGTTGCTTAAGTAGCGGGTAAAACGTTTGGCACACCCGCACCATAGACAGCAAATTAATATCCATAATCCACTGCCATTGCTCAAGCGATTCGCCCTCAAGTGAGCCGCCCGTAGCAACGCCTGCATTATTTATAACAATATCCACGCCTTGCCACTTGGTTTGAATTAAATCGTAAAGCCCCTTTACATCGGCTTGTTTTGTTACATCGCAGGCGTAAAAAAAGGCATCGGCTTTTAATGCTTGTAGCTCGTTAATAGTTACGGCTGCGCGTTCGGCGTTTATATCGGCAATACAAATTTGTAAGTTTGCGCCCAAATTACTCGCGTAACTAAGTGCTAATGCTTTGCCAAGCCCTGTGGCTCCACCTGTTATTATTAGTTTTGTTTTCATGGTGTTGCCTTAGCGGTATTTGTTAAGTTCGAGGCGCGAAACCATGCCCATGTGTACTTCATCTGGGCCATCAGCAAGGCGTAAAATTCGCCCCATTGCATTAAACGAGGCAATAGGGAAGTCGCTCGACACCCCCGCGCCACCAAATACCTGTATGGCCATATCAGAGACCATTTGCAGCATATTTGGCACCACTACTTTTATACTCGATATTTCGGTCATGGCGTGTTTAACGCCTTGAGTGTCTATTTTCCATGCGGCATGCAGTGTTAATAAACGGGCTTGATCTATTGCCATACGCGCCTGCGCTACGCGTTCTAAATTGCCGCCTAATTTAAGTAACGGTTTACCAAAGGCGCTGCGCGAAAGCCCGCGTTTAATCATTAGCTCCAAACAGCGCTCTGCAGCGCCAATTGCGCGCATACAGTGATGAATTCGCCCAGGCCCTAAACGCCCTTGTGCAATAGCAAAGCCTTTGCCTAACCCTAAAATAAGGTTTTGTTTTGGTACACGCACGTTATTAAATTCCATTTCGCCATGGCCGTAGGGGGCATCAAAATCGCCGCAGGCACTTAGCATGCGTTTAATATTTACGCCGGGTGTATTTAGCGGCACAAGTACCATGGAGTGCTGGCTGTGTTTATCGTTTTCGGGGTTAGAAAGCCCCATAAAAATAGCTACCTGCGCATTGGGGTGGCCAAGGCCGGTGGTCCACCATTTTTTGCCATTTAAAATGAGTTCGTCGCCATCAACATCTATAGTTGCTTGCATGTTTGTGGCATCTGATGAGGCTACATCGGGCTCGGTCATGGCAAATACAGAGCGTATTTCGCCATTTAATAAAGGTGTTAGCCATTGCTGTTTTTGCTCATCGTTTGCAAAGTGATACAGCACTTCCATATTGCCGGTGTCGGGGGCGTTACAGTTAAATATTTCTGATGCAAATAAACATTTACCCATTTGCTCTGCAATAGGGGCGTACTCTAAGCAGGTTAAGCCTTGTGCTAGCGCTGCATCGGGTAAAAATAAGTTCCACAGGCCAGCGGCTTTTGCTTTCGCTTTTAATGGCTCAATGTGCTCACTTAGCTGCCAAGTGGTCCAATCGTTTGAATTGTTTTTTGCGTGATTATGCGCAACGACCGCTTGTTCAATAGGTAATACGTGTTCATCCATAAAGGCGGTAACACGCGTTAGGTAGTCTTGGCTTTTTTGGCTTGGCTCAAAGTTCATTAGGGTTGCCTGTTTATTTTTTAGTTAACCCAGCATAAAACATTCGCCCCAATGAATTAAATGAAATATATTACCAATTAAGTGTGAATAATATTCATAGTGTGAGCGGGTAATAATGATTGAAGCTAAAAATATTCAGCAGTTAGACTTAAATTTACTTAAAATTTTTGAGTGCCTCTACCGAGAAAAAAACATGAGCGAAACCGCAAAGGTGCTGTATATAACGCCCTCAGCAGTAAGCCATGCTATAAAACGCCTGCGCAGTGTATTAAACGATCCGTTATTTGAGCGCCAAGGGCAGTTAATGTTGCCCACCCCAGCGTGCCAACGTATGGCGCCAGCGCTAATAGATTTGCTCGAAAAGTTACGCCAAGTACTGCAAGCCTGTGGCGATTTTGACCTAGCCACCACCGCGCAAACCTTTAAAATAGCCCTTCACGATGCCATTGAACCCATAGTGCTGCCAAAGTTGCAGTTAATAATTGCAAAACACGCCCCTAACGCAAGCATTGCAAGCGTTAAGCTAAACCGTGACGACATGCACAAGCAATTGGCTAATCATCAAATTGATATGGCCATAGATGTAGCGCGGCCAATAAAAGCGCCTATTAGCCATGCTGTGCTTTCAAGCGATCACTTTTGTGTATTACTAAAAAAAAATCACCCGCTAAAAAATAAGTTAAATATAGAAAATTACTTAAGCGCTAAGCATGTAGCGGTTTCAAACAGAGCCACCGGCACCGTAATTGAAGACATAGCCTTATTGCAGCTAAGCTTTAACCGCGAGGTAGCGATGCGCTGCCAAACGTATTTTGCCGCAAAAGAGGTAATTAAAAACTCGCCATTTTTACTTACCCTGCCCTCAATGGTTGCAAGCCAATTGCTAGACGACACGCTAATAGCGCGCCCCGTACCCACCACAATGCCAGCTATTTATCAGCATTTATATTGGCACCAAAATACCGATAAAGACGACGCCCTAATGTGGCTACGTAGCCAAGTAGAAAATATATTTAAGCGTTAATTTATACAAAAAAGCGCCAAACTTAGCAGGCTAAGTTTGGCGCTTTGTAAGCATTATTTAAGGGGTTATAACGTAATTAGTGCGCGTTTGTTTTTAATTTTTAGCGCAGCAATTAATAACAGTGGGCCTATAAACATGGCAAGGCCATATACGCCGCCTGTTACTGCGTATTCGGGCTTATTTAAAAAGCTTATAGCAATTAAAATAGCCAGCGATGCGTTTTGAATCCCTACCTCAATACCCAGTGTTAGTGAGTCGGTAAGGTTAAGGTTTGAAAGTTTTGCTATGAGCAAACCAATAATCATTGAGCCAATATTAAGCGCTATACACGCCCAAAATACATCGTTAAACGAGTTTACCAGTAATGCGCGCTCTTTTATTACAAGTGCGGCTATCATGGCAAGCATAAAAAATAACGAAAAACGCCTAAAAAACGGCTCGCTTTTAATCGCAAATTCGCTTTTAAAATGGCGCAGGCTTATGCCTATTGCTACCGGTACTAAGGTAATTACAAATAGCCCAAGTGATGTGGTTAATATAGAAAAACTGGCATCAGTTTGCGGGGCAAATTGGTGCATGGCAAAACCAATAATAAACGGTGTGGTAATAATGCTAATAGCGGTTGAGGCCGCGGTTAAGCTTACCGACAGCGCTAAATTAGCTTTTGCCAGTTGGCTCACCACATTTGACATAGTACCGCCTGGGCACGCGGCTAAAATCATTAACCCTATTGCAATTGGCGTGGGTAAATTAAGTAAATAACATAAGCCTAAAGCAAGCAGCGGCATGGCAATAATTTGACCCACCAAGCCCATAGCAATTGCTACGGGCTTTTTAAAAAGCCGCGTAAAATCGTCAAGTGTAAGCCCAAGTCCCATGCCAAACATAATAAGGGCAAGCGCGAGGGGGAGTATGATTTCTGTTAAAAATGATGCATTCAAATTAGGCGGCCTCTGTTGTTTTTAATGCCAGCACTTCGTAGTTAAATGAGTACGGGGTTAGCAGCGTTTTTATGTGTTGTTGCAGCGCGTCTAACTCACCTTCTTTAACTGAAATTATGGCTTTTATGCCTAACTTTTTATCAGCAAATACATTTATTTGCACGGTTTTGTTGTTTAAATGCTCGTTAAGTGCCTCTGTAATGGTTTGTTTTATTTCTAGGCAAACCAGTTCGGGTTTATAAATTTTACCTACGGCAGTTAGCGGTATTTCATCAATTACATAAATAGCTTTAGGTATTGCAGCTCGCTCAGGTATGTGGGTACTAACATACGTGGTGAGCTCATCAAGGTTAAGCGTGCTTTGTGGACTAAGCATTACGTAAAGTACCGGCACTTCTCCTGCGTAGCTGTCGGGGCGTGGTACGGCGGCTGCAAGTGTTACATCTGGGTGGCTGGTTGCTGCATCTTCAATCATTTTGGGGTCTATATTATGCCCGCCACGTATTATTAGCTCTTTTTGCCTACCACATAACGATACATAACCGTTGTCGTCTATTTTTCCTAAATCGCCGGTTCTAAAATACTGTTGGCCGTTTTCATCAACTACCCATGCACCTTGGTTATGCGCATCTTCTACGTAACCCGGAAATACGTTATTACCGGTTATTATTATTTCGCCAACATCGAGTGTATCGCACATTTTAACAAGCCTGCCTTGCTCGTTTATATCGGCAATTTTAAGCGTAATACCCGGTATTGGCAGCCCTACAGACGCCTCTTTATTAATTGGATTTACAGGCATTAACGTACTCACTGAGCTGCCCTCCGTTGAGCCATAACCTTCTACCAGTGGGGTGTTGGTCAGTTTAGTAAACAGGGCTTGCAAGTCTGATGAAAGCGGCGCAGCCCCGCAAATGGCAAACTTCATTTTAAGCGGTGGTACAGTAATTTTTTGCGACGTAATTTGTTCAACCATAGCAGCGTAAACTGTGGGTACCGCGGTCATAACGGCTACATCGTAATTATTAATTAGGGTGAGCAAGTTTTGAATGATGTTTTTACCCCTAAAGCCAGAAGGGCTTGCGAGTAAAATTTTACAGCCTTTCATTACCGAGGCTATGCCCGTTGCTACCGCTGCATTTACATGAAATATGGGCAAGCCTACTAGCATGGTATCGCCTGCATTTACCGGCGAAAGTAAATTAACCTGCCCTGCATTTGTAAGCTGGTTTAAATGTAAGTGCTTGGCAAGTTTTGGTAAGCCGGTTGTACCACCCGTATGAAAATACGCGCATACATCGCTTTGCTCAGGCACAGTAAAATTAGCTGCTTGAGTATTTTGCGCCGCGAGTAACTTTTTAAACCCATACACAGGTACTTTATTGTTTTGCGAGCACGCTATGTCGTCACCAAATAAGCTAATAACCGCTTTTAGGCCGGGTATATGCTCTTTAATTGCGAGTACTTTTTGCCAAATATCGCTACCGGGTACTGGGCCTAGAGCAATAATGACTTTGGTATTGGCAGAGACCATAATTTCTTTCATTATGGACTCATCAAGCAAGGGGTTTATTGGGTTTGCAATGCCAGCGGCCTCTGCTGCCCAAAGCGATACATAGGTTTCTGGAAAGTTAGGTAACACCAGCGAGGTTACATCGGTTTTTGTTATGCCTAACGAGTGCAATGCATTACCAAGCCCTGTTACGTTATTGGCAAGCGCTTTGTAGCTCATTTTACGGTGTGGATTTGCAAAGCTTTTACCTTTAAAGGTCATTAAAATGCGGTGAATAAGCTTTTTTGCAAACGGAATTTGCGCTGGGTTAATACAGTCGCCATCTAAAATGTATTCAATAGCGGTTGCATCACCAAAGTTTTTTGCCGACTGTAAAATGGCATGATAAGTAGAGCGAGGAAGTTGCTCTGGTGATATTTCAGCAAGGTTTAAATTGCCAACATCGGCGTGGTTTTTAATTGTTGTTATAGTCATAAAACCCTCAACGTATTTTTATAATGTGTGTTTTGTGTGAGTGCATGGTGTTTAAACGCGGCTATACTGTGTGGGCATTAACCGCGCAAAATTTAGTCTATCAAAATTAAACCATTACCACTGTTTTAATCTAAAAAACTGTTATCTTTTGCGGCAACTACCTGATACATGGGCTGAAAATTTCCCCATGTAACCAGCTCTGAGCCATTGGCTTGTTTAGTATGTAGTGCTACCTCGTGAGAAATAAGCTTAGGCTCGCCTGCAGCTTGCGCTAATAACTGGCTTTGGCAGCAGCTATCTAGCAATACAAAATTGGCAACAGCGGCATCAACCGACGAACCCGCAGTTAGCAAACCATGGTTTTGTAAAATAACAGCGCAGTTGTCAGCTAGTGATTTAGCTATCATGTCGCCCTCTTCGCTGTCGGCTACTACGCCGCTAAATACATCAAATACACTGTGGTTTTCGTAAAATACGCAGGCGTCTTGCGAAATAGGTTTAAGTAGCTCACCTAATGCCGAAAACGCACGGCCATAACGTGTATGCGCATGGGCTACTGCGTTTACATCGGGGCGCGCCATATGTATGCGTGAATGAATAGCAAACGCGGCATTATTAATCGGTGTGCTGCCTTCAATAATATTGCCTTTATGGCAAACTCTAATGAGATCTGACGCTTTAATATGCGCAAAGTGCATACCTACTGGGTTTACCCAAAAAGTATCGGGCTCTATGCAATCGCGAAGCGTTATATGCCCCGCAAGGCCTTCGTCAAAACCGTACATGGCAAATACTCTAAAACCCGCGGCTAAGCGTTGTTTTTCGTAGCTGCGTTGCTCTTCTAGGGTGTTAAATTTAGGCGGCATAATAAGTTTAAATTTGTCGCTGCCTATGGTCATTTTTGCGGCTTGCTGCTCTAGTGTATTGCTCATAATAATCCTAAATTAAACTCTGTTGACTTTAGTTTAGTCTCGCTTATGATAAATAGAAGTGATGTTAATTAATGGTTAAATATAAATACTATGCATGGAAAGATAGATTTAAACTTGTTTGTAATCCTTAAAACGGTATACCAAGAGGGCAGTATTACCAGTGCGGCCAATAAACTTCACTTAACACAACCGGCTGTTAGCCACGCGCTTTCTCGCCTTAGAGACAAGTTTGACGACCCCTTATTTATTCGCCACGGTAGGCGTATGGTGCCCTCGCCTTTTTGCCAAAAAATAATAGCGCAAGTGATTGAGTCGGTGCAGGCGTTAGAGGCCACCATGAACAACGAGCGGCTTTTTGATATAGCTGCGTTTAAGCGCGAAATTAAATTTGGCTTTAGAGATATTTTAGAATCGATATTTTTTCCGCCACTAATGAGCGACCTACTCACAAACACCCCCAATATCACGATTAACAGCCGACAGGTGTCGCATGTTGATATGGAAAAATCTCTCGAAAACCAAGAGCTCGATATAGTTATTGATGTGCTTACACCAACGAGTAACCACATAAAAAACACCTTTATTTGTAATGAACATTTTTCGCTAATTTGTAGGCACGATCACCCCATATTAAATGATTTGACTGTACAAAGTTACGCAAAGGCGTCGCACGCGGTGGTGTCGTTAAAAGGGGCGCAGGTAGATATTATTGATATGGCGCTGGCAAAGCATGCGCTGGCGCGCAATGTGGTGCTTAAATGTGAACACTATTTTGCGGCGACTAAAGTGATTAGCCAAAGCGACATGATAATGACCATGCCAAACTCGTACGCGCAGGTATTAAAAGAGCAAATGCCTGTGCATGTAACTAGCTTGCCGTTTGATGTGCCGTTAATGCCCGTGCACATGTATTGGCACGAACAAGCGGAGGACGATTTAGTAAATAGTTGGATGCGAGAAAAGCTGCTAGGTTTGGCCCAGCAACTTATCCCTGCTGAAAAACTTAAAAGCGGTAATTAAATTGTGCGTGATAGCTGCGCCCACGCTCCGATAAAAAACGGTGTGCGTAGCTAATTACAGGCACATCATTGGCCTGCGAAAAAGTTTGCTTATCGGTTAGGTTTTTAGCTAATAACGACACCGACCAATCTCCTTCACTGCTGCCTAGTTCTACGCGTAAATTTAGCTTTTCAAAAGCGCTTTGCTTGGCTATTGGGTCAAGATCTTGTTCTAAAAAGTAATCGTCACTAAAGTTAAGCGCCAAATTACTGCTTAAAGTTAAGTTAGAAAACACCTCGGTATTATAATCAATTGCTATATTGCCTGAGTAATCGGGAGCAAACGCGCCCGTTTGCCCTGTTAAATCTTGAAACGCTTGGCCAAGTAGCTCGCTTTGCATAACTGTGGGTGAGGCGCTAGCGTATTGCTCGTATTCAAAATCAAGCACAGCAAGGTTTGCCGATAGCTGCCAGCTTTGATTTATTGCCCAGCGCGAGTCTACTTCAATCCCTTTTACTTTGGTTTCGGCAGCATTTTTAACTACAAATGCATTACCATTAAATTCAGATACTTGTAGGTCATCGTACAAGGTATAAAACAGTGTGGCGTTTACTTGTAATATATTTTTAATTGGCTCTGCTTTTATGCCAAATTCAAAGTTTGTGGCTTTTTCGTCGTCAAACTCAAAGCCTGAGTTTTCATCAATCGTATTACCTTGTGAGCCATTTAAGCCTGAGCCATCAAAGCCACCGGCTTTATAACCTATGCCTGCGCTTGCAAATAACATGGTGTTGTTAAACCCTAAATACTGCACACTAATATTGGGTGATAAGTGCGATTCATCACGCTTAGCAGAAAGGTTATGTACACCCGCACCTGAGAGCTGCCCAGCAATAGTGGGCGCGGCCACATTGGCAAATTGTTGTACTGCAAGCGGTGTATTGGGCTCAAATACGCTATACACACTTTGTACGCTGCTCACTTCTTTTTCTTCTTTTTGATAACGCAGGCCAAAATTAGCGCGCCATTGCTCGTTTACATTCCACGTAAGAGCTGTAAATGCTGAGTAGCTTTGTTGGTCTTGATCAAACAGGGCATTTACGCCCAGTGATGTGCCAGGCAACTGAGGAATAAGTAACGATGCGCCAAATAAAATATTGTTTGGATGCTCAAGCTCGCTGTTCATATAAAAAATACCCGCAACGTATTCAAGCGTGCGCCCTGTTGGCGAGCTTACTCTAAACTCTTGCGTAAACTGGTTATAGTTTTCTAAGTAGTCTTGTTTTATAAGCGGGATTTCTGAAAAGTCGGCGTCAAAGGTTGAGTCCCAATCGTACTCACTATACGTAGTTACAGAGGTAAATTCGTATTCGCCATGGTTATAAGTTAGTTGCAGTGAAGCGTTATCAAGCGTGGTTTTACTTTGCTCATTTAGCCCACCGGGGTGGCCATTTCCCGATACCGAACTTGTATAATCAAGGCCTGAGTTATCACTTAATAAAAGTGAGCGGTAGCCAACATTGCCTGGGTTAGTTGGGTCATTCGCTATTTGTAAATCGCGGTTGGGTGTATCAATAATGTATTGATAGCGCGAGCCATGCGATTCAAACTCACCGTGTTCCCATTTAAATAATGCGTTTATATCATCGTTTATTTGCCAATCTATTGATAAACGTGCGCCTGATGAATCGTTAGATTGCTCATCGCTTTGGCGCGCTTGGTTATATAAAAAGCCATCAACAGAATGATCAAACGCGGCAATACGAATGGCTAAATCATCATTTATGGGAATATTTATAACGCCGGTAAAACGCTTTTCGTTGTCTGATCCAAACTCTACCGACACATTGCCCTCAAGTACATCGGTAGGCGAATTTGAAACCATACTAAATGCGCCTGCCGTGGCGTTTTTACCAAACATAACCGACTGCGGACCTTTAACAAGCTCAAGGCGCTGCATATCTAAAAATGGAAATTTAGCCTGATGCCCGCGCCCTAAATAAACGCCATCTTTAACCATAGCAACCGATTGTTCAAAGCCTGAGTTAGTGCCCGAGCCAATACCGCGTACAAAAATACGCTTACTACTTGAGGTTTCGGTAATGTGTACGTTGGGTAGGCTTTCACTTAAGTTGAGTAAATCGTCAACGCTGTTTTGCTCGAGGTAGTCACCCGAAAGCGCTTGAATAGAGGTAGGAATATCTTGCAGTGATTGCACCCGCTTTTGCGAGGTGACGGTAATGGTTTCAAGCTCGCTTTTATTTACCTTATTATCGGCAGCTTGTGCCATGCCCACGCTGAGTGCGCTGAGGGTAAATAAAGTAAGTGCTTTTTGCTTTAAAAAAGCATGATTTAAACGTGTGTGTGACTGTGTGTGTTCAGTTGTCATAGCTGCAACTCCATTATAGAGGTTATTTTTATTGGATATTTTTGCGTCTATTTCATACTGACGAGTCTTAAAATAAATAACAGTGATGTTTATTTATTCAGCACTATTAGTAATATTTATAGTTGAGCTAAAAAAGTTTAGTTTTTAATGGGGGTAGTGCGGAGTTAGAGCGGATTAAAAAATACCTGTGGATTAGCGGTTTTATTTAGCTCGTTGTTGCTGTAAAGCCCCTTTACAAGCATATAACCATCTGTTTTGTAACTGCTCATTGTGGCTCTTTGATTAATATTTTAGCTACACGTTCGCTTAGCTCTGGTAATACCGTTTGCTCAAACCATGGGTTCTTTTTAAGCCAAATATTATTGCGTGGGCTTGGGTGCGGTAACACTAAATATTGTGGCCAATACTCACGCCACGATTTTACTAACTCGGTTAAAGGCCTATTTTTAGTATGCGGTAAATGATACGCCTGCGCGTATTTACCAAGCACTATTGTCAGTTCTAAATTTGGCAGAGCGGCCAGTAATTGCGCTCTCCATGCGGGCGCGCATTCTTTTCGAGGTGGTAAATCGCCCGACTTTCCTTTACCAGGATAACAAAAGCCCATAGGTAAAATAGCTATTTTTTGTGGATCATAAAACTCATCAACACTTAGCCCAAGCCATTCGCGTAGGCGGTTTCCGCTGGCATCGTTAAAGGGCTTGCCAGTTTCGTGTACTTTTATGCCCGGTGCTTGGCCGGCAATTAAAATACGCGCATTGGCATTAAATTGTATAACGGGGCGAGCACCTAACGGTAAATGAGGTTCACAGATCACGCATTTACTAACTTGCTCAATTAAATTGATGGGAACCATATAAATTTGGCCTTAAATGCTTTAATTTTGTTCTAAATGGCCATTTTGACCCAATGAGTTGGTAAAAAATCGGTTTATTTTAATTAAAACGGACCGTAGTTGGTAAAATCGTGATCTCTGTTTAAAACAGCGCTGTAGCCCTTGTAATACTTAGTGTTTTTCAGACCAAACTGCAAATTCGTTACCACTGGGCTCTGTAAAATGAAACCGGCAACCACCCGGGAACTCAAAAATAGATTTTACTATTTCACCGCCAAACTGCACGACTTTTTTATAAGTTGCGTGAATATCGTTACTGTAAAAAACCAGCAAAGCAGCCCCATTTTGAGTAAGCGATTTAAGCGGCGCATTAAAAAATCCGCCATCAAGCCCTTGGCCGCTAAACGCCGTGTAATCTGGGCCGTAGTCGGTAAACTGCCAATTAAACACGTTAGTAAAAAAGCTTTTTGTGGCTGTTAAATCGCACGCTGGAAACTCAACATAATTTAGTTTTTCGTGGTTGCTCATTATAATTTGATCTTTTTTTATTGTTTGATTTTAAACCTTAGCCTTTAGTAAATCGTTGTGCAACGGTTACTTCAAAACATAGATCAGTATTTTACTAAGTAATATACGTTATTTACTAGTGAATCCATTTAATTGCACGCTAGGTTGAGTTTGAAATTACAGCCTAATAATCTAAATGATAATTACTATCTTTTGCATCTTTCGAATGTATAATAGCGCCCTAAATTTATTCTTCATGCTTAAAGAGAAACAATGCTATGCGTGCAGCGTCTTTCAACGCATTACTAACCAAGCTGAGCTCATTTAGTCTTTTAAATAAACGGCTAAGCCGTTATCAGCTATTAGTATTTTTACGTTTTTTTATCGCTATTGTTGGCGGGTATGTGTTTACCTCTACCCTAATTGCATTACTTAGCGTTGTATTGCCTATGGCTAAACAAGACGCCGTATTACTTTGCGTTTCGCTTAGCATTTTAATTTACGCGGTTGTGTTTATATGTGCCTTTTGGGTTAAATCGTTAACAACAGTATGGATCAGTATTTTACTAAGTAGTGGAGTGTTTTTAGCCATACTTGCATCACTAAAGGATTGGGTATGAAAGATAGCTTTTTTAGATCGATGACCTGGCTTCATACATGGGTAGGCTTACTTACTTGCTGGATAATTTACGTTATATTTTTTGCCGGAGCGGTGAGTTTTTTTAGAGACGAAATAAACCTGTGGAACCAGCCCGCAATTCATAATGTGCAAGCTCAAACCGACAGAGTGGCCGCGCAGCGTATGCAAATTGTTAAAGGCTTTGATTATTTAAGCCACTATGGTGCAGGCTCTAACAGTTGGCGAGTAACGCTACCAGAGCAGCGTATTCCCTATTTAGTGTATGGCTATGCCAAACCAAAAGAGCCAGGGCAGCGGCGTAGCAAATTTGTAAATACCCAAATAAACCCTAATACGATGCAAGAACTACCACCTTTTGTAGAAACCAAAGGCGGTAACTTTTTTTATCGGCTGCATTACCAGCTTTATTATTTAGATGCCATAACAGGGCGTTGGGTGGTGTGTTTTGCCAGCTTTTTTATGTTGCTTGCGATTATATCGGGTGTAGTTATTCATAAACGTATTTTTAAAGATATGTTTAGTTTTAGGCGTAACAAAGGAGTGCGTAGCTGGTTAGATGCGCATAATTTAAGCTCGGTGCTTGCTTTGCCATTTCATTTAATGATTACCTACACAGGCATTATTACGCTTATATTTATGTTATTCCCCTACCCTGCGCTAACTACCTACGACAATGGCATGCGTGGCTTTTTTAACGATGTATCACCTAGTAATAACGTGACGAATAAAGCGCAAGGTAGCGCGGCAATGTTGCCTATTAATACCATTTTGGATCAGGTTTATACTAAGTGGCCAGATGCAGATATACGCAGTGTAAGAGTTAGCGAGCCTAATATGGCGGACTCAACGGTTACTGTTTTGGTAGACCCAGGTAAGGCGCTGCGCGATCAAACGCCAAGGCTTTTATTTAGTGGCGCTACAGGTGAGTTAGTTGCACAAAGCGATGATGAACTCACTAACAGTAAAGCGCTATACGAATCGCTAAACGCTATGCACACAGGGCGTTTTGCCACACCGTTATTACGCTGGTTGTATGTATTAGGCGGTATTGCAGGCTGTGTGATGATAGCTACTGGCTGCATACTGTGGGCTAAACGTATACGCGAGCGCAGTAAAGGTAAGGCATCGTTTGGTTTACAGTTAGTAGAAGGCTTAAACCTTGCCACTATTATGGGCTTACCGCTTGCAACTTGCGCATTTTTTATTGCCAATAGGTTACTTAGCCCTACCCTTTCTGGGCGCGACGATAAAGAAGTAACAGCGTTCTTTTTAGCTTGGTTGGTGGCGGGTGTTATTGCCCTAATTAAACGCGATAAGCTCCAGTGGCGGGTAATGGCCGCTATTAATGCGCTGGCGTGTTTAAGCGTACCGGTAGTTAATGCGCTTACAACTAATGGCAATATTGTTAGTTATTTAATGCATAAACAGTGGGCGTTATTTATATTTGATGCGCTATTTTTGCTCTTTAGCATATTGTTTTTTGTACAAACCGAAAAATTACGTACTGCTACAAAGGCAAAACACACACCCTTAACTCGCCGTTCAAATACTAGTAAAGGGCAAAAAGCATGATTGATTTACTCAGTTTTAGCCTGTGTTTGTTCGCGTTTAATGGTTTTGCGCTGGCTAAATTTAACCACTTTAAAGATGTTTTTAAAAAACGCCCTACCGAATTACAACGCACACTGCTTTTAGCTATTGCTTGGATCAGTATTTTACTAAGTTTAGCGATGTGTGTAGAAACACAAAGTGGCTATGGCGCACTGCTTTTTTGTGGGTTTATGAGTTTAAGTGTTTTAATTATAACGATTTTTTATAATTTACTAACTAGGTTTGTAAAAGTATTTAGTGTTTTAAATGCGGTATTAATTACAGTGAGTGGGCTATTTTTAGCGTTAAATTAACTTTAGTTAGTAAAATCATGATCTGTAGCTATAAATTTTAGGCAAAAAAATGGCAAGCCATTAGGCTTGCCAAAAATAGGGGGGATATTCAGTATGTCCAACACTTGTATGTCTCGTTGCAAGTGCAGCTAATATAGCCCCAACATATTTAACTTACTTTACAATAAGGTGATCCTTTTATTACAGCTGTAAAGGGGCTTTACACATCTTATTGCTCAACCCAAATTATTTGCTCTGTAGCAAAATCGAGTTTTTTAGCTTTAGCTATAAAATGTTGTTTAAGCTCGTCGCTAACGTTAGGCGTGCGCGATAAAAACCATAAAAAGTCGCGGTTATAGCTCGTTATAAACGCGTATTGGTAATCGGCTTGGTCGAGCTCAAAAATTACGTAAGCACCATAAAATGGGCCAAAAAACGACACTTTAAAATGGCCCGTGTCACTGCTTTCTAAAAATTTAGCTACACCTTCCGCTTCATCCCACTTTTGCTCTTTAGTAATATACCCTTTGTTAAGCACCTTTACTGTGCCGTCGTCGTTTACTGTGTAAGTCGCGGTTACTTGCTCCATACCTTCTTCAAATGAGTGATTTAGGCGGGCAATTTCGTACCACTTACCTTTGTATTGCTCAAGGTCAAAGTTTTTAACGGGGGTAATTCCTTCAGGTGCACTTGTGCAGGCAGTGAGTAAAAATAACCCTGTAATAAGTAAAATAGCTGTAATGGCCTTCATGAAAGCTCCTTTTTAAATATGATGCTGTTTGTACGGCTATAAGCCAATAAAGTTTGCTAGCCGATTAAAATAAATTGCTATAGGATCAACTAAATACTAGAGCAATTAAAAGATTAAAGCATGAAAATATGGGTAGATGCCGACGCGTGCCCCGTGGTTATAAAAGAAATTCTTTTTAGAGCCGCAGAGCGCACGCAAACACCAACCATTTTAGTGGCTAACCACGCAATGCGCATTCCGCCTTCAAAGTTTATTAGCCGGGTACAGGTTTCGAGCGGGTTTGATGTGGCCGATGACGAAATAGTAAAACGTGTAGAAAAAGGTGATTTAGTTATCACGGGGGACATCCCCCTTGCCAGCGAAGTTATTGATAACGGCGGCCAAGCACTTAACCCGCGCGGCGAGCTTTACACGCCAGAAAACATTCGCTCGTTACTAAACGTGCGCGACTTTATGGATACTATGCGTTCAAGCGGCGTTGAAATGAGTGGCGGGCCACCACCACTTAGCCAAACTGACCGCCAAAACTTTGCTAATAACCTTGACCGCATTTTAGCGCAAAACAAGGCCAAGTAAGTGACAGAGCAAGCTGTTGGCTTAGGCGAGCATGATTTTAATGTAGCCGTGTATGTCGCAAAAGCACCGCCTATGCCCTATTTTGAAACCCTGCAAAGTGTTGAGCCTGTAATCAACAAGCAAATTAATACCATAAACCAGCACTGTGGAAATGGTTGGCGCAAGGTGTTTAACGTATACGCTAAAGTGTTGTTTGCTCTACCGAGCGAGCATTACAGCTTTGCTAAACAAGTCGATAGCTGGCAAGCGTATCGCGATAAATTTTTACTGCAAAATAACAGTAAAACAGCCCTTTTATTTAGTGCGCCTATTATTAACGGCACTAACAAAAACCAGCTACATATAATTGCTGGGCGTACACACGCTAAAAACCTACTTCAACAAGGTAAGCTTAATGCGCAATTTAATTGGCTCGACGATGAGTTTGCAATTGATACAACCAACCACATTATTGTGTGCCCATATTTTGATTACAGACAGTTAAGTAATATAAAAATAGCCCGATTAAGCGAGCTAGTTGCCGAGCTTAAAAATGGCTAAATAAAACATTGTAAGGAATCCACATGGCGGGAATTTTAGAACTGAACACCTTGCTTAAAACAATGAACCCTGAGCTTAAGCAAGGTGAATACATATTTTGTTGTTTAGCAGGTAGCCTTGCCGACTACGTTCACTTAAACCCACTTGCTAGCTATGCTGAAGATGAAGGCTTAACCCTTATTTTAAATGCAGATACCGCCGACAAAGCCGGTATTACTTATGAGGGTAAATATAATTTAATTACCCTTAATGTGCATTCAAGCTTAGAGGCTGTTGGGCTAACTGCTGCGGTATCGGCTAAATTAACCGAGCATAATATTAGCGCTAATGTAGTGGCTGCGTTTTATCACGACCATATTTTTGTACAAACCGATAAGGCACAGGCTGCATTGCGAGCACTCAAGGAGATTGGTTAAATTAAACTTAACTATAAAATCACTCGGTTATGGGGTGTTTACTGCCCTAACCGAGTTTTTACTTTTTGTAATTACACAATCGATTCAACTATATTTAATGCTTTAATTTCGTTTTCATGGGTTATGCCATCAGCTTCAATTACTTGCTTAAGTAGCTCTAAAACAAACACCCTCATTGGTTGGTCAATAATGTGCGACATACGGTGTTGAATAAATGACTCTATTTCGTTTGCCTGCACAGCTGAAACACATTTTTTAGTCATTTCTATAATATAATTGTCTATCTCTATTGCTGAGTTCCATTCAATTTTTTGTGCCCAAGCACTCACTACATTTAGCTCTTCGTCAGCGATAGAGCCATCAACGGTAACAAAAAGTAAAGCAAGATCTAATAGCGATTCTTTTTGAAGTTGCTCAACACAAATGCCCATATCAAAATTATTTAATAACTGTTCAAACTTCATAGTGCTTCCTTGATGGATAAATATACTGCTAAAGAGCTTATAACAAAGCACACCAAAAAGTAATTTTAATGGGTTGGTTTAATTGCAACATTTTGTAAGTAATAAATAATACAACTTTTGTCGCTAGCTTAGCTTTCGGTACTTTTATTGTTTATGCAAAAGCTGTTATTAGCCGCTTTCAGCTGTACTTTATTTCCAGTTTTAACTCTTACACAGCGAGTGCTATTAGGCAGTTTTTTCTTTTGAATAACTATAAACTCGCCGTTCTCTGCATCGTTAAGTGTGTATTGATATGCTGTGTTACCGCCTTCAAATAAGGCCGTGAAAAGTCCGCCAACCAATGCTCCCGCAATGGCGCCGCTGATCATGTCTTCGGTGTTACCATCTAAATCTTCGGCTAAACCAACGCCGGCACCAACCATGATTCCGGTCCCTACTTCAGATGACAGCTTTACCTTTTCAATCGATTCGACTGTTGCATAGTAATGCTTAATGATATGACCTTGGTCGTCACGGTCAACGCCTTGAGAAGCACAGCCAGACAGTAATAAAAGGGCAATTAAACTTTTTTTCATGATTATTCTCTGTGTTGATAATGAGTACAATCATAATCGCTAATTCGTAATAAAACTGTGAGAGCTTTGTTTGTAGCTGTTAGAAGTTGTAAGAATGTGTTCAGAGGAAAACATCGACTCAGGAAAAGCCGATGTTTAAATTAAGGCGATTAAACAACGTATCCGCTAAAACCAAGCGCTTTAAAATAAAGCTTAGGAATACCGTATTTACACTCGTTAAGTAACTCGCTAAAGCGCATTCTATCAAGTGGATAAAATTCACTTTCTAAGTTTTGAGCTGTGTAGGCTTGCCCTGCATCACTTAGGCCTAAATCGGCACACACAGTAATTTGCGCTTCGCGCTCAAAGTCGGTTTCGGGTTTCATTAAATCGCTAATATATAAGTGTGCGCCTTTATTTAAATTAGCTTTAATGTTTTTAAGTAGCTGCTTTTTGCTGCCATCGTCTTCTAAAAAGTGCATTACGAGTAGGCATAGTGCGGCATCGGCCTTGGTAGAGAGTTTATCAAGCTCGCCTTCAATAACGTTAACGCGCCTTGTTATGCCGTGCTCTTCAAACGCTTGTTTAGCAATGGCAAGCATATCACTTGAGGTATCTTGCGCGGTAAATTGCCAAGTAGGGTTAAGCGCGGCAAGGGCGAGTATTTCTTTGCCTGTGCCTGCGCCCACAACTAAAATATGTGCGTTATCGTTAAGGGTTGCTTTAAGCTGTGCATTAGTCAGTTGGTGCAATAGCTCATAACCAGGTACTAAGCGCGTTATGCGGCTGTTGTAATGCGTTGCTTGCTCGCCTGTAAATGTTGGCATTTTTAACTCCTTTAATCAGCTTATAAAACTTCAACAGTGGAGTATCCACCACTTTGTTTACTTACATGTACTTGCGTGGCTACACGTTCGCTCATTTCGCTCACATGAGATATAACCCCCACTTTGCGGCCCTGTGCTTGTAACGAATCGAGCGCGTCCATAGCAACGCTGAGTGTTTCGCTATCTAACGTACCAAACCCTTCGTCAATAAACAAAGAGTTGATTTGCACTTTGTTTGAAGAAAGCGATGCAAGCCCTAATGCCAGTGCTAGTGATACTAAAAATGATTCACCACCAGAGAGCGTATTAACCGAGCGTTGTTCGTCGGCCATGTCGCGGTCAATAATGGCAATATCGAGCGATTGCGCAATGGCTGTGAGTTCGTAGCGTTTGTTAAGGGTTTTTAAATGGCTATTTGCATAATGCAGTAATATTTTTAGCGTTTGTGTTTGCGCTAAATTACGCATGGTTTTACCGGTTGCATCGCCTAATACTTTATTTAATAAATGCCACTGCTCAACTTGCTTTTTAAGGGCAGCTAGCTGTGTTTGCTTACCCTCAAGCGCTTTGGCATTTTGGTTATGCTGCTCTATGGCGGTGTTTGTGGCAAGTAAACTATTTTGCTGCTCAGTTTGCTTTGTATTTAATGCCGCTAATTGCTCGCTAAGTTCAACTTGGTTTTGTGATGGCTTGTTAGTATTTTGGTGATCTGTATGCGCACTTTGTTGCTGTTTAAGCGCTGCATTTGCATCTAAAAGTGAAGCTGTTAGCTGCTCAAACTGGGTTAAATGGGCTTTAATTTGCTCACTACTTAAAGTTAGTAAAATTGTGATCTGCTCATGCGTTGCCTCACTGTACTGGGCTTTAAAGTCGCTAAACCACTTGTTATAACGTTCCTCAAGGGTTGCAAGCTCTGTGCTTTGCTCGGCTAAGCGAAGCTCTGCGTTTTTAAGCTCAATTGCATGCTCGTCTCGTTTTTTAACAGCCCTATCGTAAGCTTGCTGGCTTGCGTTTAACTGTGTTTGGCATTGCTCAAGTTGGGCATTAATTTTTGCTTGATAGTCGTTTGCGCTTATTTGTTCGTTATTAAATAACGCAAGGCGCTCACTTTGTGTTGTATTTTGTAGCTGCTGAGCGCTGACTAAATCCTCTTTTAGCGTTTTAAGTGCACTTTCGCTTTTAGTCATTAGCGGCGTAAGTTGCTGCAATTGCTGATTAGCAGTGTCTATTTGTTTTTGACTTTGCTCAAGTTGCGCATGTGTTTGCTGATACTGCTCAACCTGCTGGTTTAAATCGCTTAGGTTAAGCGAGCTTGCTTGTAGTTGTTGCCAAAAGTTGCTGTGTTCAAATTGTGCATTAAGCGCTGTAGTGAGCTCACTAATTTGCGCCGTTAGCTCAGTGTGTTTTGTATTTATTTGGCTTAGTTTATTGGTTAATTCACTATTTAAATGATGCAATTGCTGCTGTGTTTGTTGCTCTGCTTTTAGTGAGTTTTGTTGTTGGTTTACTTTTTCTTGCAGGGCATTTTGCTGTTTTTGCGATTCAAAATACTGCGCTTTTTGCTCATTAAGCTGTTTATAGGTTTCATCAAGCTGTTCTGCTGTAAGGGCATTTAGATGAGTACGCGCAGCCTCCATGGTGGTTTTCATTTCGCTTCGTTTAGTATTGAGCGTTTGAATGGTTTGGCCGTGCTGAGCGTGTTCGTTAACGAGAACGGCATGCTGTGTTTGATGCGTGTGTAACTGCGTTTGGGCACTATCGTGCTGCTTTTTGGCATTAGTATAGCTGGCTTCAAAATCGGCTATTAAGTTGTTTAATTGCGGGCTTTGATTAGTAGCATAGGGGTGCTCGGTTGCACCGCACACTACGCAGGGCTTGTTAGGGTTAAGCTGCGCGCGCAAATGCTCTACGTTTTCGCTGGCACGAAGGCGAGCTTGGTTTAGCGCGTACTCGCTATGTTTTAGTGCTTGCTCGCACGTTGCTAGGTTTTGTAAAAGCGACTGCTGCTGTTGCTCACTTTGGCTAAGTTTAGCTGCAATGTTATTTTGCGTTTGTGTGCTTTGCTTTAGCTCTTGGGTAAATTGTGCGTAGCGTATTCGCTGCTCTTTTAAGTAATCAATATTTTTAAGTTCGCTGTCGCATTGCTCAATATTAAATTGGCGTTGTTGCTCATTCAGCTCGTTTAGGTTTTTTTGATCATGGCTTAGCTGCTGCTCTTGCTGCTCTACTTTTTTATTTTGCGTTGTTAAAAGCTCAGCCTGTTTGCTTTGCTCTATTAGTAACTGCTGGTTTTGAGTTGCAGCTTTATTAAGTTGCTTATTAGCGCTTAGATACTGATTAAAGCTATGTTGGTAATAATTCCAATCGTTCGCTAATGGCTTAAGCTGTGTATGCTCAGCAAGCCATTGCTGATGCTGCGTGTTTAGCTTAGTTGCTTCATCAAGCGCGGTTTGGCTTTGCTTATGTTGTGCGTGTAAATCACTTAATTGCTGTTGTTCTTTGTTGCGTTGCTGAGTAAGGCTAGTAATGCTTTGTGCGTGTATAGCAAGCTGACTGTCGAGATCGCGGGCTTTTGCAATAATTGGCTCAGCAGATTGCTTTTGCTTTTGCGCTGTTTTTAACTCGCTTTGCTTTGTTTTAAGTGTTGCGGCCTGCTCTTCTATAAGCGCTGCATGGTCAATATTTTTTAAGTCAGTTATTTGTGTATTAAGGGCATTATTTTGCGCCGCTAAATACGCATGCCGCTTACGGTTATCTTTTATTTCTAGCGCGCTTTGTGCTTGTTTTGCTTGCTCACTTTGCTGTGCAATTGCTGCAAGTTCGCTGTTTGCATGCTGCTGATTTTTTGTGGCTTGTTCAAGAGCTTGCTCAAGGGTATTGGCTTGTTTATACCAATTTAGACTTTGCTCTGTGTTTGTTAGCGCTTTTTTAGTGTGTTCTATTTGCTGTTTTAGCTCATTAAACGTGGTGTGTTTTACTGCTAATTCATCTTCACTTAATAAGGTATAGCTTGCGAGGCTTGCTTGTTGTAAATCAAATTCATCTTTTAGTTCTTTGTTGCGCTCAAATATACGCTTACCAATCAGGCTAAATTTATCGGTCCCGGTTAGGCACTCTAATAATTGCGCGCGTTCATCGCCTGTGGCTTTTAAAAATGCAGCAAATTCGTGCTGCGCTAGTAATACCGCACGGGAGAATTGCTCAAAGCTTAGCCCTATTTTGCTTTCTATTTGTTTTAGTGTTTGGCTTTTGTCGGCTATGAGGGTTTCATCTGGCAAGGTAACTAACGTATGCTCGGCTACTTTTAATTTACCTGTGGCTTTTTTATGGGTGCGCTGGATTGAATAACGGGCGCGGTAAAGCTGTTTGTCTTGCCCTACAAAGTCAACTTCTGCGAAGCCTTCCCATTTTCCTCGGCGTAATAGGTTACGGGCATCGTTTAACTTTATGCTGTCGCCATTAAAATCAATCAGGTTACCCTTATCGCCCTTTAGTCGTGCTGTTTTTGTGTAAAGAGCTAAACAAATGGCATCTAAAAAGGTACTTTTACCCGCGCCGGTGTCGCCGGTTATAGCAAATAAACCTGCATCTTTTAGTGGGGCTTGTGTAAAGTCGATTTCGGCGTCAACTATTGATGCTAAGTTGTGTATGCGTACTGCGGTTATTTTCATAGTTGCTCTTGCTCCGCTAGTTCATTTATAACATCGTTTAAAAGGGCTTTTAGTTCATCGGGTACACTTTGCCCTGCCATGTCTTTATCGTTTGCAAAAGCTTGCTCTAATAAATTTTGTGGGTTAAGCATTTCAACTTCACTTAAATCTTCAAATACAGCGTCGCTGCTGGTGTTATCTGATTGTTCGCGTACGCGTTCGATACCGCAAAATTTTACATTTTTGCCCTCCAGTGCCTGTTCAATTTGTTCTCTGAAAGTGGTGTCGGTATCACTTGATTTAAGCTTTACGCGTAAATAGGGCGCTACAGTATTTTGCGATATATCGAGGGTTTTAATTTGTTTGCACAGTTCATCTAATGGTACACACTCCCCTTTTGGTAAAATAATAACGTCTGCTGAGCGCGGAATGTAAAGGGGGTTTACAGTTGTACTAATGTTCTTTTTTTCATCGCTTATAAATTCAATAATATTAATTTGGTGAGAGTAATTACGCTCTGAAAACGACATAGGAATAGGCGTGCCGCTGTAGCGAATAGCGTCATTTTTAGCAACTTGTTGCGCTTTGTGTAAATGGCCCAAAGCGACATAGTTGGCTTTATTGCCAAATACATTGGCCGAAATAGACTCTTCACCACCTATCACTAAGTTACGTTCTGAATCACTTGATATGTCGCCTCCTTTAGCGTGTAAGTGGCCCATAACTATGAGTGGTGCGTTTTGCTTGTTAATTTTATAAGCATGATTTAAGGCAAGTTCGTATGCTTTTGCAACGCCTTGTGCGTAGCTAGGGCCGTTTTCTGTTTGGCTTAGTGAACTTATATCGCTTGAGCGTAAAAAAGGCATAGCGGCGATTACAGCACGCTTATCATTAATATTTACTTCTAAAATAATATCGCTAGGCGCTGATACATCAAAACGACCTACTACGTGGGTATCAAACTGAGCAAGTAAAGGCTGAGCTGCTAAAATACGATTTGCAGAGTCATGGTTGCCCGCAATAATAACCACGTGTAATTGTGGGCACTGTTTTTTGGCGTCTTTTATAAACTGATAAAGTTGGTTTTCGGCGCTAGAACTGGGTGTTGCCGTATGATAAATGTCGCCAGCAACTAATAATAAATCTATTTGCTGCTCAACAAGTGTGGCAAGTAACCAGGTAAAAAATGCTTGATGCTCTTCACGGCGGTCGTGTTCATAAAATTGTTGGCCAAGATGCCAATCGGAGGTGTGGAGGACTTTCATGTCGCGCTCTTAAAAACCAGTAAGAGCGCCAATATACCCAAGGCAGTTAAAGATGCAAGCCTCTGTAGTACTAAACTGTTAGCTTAAGCTGTACCAAATGCCAAAAATCACCGGCAAAGCAATTAATGCAAGTAGCAGAGTTTTTTTTAACGTTTTGGTTTGCTTTGTTTGCAGCCTTTTAAGCGCATTCGTTTCATTACAAGCGGCTACTTTGTCAATGTAAAAATAACCTGAATCAAGATACTGCTTACAGCTGTTTTCGTTGGCTGGGATTGCAATTAGTTCTTGTTGTTTTTTTAGGATATAAAAATCCATAAGCCCACCGCATTTCTTACTAGTAATCGATACTGTATTTGAGGATAAATATTAGAAATTTATTTGCCTCAAATAAAAAGGTGGGCGATTTTAAATACAAATGGCTACAAAGATCAACCAAAAACTACCGTATTTTTAATTTATCGTACAAATAATTAAAATTAGTGAAATCACCGCAATATTTACGCCAATTATTAGCCGTTTTTTACTGTGTTTTTGTTCAGTGTTAAGGCGTTTTAGTGCATCTTCTTTATTGCAGGCAGATACAACATTAACATACGAATAATGATTGTTTTTGTAGTGCTGTAGTAGCTCTTTATTGGCAGGGATCGCTTCTAACTGTTGGGCCTTTTTCACAATGTAAAATTTCATATGGAGGACCTAAAAAACGTCACTTAATTTTACTGTAATTTAGGGCGTGTTGACCTTTGCGGAGTGAAATTTGTTCAATCTAGGGGTGATTAAATCGCGGCGCGAGGTTTGTAACTTAGTGGGCTAAGTAAAAACCGAGTAACAAAGAGTTTATCGCCCCTAGGCAGAACCCGAAGGGCAGCGCCTGTTTGGCATTTATGCTGCGTTATCGCCTATTTATGGGGAATAACCACACTACATAGACTCTGCCTTGCCTAAAAGCCAAACATGCTGCTGCAAATTCAATCATCAAAGATCAACACGCCCTAATTTGATGAACTTGACCTTAAGCTATTAGTGCGGTTAATACCTTTGCTTTTTAATACCCTATTCGGCTTGTAAATTGTAAACCCCCTTTACACTTTTTTATGAACTGAAATATGTAACATATTATTCTTATTTTATTGTTTTAAATATAAGTGAATACCACCCTAAAAATAGGGTGTTTGGTCGCTATTTAATTGAAGAAAACGACTATATTTGACACAGTAAGCTCACAAAATTAATTTAGGACTAACAATGAAAAAAATAAGTCTTACGCTAAGTGCGCTTTTATTGCCAGTGGTAATGTCGGGCGGTGCTTTTGCGTCTTCAGTTGAACAAACAAAAGGGTCGTTCGTTGATAAGTTTCGTCAATTAGACGAGGCATTACCTACACCAAATGTGTATCGTAGCGCAGCGGGTGAGCCGGGTGAAAATTACTGGCAACAAAAGGTAAATTACGATATTGACGTGAAATTAGATGAAAAAAAACGTCGTTTGAGTGCAAGCCAAAGTATTGAATATAAAAATAACTCGCCTCATACATTAAAATATTTATGGTTACAGTTAGATCAAAATATTTTTAAGAGCGATTCAATTGCTGAAACTACAAAAACATTTAAAAGCACACTTGAAAGCTTACCAGCGCAAAAGCCAGCAAAGCTTAGCTTAGGGGAGTTGCGTCGTCAGCAGTTTATGAGCGATAACGAGCTTGGCTTTGCAATTAGCAATGTTAAAGACGAAGACGGCAAAGCACTACGTGTAACAATTGTAGATACATTAATGCGCATCGACTTAAATGAGCCACTGAAGCCAGGTAAAGAAGTTGAGTTCAGCATGGACTTTGCGTTTAATATTGTTGAAGAAGATGCTGTAGGCGCGCGTTCAGGTTATGAGCACTTTGAAAAAGACGGCAACGATATATTTTTACTTGCACAGTGGTTTCCGCGTTTAGCAGCGTACACAGATTACGAAGCTTGGACAAACAAAGCCTTTTTAGGGTCGGGTGAATTTACCCTTGAGTTTGGCGACTACGATGTAGAAATTACAGTACCCGCTGATCACATTGTTTCGGCAACAGGTAAGTTAGATAACCCAAGTAAGGTACTTACGAGCACACAGCGTAAACGCTTAAAGCAATCGGAAACGGCTAAGCGCCCAGTGTTTATAGTGACCGAAGAAGAAGCACTCGAAAACGAAAAAGAAGGCACAGATAAAACTAAAACGTGGCGCTTCAAAGCCGAAAATGTTCGTGATTTTGCGTGGGCGTCTTCACGTAAATTTATGTGGGATGCAAAAGGGTATCAGCAAGGTGGCGATGTTCAGCCACTTGTAATGGCAATGTCGTTTTTCCCTAAAGAGGGTGGCGACTTATGGAAAAAATACTCTACAGAATCGGTAGTACACACAATGGAAGTGTATTCAAAGTATTCGTTTGATTACCCATACCCAACTGCACAATCGGTAAATGGTCCGGTTGGTGGTATGGAATACCCAATGATCACTTTCAACGGTCCGCGTACTAAGTTACAAGATGACGGCACACGCACTTATTCTCAATCAGAGAAACGCTTTTTAATTGGCGTTGTTATTCATGAAGTGGGTCATATCTACTTCCCAATGATTGTTAATTCTGATGAACGTCAATGGACGTGGATGGATGAAGGCCTAAATAGCTTTTTAGATGGCGTTGCTGGGCGCGAGTGGGACCCTACTATTCCTTGGGGTGTTGAGCCTCGTGATATTGTGTCGTACATGAAATCTGAAGTTCAGGTACCGATTATGACGCAATCAGATAGCGTACTTCGCTTAGGTCCTAATGCGTATACTAAACCTGCTGCTGCGCTTAACATTCTACGTGAAGTGATTTTAGGTCGTGATTTATTCGACTTTGCGTTTAAAGAGTATGCCCAACGCTGGAAGTATAAGCGCCCTACTCCTGCTGATTTTTTCCGTACTATGGAAGAAGCTTCAGGTGTTGATTTAGATTGGTTTTGGCGTGGTTGGTTTTACACCACAGACCATGTAGATATTTCGCTGGATAAAGTGTATCAACTTCGTTTAGATACTAAAAATCCAGATATTGACTACAGCCGCCTACGTGATATTGAAGCCGATAAGCCAACATCGTTATTTGTTGAGCGTAACCGCGCTGAAGGTAAAAAAACATGGGTTGAGCAAAACCCTGATATTACCGATTTTTACGACGAAAATGACCGTTTTACGGTAACGAATAAAGAGCGTAATGCTTACAACAAGTTTTTAAAAGGGCTTGAGCCGTGGGAGCGTAAAACGCTAGACCGCGCACTAAGTGACGATCAAAACTATTACGTAATGGAATTTTCAAACCTAGGTGGTTTGGTAATGCCTATTTTACTTGAGCTCACGTACGAAGATGGTAGCAAAGAAGAGCGCTATATACCTGCTGAAATTTGGCGTCGTAATCATAAAAACGTGCAAAAGCTTATTGTTACAGATAAAGATAAACCGCTTGTATCAGTAAGCGTTGATCCGCGATGGGAAACAGCAGATGTCGATATAGAAAATAATAATTACCCGCGTCGTATTATTCCTTCACGTATTGAAGTGTTTAAAAAGAGTAAGAGCAAAGCTAAAGTGAGTCGCGATATCATGCAAGATATTAAAACAGAGCTTAAGAGCGATGAGAAAAAAGACGAAAAAGATGACGTTGAGGAACAGCAATAATGCGTTTTTTGCTTATTGTTGTTTGCCTTTTAGTTGCTGCGCCAAGTTTGGCGCATCAATTAAAATCATCTGTTACAACCGTACTTTTTAACAAAAGAACCCACAACGTTGAGCTTATGCATCGATTTTACTTGCACGATACAGAGCATGCGGTTGGTAGTTTGTTTAAAGGCAAAATAGACATAATTAGTAATAAAAACGACCAGCAACGTTTTGCTAAATATGTTGAGTCACATGTGGCTTTGCAAACATTAAATGGTGACGCTGTGCCGCTTAGCTTTGTTGGCGCTCAGGTTGACGGTAAGTTTTTTTGGGTTTACCAAGAGGCGCCCATCCCAGAGGGAATTGAAGGGATAAAAATGAGTAACGGTGCGCTGCGCGATTTGTGGCCATCGCAAGTAAATATGGTCAATGTTGAAGGCAAAGGTAGGGTTAAAACCCTAAACTTTGCTCAAGACGATACCTGGCTTGAAGCTCGCTTTGAGACTAACTAACTCATCATTAATACACAATGCGCACTTTGTTTAAGTGCGCATTTTAATGCGCTGTTTAAGCTGTGTTCATAATTGATCGGTAAAATATTGAGATACGTAAAAATCTAGGTTGTTTATATTTACCTTGTTTTGCGCAACATACAACTAGCTGCTAAGCTTCTTTCCATTGGTAGTTGCTTTGAAGCTAATGAACACCTCGCACTATTAATTTAAATATAATTAGTATTAACTGTTCCCATTTTAGGGTGTAAGCTCAGAGAATTTTATGTTTGAAAAAAGCTTAACTAATTATTTTCACAAACAAGGATTGGTATGACGACTCAGGTAGAGGCTATCCATGGTGTTATTTTTGATCTAGATGGTACATTAGTATCTTCAGAGCTCGACTTTTCACTTATTAAAGCCCAAATTGGCTGTCCCGATAACGAAGATTTACTCGACTTTATAGCGGAACTTCCTTCTCCTTACATGCGCGAAGAGGCAATGAACATAGTTCATCAGCATGAATTACTAGACGCTCAACATGCCACGTTACTACCTGGCGTAAGTGAAGCCATTGCACTTTTACATGAACGAAATATTCCGATGGCAATCGTGACGCGCAATTTTGACAAAGCCGCTGCACTTAAATTAAAAAATAACCCCCTTCCTATCAGTACAGTGCTTACACGAAGTGATGCACCCGCTAAACCTGATCCGAGTGCATTAAATGCCATTGCTACGCTTTGGAACATAAGTGCTGATAACCTGCTGTATGTGGGCGATTATTTGTACGACATTCAGGCAGCACACAATGCTAAAATGCGTGCATGCTTATATGCTCCAGATGAAACGCCGTCTTACGCAGATCAAGCCGATTACGTTTTGCATGATTTTTACGACTTAGTTGCTTTAGTTGAAAGCTACGCTAAAAAAGTAGAGTTATGTTAAATTAGCCGCTGATTTATTTCAGTTGTATACATTACCTATAAAATGCACGTAAGGTTTACTAGCCCAACTCGCTTTGAATTGTTAAAATATTAAAAAGTAATGTATTTATTAGAGGCACATAATGGGCAGAGCATTTGTAGTTCGTCAAAGTTCTATGATCAAAACAGCCAATGCAAAAACAAAAGTAAATTCAAAGTACGGTAAAGAAATTTACGTTGCGGCTAAAAATGGTGAACCCGATCCTGAAGTAAACCAAACTTTGCGTCGTCTAATCGAAAAAGCTAAAAAAGATCAAGTTCCTGCACATGTTATCGACAAAGCAATAGAAAAAGCAGCCGGTGGAGCTGGAGAGGACTATGCTGTTGCTCGATACGAAGGTTATGGCCCTGGCAACTGTATGGTAATTGTTGATTGCTTAACCGATAACCCAAACAGAACAATTAAAGATGTGCGTTTGCCGTTTACTAAAACTGACTCAAAAATAGGTACACCTGGTTGTGTAGCGCACATGTTTGATCATTACGCGGTATTGGGTTTTGCAGGCGATGACGATGAAGTTGTATTAGAAGCGCTAATGATGGCAGACGTTGACGTTGCTGATGTAGAGGCTGAAGATGGAAAAATTTCGGTTTTTGCACCGCCTACAGAATACTTTAAGGCTAAAACAGCGCTTGAAGACGCATTTGAAGGTATTAACTTTGAGGTAGACGAAATTACTTTTATCCCTCAAGTTAACATTGATATTGAGGACGAAGAGGTTATTGCTAACTTCGATAAATTTATAAACATGCTTGAAGACTGTGATGATGTACAAAATGTTTATCACAATGCAATTATAAAAAAATAACCTAACTTCGTTTATTTATAGCAAATAAAATTAAAAAGCGTGTTTTGTGTATGCAAAACACGCTTTTTTGTATTTACAGAAATGTTAGGTATTCATAGAGGTTATTGATTTATGTGTTTCTATTTTAAAATGTGCACTTTTTATTGTATTTATACACATTGATATGAATACCGGTGTGCTTGTTATTTAATTTAAATAATAAAAAACCAGCCCTGAGGCTGGTTTTGACACGAAATAAACAATTAAGATACAGCGTTAAACATTTGGAGTGTATTAACTTTGCTGTAACTTATACTGTATACGGTAGCTATGTAATAACGGTTCAGTATAGCCACTAGGTTGTGTTGTTCCTTCAAGTACTAAGGCGAGGGCAGCTTGAAACGCAATACTATTGTTTAGTGTTTCAGGGCTGCTGGCCATTGGGGTATAGGCTTTATCGTGTTCGTTTTGGCCGTCTACTACCTTAGCCATTTTTGCCATTGTGGATGTAATTTGTTCTTGTGTACATATACCATGCAATAACCAGTTAGCCATATGTTGGCTTGAAATTCTAAGTGTTGCTCTGTCTTCCATTAGTCCGACATGGTTAATATCTGGCACTTTAGAGCAGCCTACACCTTGGTCTATCCATCTTACGACGTAACCTAAAATACCTTGCGCATTGTTTTCCAGCTCACTTTGTATATCTTCTTTTGAAAGTGACGATGGGTCTTGCATCAGTGGTGGAGTAAGCAGGTCGTCAAGGCTCGCTATGGCACGCTGAGCGATTGCGTCTTGCTCGCTAAAAACATTTATATCATGGTAATGCATAGCATGCAGCGTTGCAGCAGTAGGCGAGGGCACCCATGCTGTATTAGCACCCGATTTAGGGTGTGCTAACTTTTGCTCCATCATTAGCGCCATTTTATCAGGCATAGGCCACATACCTTTGCCTATTTGAGCTTTTTGGCTTAATCCACAGGCAAGGCCAATATCGACGTTGCGATCTTCGTAAGCACAGATCCACGGCTGTTGTTTTATTTCGGCTTTAGGGAGCGCAACACCCGCTTGCATTGATGTGTGAATTTCGTCGCCTGTACGGTCTAAAAAGCCAGTGTTAATAAATACAACACGTTGTTTTGCTTCATTTATGCATGCTTTTAAGTTTACAGATGTACGACGTTCTTCATCCATAATACCCATTTTTAAGGTGTTTTTTGGTAAGTTTAATGCCTCTTCTACATGGGTAAAGAGTGTACTTGTAAACGCAACTTCTTCTGGGCCATGCATCTTAGGTTTTACAATATTAATGCTCTGTGCACTGCTATTTTTTACACCAGACGTTTTATTTAAGTCATGTAGGGCAGCTGTGGCAGTAAACATTGCATCCATTATGCCTTCAAAAACCGGCTCTCCGTAAACGTCAGTAATAGCTGGGTTTGTCATTAAATGGCCAACGTTTCTGACAAACATCATACTACGGCCCTTAAGTGTTATAGCGGTGCCATCAATAGAGGTATATGTTCTGTCGCTCTGCAGCGTACGCTCTACGACTTTATCGCCTTTTTTAAACGATTCAACCAGATTACCTTGCATTAAACCAAGCCAGTTTTTATAAACCTGTACTTTGTCTTGTGCATCGACAGCGGCTACAGAGTCTTCACAATCCATAATAGTGGTTAGAGCCGCTTCAAGTACCACATCTTTTAAACCCGCTTTATCAGCTTGGCCAATAATATGATGATGATCTATCTGTAATTCTATATGTAAACCGTTGTTCTTAAGTAATACAACGCTTGGATTTTGTGCTTCTCCCTGGTAGCCAATTAACTGAGATGGATCAGCTAACGTGGTTTGAGAGCTGTCACGTAGCGTAATAACCAGTGCGCCGTTTACAACAGAATAGTTAGTGCTTTCTATATGCGAGCCGTTTTCAAGCGGGAGTGCTTTGTCTAAAAACTGGCGTGCGTATGCCATTACTTTAAAGCCACGAACAGGGTTATAGGTAGTGCCTTTTTCGGCTCCGTCATCTTCACTTAATACGTCAGTCCCATACAAGGCGTCGTATAAAGAGCCCCAGCGTGCGTTAGCCGCATTGAGTGCAAAGCGTGCGTTACTTACTGGAACAACTAACTGTGGGCCTGCTGTAACAGCTATTTCGGGTTCAACCTGTTGTGTTTCAATTTTAAAATTAGCAGGCTCTGGTACAAGGTAGCCAATGTCACTTAAAAAGCGTTGGTATTGCTCGCTATTCCACGTTTTATTTTCATTGTGGTATTGATCAATTTGTTGCTGCAGTTGTTCTCGTTTGGCCAGTAATGCTTTGTTTATTGGCGTAAGTGTTTGAACAATTTTTGCAAAACTTTGCCAAAATTGGTGTTCTGATAAGTGTGTACCAGGTAGTAGTTGAGTTTTAACAAAGTCAGCAAGCTCTAAATCTACGCTGAGTCCTGAATGTGTGAGAGTGTGGGTCATAATTGCCTTCCTTAAACGGTCGCCATAGTATTTGTGCGTTTGAGCAACAATAACGTAAAAAAGTCATGTTGAGTGTGTTTTTGATATTCACAAAAAATATAGTCGTAATAAAAACTATAAATTTACTAAATCTGAAAAATAAGCCTAATGTTGAACTAAGCGCTACGGAGCACTAGCAACGTTGCCACTCTCACAACATATATTATTTATATACCCGTTCGAAGGACTTTATTATGACAACATATCAACGCGAAACCGATACACTTTCTACTTTATGCCAATCTCAAGGTAGTGCATGGCAGGCAATTAACCCAGAGTATGCAACTCGCATGCGTTTACAAAATCGTTTTCGCACTGGGATTGAAATTGCTCAATACACAGCAGACGTAATGCGTGAAGATATGGCCGCTTACGATAAAGATACAAGCCAGTACACACAGTCTTTAGGGTGTTGGCATGGATTTACTGCCCAGCAAATGATGATGGCTATTAAACGCCACCAAAAAACAACTAAACGTAGTTATGTTTACTTAAGTGGTTGGATGGTTGCTGCACTTCGCTCTGCGTTTGGTCCGCTACCAGACCAAAGTATGCACGAAAAAACATCTGTACCAGCGCTTATTGAAGAAATTTACACATTTTTAAAGCAGGCCGATGCCCGTGAGCTTGACCACTTATTTAATGATCTAGACGAGGCAAAAGCGAATGGCGGCGACGTTCAAGCTGTGCTTGATAAAATCGACAACTTTGAAACGCACGTGGTTCCAATTATTGCTGATATTGATGCCGGTTTTGGTAACGAAGAAGCAACCTACTTACTTGCTAAAAAAATGATTGAAGCCGGTGCATGTGCTATTCAAATCGAAAACCAAGTATCTGATGCTAAACAATGTGGTCACCAAGCGGGTAAAGTAACCGTACCTCACGAAGACTTTTTAGCAAAAATTAATGCGGTTCGCTATGCATTTTTAGAGCTAGGTATCGATAACGGTATTATTGTTGCTCGTACTGACTCATTAGGTGCTAGCTTGACTCAAAAAGTACCGGTATCACAAACTCCAGGTGATTTAGCAAGCCAGTATAATGCCTTCTTAGAGACGACACCTATTAATGGCGTAGAGGACTTGAACGAGGGTGATACGGCGATGAAAATTAACGGTGAGCTTTGTAAGCCAACTCGCCTTGAAAATGGTCTGTACCAGTTCCGTGAAGGAACGGAGAAAGACCGCGTAGTACTTGATTGTGTTACTAGCCTTCAATCGGGCGCAGATTTATTGTGGATTGAAACTGAAAAGCCGCACGTAAAACAAATTGCTGAACTTGTAAACCGCGTTAAAGAGCAAGTACCAAACGCTAAACTAGTTTACAACAACTCACCTTCATTTAACTGGACGCTTAAGTTCCGTGAGCAAGTTTATCAAGAGTGGGCCGAAGAAGGCCGCGACCTTAGCGCATACCCAAGCTTAGGCGACAACAAAGCATTGATGGCGCCAGAAATGGATGCAACAGAGCTTGCCGCTGCTGCTGACGTACTTGTACAGAACTTCCAACGTGATGGTGCACGTGAAGCAGGTATTTTCCACCACTTAATTACGCTGCCTACTTACCACACAGCAGCACTTAGCACAGATATTTTGTCAGAGGGCTACTTTGGTGACCTAGGCATGCTTGCTTATGTGCGTGATGTTCAACGTCAAGAAATTCGTCGTGAACAGGCTTCTGTTAAACACCAAGACCTAGCAGGTTCAAACATTGGTGATACACATAAAGAGTACTTCTCTGGTGATAACGCATTAAAAGCCGGTGGTGAAGATAACACCATGAACCAGTTCTAAAATTTCTAGATAGTGTTACTCAAGGGCCGTAAGGCCCTTTTTTTATGCGCAATGAAGTCTTTCTTAATAACAAGGTCTTTAGCCATATTTAAAGCGATTTTTTATGAGGAATAAGGCTTACATCAGGTTACTTAGGTATTGTAGATCATAGTTTTACTAACAACAGATTCACAGATCACGATTTAACTAGCTAACCGTATTTGTAGATCAGAGTTTAACTAACCGCTTAATTAAAGTGTTTTGTAAGTATTATTTTGCTGTAAAGGGGCTTAAAAGAGCAATGAAAGTATTGAAATGCGTTAATTTTTGCTGTTTTTAGCGCTTAAACTTAATTTATAAACCGATTTTTTACCAACGCTTACCTTCCACAAAACAAATTTTTACTAACTGAAAGGCTATAAACAGTGACTCAAACCGGTTTTTTACTAACTCAAGTTATAAAAAAAGCTATAAACCGAAATTTTACTAACTGAGAAATGGGTTAAGTCCGATATGAGATGTGTCATTAAAATGTAAAGGGGGTTTACACTTTGCATATATACAAAAGCCACTTTAAAAAAGTGGCTTTTAATAATCAACTCAAATGAAAAGTTATTTACTGTGCTTATCAAACCACCATTGAATATAAGCCACTTTAGTCATTAAGTTAGACGGGCGCGCTGTAATGCCATGTGATGCAGCAGGTATACGAACCATAGCGGTGTCTACACCTTGTAGTTTTAGCGCTTGGTAGTATTGCTCTGTTTCAGAAATGGGTGTTCGGTAGTCAGCTTCACCTGTTAGTAGCATTGTAGGGGTAGTCACATTACCTACATAACTAATTGGCGAGCGTTTCATATAATGCTCAATGTGGTCCCAAGGTTTGCCTGGAAACCAGTAATCAGCAAAAAAAGGATAAAAGTCAGCAGTTAGTACAAAGCTGATCCAATTTATAACGGGTTTTGCAACAACGGCAGCAGCAAATCGGTCAGTGTGACCAACAATCCAAGCAGTTAGTACACCTCCGCCAGAGCCTCCGGTAACAAATAGTTTAGATTCATCAATAAATCCTTTTGCAATAAGTGCATCAACCCCAGTCATTAAGTCATCAAAGTCATTACTTGGGTAATTATGATGAATAGTTTGTGCAAACTCTTTCCCATATGAGTCACTTCCGCGCGGGTTCATGTATAACACCACATTACCTTTTGCTGCAAAAAGCTGAACTTCGGCACTAAAGTGAGGGCCGTAATTAGCCACTGGCCCGCCATGAATTTCGAGTACGAGAGGGTATTTTTTAGATTTATCAAATCCTGGCGGGTAGGCAATCCAGCCCTGTATAGGTAATTGGTCATGGCTTGATTTAAGCCAAATCTCTTCTACTTTAGCCAGTTGTTTATCACCCAGCGCATCGCTATTAAGCGTGGTTAAACGCTCAGTTTTACCGCGTTTAATAGTTGCTATATCTGCAGGGCGTTGAGTGTCGGCAAGTGTAAAAGCAATATCGCCGTTATTGCTTACATCAAAATCCCCGCCTGAGTATGGTCGGCCGAATGCCACACTGCCAATTTTTTCGGTGATCACCTTACGTTTACCACTACGAGGTTGGTAGGCGAGTGCGGTTTGGCCTTCATCGGCATAGCTAAAATAGAGGCCTTTTGAATTTGCGTTCCATTTTATTTGGCCAACGCTGCGATCGAAATCGCTAGTTAGGCTTTGGGTATCACCGGTTTTTAAATCACGAATATAAAGTTGAGTGTTCTCGTAATTAGTGCGCTTGTCATCGTAGCCAGTATAAGCAAGGTAACGACCATCAGGCGAGACTTTTGGCTGTTGATCTGGGCCATTTCTATCAGTGATGGCTTCAATGGTTAATGTAGTAAGGTTTAGCTTATATACTTCAGTATTTGTGGGTTTAAGCTGGTTATTTTCATGCCTATTAGCTGAATAATACAGTGAGCTACCATCTTTACTAAAGCTGACATCGCCAGCGCTATCAAATTCATCACGGGTAAGTTGCTTAGCATTTCCGCCGTTAGCATCAAGTATAAATAACTGATTAAAGCCTTTTTGTGAGTAGCCGCCGCCATCAGCTCTATAGTATACATCGTCAATAAATTTAGCAGGCTCTGCCCACGTAGCCCCTTTAGGTTTTCCTGGTAAATTGACAGGTGTTACGGTTTTGCTTGGTACAAACATACTGAACACAAGCTGGCTTGAATCGGGAGTCCAGTTAATAGCGCGAGGGCTACTGGTTAAATTACTTATTTTGGCAATAGCACCGGTTTTAAGCCACTTCATATAAATTTGGCTGCTACCATCGCGGGTAGAAATAAACGCTAAGCGCTCACCATCGGGCGATAAAACAGGGGAGTAGTCCATATGCACGCCAGACGTTAGTGGCTGCATTTGTTTGGTTTTATAATCAACAGACCAAATGTTTCCGACTTTTCGGTCTGTTTTTATATCCATGCGGTTTCGCACAAAATAAACGGTTTTGCCGTTGTCGGTAATATCTATTTGGTTGGCGTATTCTAAGTCGAATATATCTTGAAGTTGCAATGTGTGTGTATCGTCTTTTGCGCTGGCTAAATGGCTTGCGCTTAATATAAGACTAAGAGCTAAAAACTGTTTCATTATTAATCCCTGTTGTTAACGTATGTACAGTTATAAGTGAGGGATTATTAAATTAACAGCACAATGCGATGAAGCTCATAATTAACTCTATGATTGCATTAATTTAGTAGAGTTATAAAAGCTGTAAAGGGGGTTTACAGCTTTCACGTATTAGTAAACTTTAGTCACAAAGTACTTTTATTTCTTTGATGAGTTCAATTGCATCATTATTGTCGCCATGAACACATAGGCTGTGCGCATTAAGCATAAGCTGCTTACCTGAGCGTGTGGTTACACTGCCATTTTGCAATAGCTGTTTTACCTGCGCCAATAAGGCGTGCTTATTTAGCACGCTGCCATCGAGCTTACGAGAAACTAAATAGCCTTCATCGGTGTACTGCCTGTCTGCAAACGCTTCGAGTATTAATTCAACATTAAACTGTTTAGCTAACTGAACGTGTTTTTCAGCGTTTTTGGTGGCTAAAATCATCAGTTTTAATCTGCTTGGGTAGCTCGCGACAGCAGATATAACGGTTGCTAATAGGTCGTTATTAGCCATCATATCGTTATAAAGCGCACCATGTGGTTTTACATAGCTTAAAGTTAGCCCCTGTATTTTTGCCATGCCTTCAAGAGCCGCTATCTGATAATGAATACAATTAGTTAGTTCGCTTGTTGATAACGCCATAGAGCGTCGGCCAAACCCCTGAAGATCGGGGTAACTTGGGTGTGCCCCCACCATTACGTTGTTTTGTTTAGCTAACTTTAATGTTGTTGCTATTACATCTGGGTCACCGCCATGAAAACCACAAGCAATATTAGCCATATTAATATGCGGCATAACTTGATCATCCAAGCCCATTTTCCATGAACCAAAGCTTTCGCCTAAATCACAATTGAGTTTCATGTTAATGGCCTTTTTGCGGTTTAATGGTAACAGGCAAGGTGCCCTTGGCAGTGGCTTGCCCCACTATTACTTTAGCGAGTGCGGTAAACGCTGGGCCTGAAACACGCTCATGCTTGTCTACATCAATATTGTAAGCATAAGAGGCCAATACACTGTGAGCATAGTCGCCAAATTTGGCGATATCGTAAGGGGCTCTCAAACTTATAAATACAGTACACTTATTAAATTTATTAGCCATGGCAAGCAGTGACTCAAGCGCCTTAGGTTGCTCTGCGTTATTTAAAGCAAAGCTTGGGTTATCGGCTAAGTCATCCATACCGCCAATCTCAACCGCACTTTGATTGGGCGTGGCGTTACCCGCTATAACAACATCAGCGGTTTTAATGCTCAGGGTTGCTTTCGCAGAGTCAAACCCTTGTAAGCTGCTACAGCTGAACGTAATAGACGATGAACTTACCGATTCAATTGCTTGTTGCATAGCCATACATTTGCGTGTGTCGGGCATAATAATATGTATGTGTTGGCCATCATTTAAATTTAGCGGCAATGTATTTTGTGTGTTTTTTACTTGTGTTATTGCTGCTAGAGCAAGCTCTGCTTCTACTTGTCTGTGCTGTTCGTTACCTATTATACTTTTTGCATGAACGACTGCATTGATAGGATCAAACTCAGTGGATAACTCAAATGCATTTTTAAGTGAAACAATACGCGCGGCCGATTGTGATATTTCTTGCTCATCTAATTGATTTGATTTAACAGCGTTAACTAACGACTTAATAAGCTCATCAAGCTTTGTTATATCATCGGGAGTTCTTATTTCTATTGGCATAAGCGCAATATCAACACCAGCTAAAAACGTATTTATAACCGCTTGAGTGGGTGAAAAAAACTGACTGATCCCTGCCATATCGAGTGCGTCGGTAACTACCACACCTTTATAGTTAAGCTCACCTCTTAAAATATCGGTAATGATAGTGCGCGACATAGTGGCGGGTTTAACCATTGTTTTGCCTTCTACAGAGACAAACGTTGAACTATCAAGCGCCGGATATTGTATATGCGCTGTCATGATCATACCGGGGTTTTGTTCGGCAATAATATGTTTAAAGGGGGCTAAATCTTGTTCGTAAATAATACTTTTTGAGTGGCCAACATTAGGAAGCCCTGTATGGCTATCAACGTGAGTATCGCCATGCCCCGGGAAATGTTTGAGCGATGTAATTATGCCATTACTTTCAAAGCCAGCAACTTGTGCTGCGCCGAGCTCACCCACACGTTGTGGGTTCTCACCAAACGAGCGTACATTTATTACCGGATTGTCTGGGTTCATATTTACATCAATGGTGGGTGCATAATTGACGTTGATACCCAGTGCGCTTAGCTCCTTGGCAATAACCGTTGCTGATTTAGTCGCAAAGTCAACGCCGTGCTGTTTATAGGTTGCACCAATAGACATATTACCCGTAAACGAGGTTGCAACATCACGCGGCAGCCGTGCAACTCGGCCGCCTTCTTGATCTATTGATATAAATAGCGGCAGTTTGCTTGCTGATTTACTGGCAGCGGTTTGTAGTTGGTTATTAAGCGCAATAGTTTGTTCAATTGACTGGGTGTTTTCTGAAAACAATATAACGCCACCAATGTTATAGTCGCTGATTGCTTGTGCCAATGGTTTTGGTAACTCTGTCATTGGTGTTCTGCAATGTGCACGTGCGCCTTGTTCACAAAAATAACGAAAGTCGAGTATTAACTTTTGTCCTAGTTTTTGCTCAAGAGAAAGAGCCGGTTTTGCAACCGTAGTAAGTGATGGCATTAAGCACCCAGATATAAAAATAATTGACGATAAAACATACTTATTTAGCAAAATACACTCCAAAGCTAAATAAAATGAACAAGTGAAAGCAGCTTATCTATTTTTTTATATAACTGCAAAATAAGCGCAGCCTAGTTACTACGGGGAAATATAACGTCACAGTGTAATAGATGGTTATTTGGCTGGTTATTAAAAATACACTATGTGCTCAAATATTAGATAATTAATGAGTGACGAGGTATAATTGTAAATACTCTTTAACAAAGTACTTGCTGTAATGGCAGTGTACTGTGGGCAGTTTACTTTTGCTGAATAAATTATTTCCTGTGCTTAATCTTCGTCTTCTTATTGTGCTGTTGGCTTTTTCTGCGTCGTTGGCAACGCTTATTAGTAGTTTTTATTCCACATACCAAGTACAAAAAGAGCAATTGATAAATCACACATTAAAAAGTAATTATGCCTATGCTAATAAACTTGCCTCAGCAACCGATAATTTCCTAGAGTCAGCAAAACAACAGCTGGCCTATTCTGCAAATAAAATTGAGCAAAACATTAACGATGCTTCACTATTACAAGAAGAAGTAACGCGCTTAAATTTGCAAACAAATAGCTTTAATTCAGTTGTTATAAATAAAAATGGAATCATACATGTTACGTCTCCTTATTTGCCTGAAATTATAGGGAAATCAATTTCCTCACCAGGCTCATCACAAGCTTTGAAAGAAAAAAAACCATTAATTAGTATGCCGTATATGTCGGCGGCTAAAAATTTAATTATTTTTATTTCGCATCCCTTGTTTGATAAAAACGGTAATTACTTAGGGTATGTTGGCGGTTCGCTCTATCTAAAAGAAAGAAACATATTAAATGATCTTCTAGAGCAACATTTTTATGAAGGAGGCTCGCACATATATGTGGTCGACGGGAGTAAACAAATATTATACCACCCAGACAAAAAACGCATAGGAACAAGCGTTACCAATAACAAGGTGATCAATGCGGTTATAACAGGGCAGTCGGGCCAAGTTACAGTATTAAATAGTAAAAATGTAGAAATGCTTGCAGGGTTTGCACCTGTAACAGCTGCGAATTGGGGGATTGTTGCTCAGCGCCCAGTAAAAGCAACGCTTTCTTCTCTAGATACATTAATTATGGAAGTATTTGCAAGAACACTTCCCATGGCATTAGTGACTTTTATACTCATTGGTGTTTTCTCGCATTTTATTTCCCGGCCATTAAAACAGTTGGCTAATAGCGTTAATAGGCTCGACGAAGCAAATAGTATAGATAAACTAAAACGCATTAAATCGTGGTACTTTGAAAGCCAAAAGCTAAAGCTCGCTATGCTTAACGGCGTAAATATATTGCATACACAAATCGGCCAGTTAAAACACGATGCTCAAACCGATCCGCTCACAAACACACATAATCGCAGAAGCTTAAATGGTTTGCTCAGCCAGCTTATGCTTAACAACACGCCGTTCGCTATTTTAGAAATAGACATCGATTTTTTTAAGCGTGTAAACGACACTTTTGGGCACGATAAAGGCGATGAAGCACTTAAAATATTAGCTGACATTATAAAAAATATCTCTCGAAAAGGGGATATTGTCTCGCGTATTGGTGGTGAGGAGTTTTTACTTGTATTGCCTCATGAGGACAGCCAAAGCGCCCTAAAAATAGCAGAACGATTACGCACCACGGTGGAAACAACTCAAATGGAAACAATCGGGTTCATTACCGTTTCAATCGGAATTGCAACTTGGCCAACCCACAGCAATAACATAGACCAAGTATACAAATGTGCAGACAAAGCCCTATACCATGCTAAAGAGCATGGCCGTAACCGCTGTGTAGTGGCAGAGCCCAGTTAATTTACACATGTTAAACCTTAATTAACCTTTAGCTGGAATAAGGTTTACTTTAAAAGCCCTTAAATTTATTTAGGGGCTTTTTTATTCCTTAAGTTTTCTTTAAGTTTCGCTCTTTAAATTATAAACATACTCCTTAAACGGGCGATGTTTATGCAATTAGCACAGTCAAACTTACCACTAAATTACACATCTAATCCGACACATTATATCAGTGCTCGAGTGAATGATGAGCATCGAAATGAACTAGAGGCCGCAGTAAAAGAGGGGTTTTTAGTGGCTTACAATGCAACGCTTAAATCATTTATGCCGCTACTTTGCCAATACACAACAAGTGAGGGGCAATGTACGTTAGGTTTAAGGCAAGCTACCTCTTCCTTATTTATTGAGCAGTACACGGCAGAGCCCATCGAGCACTTTTTATTAGAACAAACTCCGCGTAGTAAAATTTTTGAGCTAGGTAATTTATGCTCTACACATCGAAAGGCAACGCTTGGGCATTTTATTGTTGTTAACGAGGCGCTTTACCATACTGGAGCTAAATATTTAGTATTTTGCGCCACTAAAAAAGTACGAGCTATGCTTCGACTGTTAGGTGTTAACTGCACTGAAATTGCTGTTGCTAACAGCTTTGTAGTAGAAAACCCATTAAGTTGGGGAAGTTATTACGCTAATCAACCAACTGTCTGTGTTGTGAGTTTAGAGCAAGCTCACCAACAAATCGTAAAAACAACAGAGCTTTATAGCTTATTGCGTCAAAACCAGCATGAAATTGATACATTAGCGAATGCATTGGTGAAAATATGAGTTTATATGATACGCAATCAAATGCAGCTATTGTTGTTTCACACAGTAATAATAAAACCCATGAAATAAGTGGAAAAGAGTTTGACCAACAAACCACAACGTTGGCTAATACTTTAAAGGCTTTTGAAGGAAATGTGGTTGCTTTTCAGCTTGATAACACCCCCGCATGGCTAGCCTTAGATTTTGCAACTCGAATAATCGATAAAGTGGCTATACCTATCGCTCCATTTTTTAGCGAGCAACAAACGCAGTATGTACTCAATCAATGTGGCGCTGCTATTTTTATTACAGATACTCTGCCTGGTCCTAACCAGCATCCAGCGCTGAGTGTTATGTTATTTGATTGCTATTGTTTGTATATATACTCACAAACAGTGAGTAAAGCAGTTAACTACTTCGATACGACCCAAAAAGTAACGTTTACATCAGGCTCGACAGGTGAGCCAAAAGGGGTGTGTTTGTCTGCTCACAGTCAAATGCAAGTGGCGCAATCATTGTGCGATAAGATTAATATTAATCAGCCTGTGCATTTATGTTTATTACCACTGGCGGTGCTTCTTGAAAACATAGCAGGTGTATATGCGCCTTTGAAAAGTGGCGGTCAAGTTCATTTAATACCACTGAACGAACTCGGTTTTGTAGGGTCTTCGTTAGCGCAACCTAATGCACTTATTAACGCTATTGATAAAGTAAATCCTAATACACTTATATTGGTGCCAGAGCTTTTAACATGCCTTGTTACTTTTGCAGAACAAGGCTGGCAGCCGCCTAAATCACTCAAGTTTATAGCAGTGGGTGGGGCGATTGTAGATAAAACCATAATTGTTAAAGCTAGAAGTTTAAATTTACCTGTTTATCAAGGTTATGGACTATCTGAAGCAGCGTCGGTAGTTAGCTTAAACACAGTCAAAAACGATAATTACCATAGTGCAGGTCGTGTTCTTCCTCATATTCAAACCAAGATTACAGACAATCAATTATATATTAAGGGAGACCTGTTTTTAGGGTATTTAAATCACCCGCCACACGATCAAAACCAGTGGTACGCCACCGGGGACTTGGTTGAGCAACAAAATAATACATTATTTATTAAAGGGCGGATAAAAAATCTAATTATTACCAGTATGGGGCGAAACGTGAATGCTGAATGGCCTGAATCATTATTGCTAAGCCAAAGCGGCATTTTACAAGCGGTTGTTTTCGGCGAAGGTAAACCCTTTTTAACCGCCATTATTTACGTCAATTCAACACTAAACAAACAAAGCTTAACTCTACTTATAAATAACGTAAACCAACAATTACCTGATTACGCTCGCATAAAAAAATGGCACTGCATAGCTAAGCCATTAAGTGCTCAACAAGGGTTGTTAACAACTAATAATCGTCCAAAACGACAAGCAATTAGTCGCCATTACCACCATGTTTTCGAACAATTTTACCGACCTGGAGAAGTAATTAATGAGTAATTTTTTTAATACATTAAAAGCACAAACACAAAACGAGCGTGAGTACTTATTAGCTGCGCCAATTATACAGCGTGTATTTAACGGACAAGCAACGCTTGAAGAATATGCCTCTTTTCTGGCGCAGGCTTATCATCATGTAAAACACACGGTTCCTTTAATGATGTCAGTTGGCGCGCGTTTAACTGATGAGCAAGAATGGTTACGCGAAGCGGTAGCAGAATACATTGAAGAAGAAATTGGCCATCAAGAATGGGTGCTTAACGATATTGCCGCTTGTGGTTTTGATAAAGAACGCGTGCGTCATTCCAAGCCACAGTTTGCAACAGAAATAATGGTGTCGTATGCCTACGACAGTATTGCTCGTAAAAACCCGTTGAGCTTTTTTGGTATGGTCCATGTGCTCGAAGGTACCTCTATAGCGCTGGCCGACGGGGCTGCATCAAATATTGCAAGCGCCGTGGGTTTACCAAAAAAAGCGTTTAGTTATTTAACCTCTCATGGTGCCTTAGATATTGAGCATGTGAAGTTTTTTGAAGACCTCATGAACAAAATAACCAATGAGGCCGATCAACAAGCAATCATCCATGGTGCAAAGTGTTTTTACCGTTTATACGGGAATATATTTCGCGATTTAGATAGTGAACCCTTTTTTAAGACTACTACGCAAAGTGCATCTGTATGAGTGGGGCTCTATGTGTATTAACCGGTGCCTCGGGTGGAATAGGGCAAGCTTTTGCAAAAATGTTACATGAGCAAGGTTGGTCATTATTGTTGGTGGGGCGTAATAAACCAGCCCTTGAAGCCCTAAACAAAACGCTCCCAAATAGTGAGGTTTTTATTGGTGATTTAACCGATGAAGCTACCCGCGTTAATTTAGCTATAAAAGCAAACCAACTCGGTGGTACTAAGCTGTTGGTTAATAACGCAGGCATTAATGTTGTGCAAGGTTTGAAGCAAACCAGTTGTGATCAAATAGACTCGGTATTGAGCACCAATTTATTGGTCCCCATAAAATTATGCCAATTGTTTTTGCAACAGCTAGAAAACTCAAAAGGCATAATAGTAAATGTAGGATCGTCGTTAGGCAGTATTGGATACCCCTATCACACACTTTATTGTGCAAGTAAATTTGGTTTACGGGGGTTCACCGAAGCCCTTTCTCGTGAGCTTAATGGCTCTGGAGTTAATGTGACTTATTTAGCACCAAGAGCTACAGATACAAGTATTAACAATGATCAAACCCGTGCAATGAACAAAGCGCTTGGTAATAAAATGGATACACCTGAACGCGTAGCAAAAGAGTTATTAACGTTAATTAATTCAAGTAAAAAAAGACGCTTTATTGGTTTTCCAGAAAAATTATTTGTGCGTATTAACGGTGCTTTTCCAAGCATTGTGGATGGCGCAATTGGTAAACAACTATCAATAATAAAACGATTTTTAAGTTAAAAATAAACGAATACACGAGGATAAAGTTATGTATAAAATGACCCTAGCGTTATATTTAATTGTGTTAAGTATATTATCAATATCAGCCAAAGCAGATGAATCGCAAGATTTACTCGCCATTCAACAACAATGGGCAATTGCCAATTATGAACTTGAAGACGATGCGCAAATAAAAGCATTCACAGATCTAACTGAGCAAACAACATTATTTGTGCAAAACTACCCAAATTCTGCACAATCACATATTTGGCATGGCATTGTACTAGCCAGTTTTGCCGGAGCTAAAGGAGGGATCGGGGCTCTGGGATATGCAAAACAAGCAAAAGAATCGCTAGAGCATTCACTTGAAATTGACGGCACAGCACTTGGAGGCTCTGCGTATGCGAGCTTAGCCACGCTTTATAGCAAAGTACCTGGTTGGCCTATAGGTTTTGGCGATGATGATAAGGCTAAAAAGCTTTTTAAACAGGCACTTGCATTTAATCCGCAAGGTATTGATACTAACTACTTGTACAGCGAATTTTTGTATGGTGAACGTGAATACAAAGAAGCTAAAGCACGGTTAGAGGTCGCGCAAAAAGCGGGTATACGAGAGCACCGACGTAAAGCTGATGAATATCGTCAACAAGCCATTAGCCAATTACAAGTAAAAGTAGATAAAAAACTTAAGAGATAAATAATAAGCATGCATTTACTGTTAGTAGAAGATGATCAACTTGTGGCGCAGGGACTTATCCGTTCATTGCGCCAAGAAGGCTACAGTGTTGAACACAGTGGTACAGTAAAACATGCGCTTCAATGCATATCTGGGGGTGAAATAGAACTCGTCATACTCGATTTGGGATTGCCCGATGGCGACGGTACTCAGATTTTAAAACAAATAAAACAACAAAAAAAAATAATACCTGTCGTTATTTTAACGGCACGTAGCAGTATAGATGACAAAGTACTTGGGCTCGATATGGGAGCTGATGATTACTTAGCTAAGCCTTTTGAGCCAGCAGAACTATTTGCACGTTTACGGGCCGCGAGTAGGCGAATAAACCATACCCATTCAAGCCTATTAAACTGTGGCGATGTTGTCCTTGACACATCAGCCCACAGCGCCAGTGTAAGTGGGGAGCCATTAACCTTGCCTCGCAAGGAATACATGCTATTAAAAGCATTAATGGAAAATCAAGGGCGTGTGCAGTCAAAGCAGCAGCTCGAAAATAAACTTTACCAATGGGGCGAAGAGGTCGGCTCTAATACCATAGAAGTTCACATACACCACTTACGAAAAAAGTTTCCAAAAGATTTTATTAAAACTCTTCGTGGTATCGGGTATGTGGTAGGAAAACGTTAGTGTCTATTCGTAAACGCCTTACCTTAATACTACTGTCGATGATGGTGCTTATCTGCTTTTTTGCGCTTGTAAAAGGGTATCAAAAAAGTATGCGTGAAGGTGAAACTCTGCTCGATAACGAGTTAAAAATAGTGGCGCTAGTACTGGGTGAACAGCCCTTAGTCAAAACAGCACAAGCTATAAAGTTAAATAGCGCTAATACCCAGCTTCTTTACCAAATTTGGTACCAAGATACGTTATTGAGTGGATCTGCTAGTTTAAAAATAGAGCCCATGGATTTTGAAGAGGGCTTTCAAACTGCCAATATTGCAGGGCAGAGAATGCGAGTGTTTGTTTTAACAAAAAATAACCGAAAAGTGATAGTAGCTGAGCCAATATCAAAACGCTTTGAGTTGGCAGAAGCCGTTATTTTGTCTGCGATGCTACCCATGCTTTGGGCTGTGCCAATACTTGCCGTGTTTATTAGCTTTTTTATTAAGCATGCACTGGCGCCCCTAACACAATTATCGAAACAGCTTGCTGAGCGTAAAGCAAATGATTTTAGCCCTATAAGCTGGCACGTTACCGACCAAGAGATTAAGCCCGTAATAAATAGGTTAAATGATCTATTTCAACGAGTAGAGACTGCCTACCTAAGAGAGCGCTTTTTTGCCTCAGACGCAGCCCATGAACTGCGAACCCCACTCAGTAGTTTAAAAATAAATGTGCATAATTTAAAAAAATTGGAAAACGATCAGTATTATGAGCAAGAGTTAGAGGCTATGTCACAGGGGGTCAATCGACTGGGTAATATAGTGGAGCAAATGCTTATCTTGGGCCGTACCCATCCAGAGCAATGGCAAAAGCAATTTACTGAACAATGTTTACTGGTAATTACCCAGCATGCGGTATCTGATCAATACGACAAAATAGATGAAAAAAATCTAACAATAAGCTTAGAGGGTGATGACTTTAAAATTAATGGCGATGAGTTTACGCTTACTACGCTTATTTCTAACTTATTAAGTAACGCAATAAAATACACCCCTACAAATGGTAAAATTACAATAAAGCTTGTCAATAATGATGGGTATTATTGGCAAATTGACGATTCAGGTTCCGGCATGACTGATGAGCAAAAACAGCGTGTATTTAATAGGTTTTATCGTGTTGGAGGGGATCAGCATCCATCAGGAGAGCAAGGAGCTGGATTAGGCATGGCTATAGTGCAACACATTATTGCTATATATTCAGCCCAAATAACATTAACAGATAGCCCTTTGGGCGGACTAACCGCGCGTGTCACCTTCAAGGGGGAGCAACATGGGTAAGTGCATAATTAAGCAATGCTTATGTCTTTTAGTGCTTATATCGTTTGAAATTAATGCAAAAGAGTACCTGATTGTACTAAAAGATCACTTATTTTACCCTTCAAAAATAACGATCCCAGAAAACCAAAAAGTTAAATTAATTATAGAAAACCAAGACGACACCCCTGAAGAATTTGATAGTTTTGATTTGAATAGAGAGAAAGTTCTTTATCCGCATCGAAAAAGCGTTATTTATATAGGCCCTCTAAAAAAGGGGCGGTATGCGTTTTTTGGCGAATTTTCGCCAAATTCTGCAACAGGTGTTGTAATTGTAAACAACAAAGAGGCGCAACATGCTAATAACTAGTTTAGTAGTTAGCCTTAACCAATTGCTTCCAATTGCAATTTTATTAGTACTATTACAAGTTTTTGCAAAGCAAAGCGCCCACCATATATGGATCTGTTTGATGGTTGGTGTTGCAATGTCGTTTTTATATATGTACAGCGCGTTGTGGGCTAGTCAGTGGTTTGATCATAAAGGGCTGGAGTACATTCAAATCGCTATGTGTATTGCAATATTCATTGCGGTACTCGTGTTTGTTATACAGCAAAGTGTTACGGCTTTTAATTTTGCAATTATTACTACGATAGTCATGTACTTAAGCCACTATGTTATTTATCTCAATAGCTTTTGGAAAAATAGTGATGCAGCTGAAAGCTTATTTATAGGCACATTCTTAGGCTCTGGTATTTGTTTAAGCTTTTGTGTGTTGTTGTACTTTTTTATGAGTGGCGTTAAGCACCGTTTTGGTAATTACCCAATACTCATTTTAATTGCCTTAAATAGTGCATCTAAGCTGCTGGTTGCTCTTGATTTAGCAAGTCAAATAGACTTAATTACAAATACTAATCCTATTTGGGATTTAAGGCATTGGATTAGTGAGCACTCAGAGCTTGGTCGAGTGCTTCGCGCTCTAATTGGTTACGAGGCTACTCCTGATCTCACTACGGTGCTTACCTACATCGCAAGTACAGCGTTATTTTTAATATTTTGCTACGTTATTCCAGCTTCAATATCTAAGGAACGAGTATGAAAGCACTCAACCTGTATTCAGCACTATTTTTAACCGCTTTTTGTATGCTGTTAATTCCAAACCAAGCGAATGCCGATGGTATTGTCGTTGATAAGGTTTACCATCCCTATGTATTGCCGCTAGAGCGCGAGTTTGAATGGCGTTTAGTTTCTCATCAAACCGACAATGGCAACCTCTTAGCACAGCGAATTGGTGGTGGTGGAGCAATCAACGATACGATGGCTGTAGAAGGCTATTTTGTAGGAGAGCGAGATGACACTGGTGACTTTGGTTTAGAATCATATGAAGTTGAACTGCGTTGGCAATTAATAGAACAAGGTAAATTATGGGCTGATTGGGGCGCGTTATTTGAACTTGAAAAAATGCACAATGAAGACATCTACGAAGCAACGACGGGTTTTTTAATAGAAAAAGAGTTTGGTAAAACGAGTTTAACCATGAATGCATTTTTAGTGTACGAATGGGGTAAAGATATTGAAAACGAATGGGAAACCCAGTTCAGGGTACAATATCGGTATAGATACCTATCTGCGTTTCAACCTTCCATTGAGTTGTATGCAGGAGAGGATTTCATTGGGATTGGGCCAGGGTTTATTGGGTTATACAGGTTTGAAGGTCAAAAGCAGCTAAAATGGGAAGCCGGTTTTATAAGTGAAATTAGCCAAGCTGAAAAAAACCATAGTTTTAGACTAGCCCTAGAATTTGAATTTTAAGCTAGTAAACACAATGTGGTTATTTATTGCTCAGTAATTAAAGGAAGTGCTTGACTTATATTTGGTTATCTATATAGTGGGCCGCAGCTAGAAAGAAAGCATGTAAGCTATAAATCTCCATTTCGATGTTGTATAAGTAATACTTGTAGTACCGTCCTGAAGTTTTTAAAGTACCATCTCATTTTTTGCTACACCCGCTCATATGAGCATATTTTTTATTTTTATATCAGGATATTACAATGTCTAACATCGTATCAGGTACAGTTAAGTGGTTTAACGAGTCTAAAGGTTTTGGTTTCATCGAGCAAGAAAATGGCCCAGACGTTTTCGCACATTTCTCAGCAATCAAAAGCGAAGGTTTCAAAACTTTAGCTGAAGGCCAACGTGTAGAGTTTACTCTTTCACAAGGTCAAAAAGGTCCTCAAGCTGATAACATCACAGCTGTATAATTTTACTTTTTAAGTAAAATGAAAAAAGCGCCTAGGGCGCTTTTTTTGTGTCTAAAATAAACCTAACTTATGTAACAACCCTACCTACTACTAACAAGCACAATTTAAGTGATTCTATTTCCCCCTAAACACCACTACTTTTTGGCAGGAATACGTGGCAATAAAATGTCGAAATAGCCGGTTTTAACAAATAATACCAACTCCCTTAATTAAGTGATCTTTTAAGGATGAAAAAGCGCGTGAAAGCTACTCTAAATGAGTTTTTTACGCAGATAACGATACGTTTTTCATTGCAGGTTGGTATAAAAGCGAAGATGGTAACAAGTGCTTGCAGCGCTTATTAAAGTACTAATTAATACGATGAGGTAACAACACTTGTTATTGGTTTACAGCACAGTTAAACAATACAAATTAAAAGTTTGCTTATTTACCGTAAGGGCTTTTTTTAGTTTTATTTATCTCTTTATATGCTGTTTGCATTTTTTCTATAAGAACTGTATCTGTATCTTTATTTGCAGCTAAATAAGCAACCGTTGTTAGTGCATCTATTTTAAAAATAAACTTTAAGTGGCCAGGTTTAAGTTTGAAGTAATCACTGTATTGGAGCATGTAATGCGGGTCATCTAATATTAGATCTACTTTTTTGGCTAGTAGTAACTGATAAGAATGTTGTATATCTGAAGTTATAACGCCCTCAACCCCCATTTTTGTGAGAGTTTGTGTTGAAAAGTCGTTATATTGCATCGCTATTTTATAATTTTTTGCTTGGTTAGTATTATTGATTACTATATCTGTTCTGTCTGATAGCCCAACAAACCCCATTTCAAAGCGACCAATTTCGCCTACCCACTGAAATTGATTTTCTCGTTCAGCTGTACGAGCAATACTGTATATAAACGTGTTTTTCTCCTCGCTTGCCATTTTATAAGCGCGAGCCCAAGGGTACATTTGTATGTCTGGCGTTAAACCGGCCTGTTTAAATATATCCCTTATGTATTGTGTCCCTTGACCTTGAACAGTGCCGTCTATTAAAACTTGATTAGGCGGTGCTAATTCTGTAACTACCAGTAACGGTTTTTCAGCTAAAGTAGAAAACGATAAAACAAGTATAAAAAGGGTCAGAATGTATTTCACAACAGCGAGTCATTATTGAATTAAAAACACTAACTTAAGTGTGGAACAAAATAGAATAATTACAAAAAAAAGTGATTAAAATAGAGCATTATAATGATTAAGTGGTAGTTAGGATAAGATAAAAAGGCATAAGGTAATTTACGCCTAAAACGATAAAAGGGCCTTGCGGCCCTTGGTGAAGTATCGTTCAAGTCAGATAGCACTTTAACCCCTTAAAGTACTAACTTCTTGTTTTGCAACACCGGTTCATCTCTTAAGTTTCTAAGCTAGCGAGAGGAAAAACCCAGCAATTGCTGCGCTCATAAGGTTAGCCATAGATCCTGCTAACACTGCTCTGAGCCCTAAGCGTGCGATATCCTTCCGCCTGCTAGGCGCCATACCGCCTAACCCACCTAGTAAAATGGCTATCGATGATAAGTTAGCGAATCCACACAGAGCAAACGTAACAATTGCTTGTGTGTGCGCACTTAACGTATCGCGATAATTTATAAAGTCTAAGTAAGCAACAAACTCGTTTACTACTATCTTTTGACCAATAAAGCTGCCGGCTATAATTGCCTCATCCCACGGTACACCGAGTAACCATGCAACAGGAGCAAATACATAACCTAAAATTTCTTGTAGCGTTAATGTTGGATGATCAAACCATCCGCCCACACCACCTAATAAACCGTTTAAAAGCGCAATCAGTGCAACAAAAGCCAGTAGCATTGCACCTACGTTTAGCGCCAAATGCATGCCATTTGCAGCGCCTGATGCTGCCGCATCAATTACATTTACCGGTTTATCGTCATCGTTTAAATCTAAATCAGCTAAGTTATCTTTAGGTGTTTCGGTTTCTGGCACAATCATTTTTGCCATTAAAAAACCACCCGGTGCCGCCATAAAGCTGGCTGCAATTAAGTACTTAAGCTCTACACCAATAATTACGTAACCCGCCATTACAGACCCAGCTACAGTGGCTAAGCCACCTACCATCACAGCAAACAACTCAGACTTGGTCATTGTTGCTATAAAAGGTTTAACAATTAACGGTGCTTCAGTTTGGCCAACAAAAATGTTTGCCGTTGCTGAAAGTGATTCTGTGCGCGAGGTTTTTAAAAGCTTTTGTAAACCACCGCCTAAAATCTTAATAATCCAATCCATAATGCCAATGTGATATAAAACAGCAACTAGCGCTGAGAAAAACACAATAACGGGCAAAACCTGAATTGCAAAAATAAAACCAAGTGTGTCTTGTGAAGCCAGAGGGCCAAACAAAAAGCCAATACCATCGTTGGCATAGCCAATAACCGATGAAACAGCGGCCGACATACTTGCTAATACGTTTTTTCCTGCGTCAAAAAACAGAACAAAGCCACCAATAACAACTTGCATTGCAAATGCTATAGCAACGGTTCTTAAATTAATTGCCTTGCGATTAGTTGACGCGGCAAAGGCAATGCCCAGCAGCACACACATGCCTACTAAGCTCATAAATGTTGTCATACAAATGTTTCCCGTTGTTATTCTTGTAGTAAATATTTAATTTTACTTTTTATAATATCAATCGCAACGCGGTTCATGCCGCCTCGAGTCACAACTAAATCTGCATTATGCTTAGAAGGCTCAATAAATTGATAAAACATCGGTCTTACAGTTGCTTGATACTGTTCAACAACAGATTGTAACGTTCTGCCTCGCTGCTCCATATCACGTTGCATACGACGCATTAAGCAGATATCTAAAGGGGTGTCTATAAACACCTTAATATCAAATTCTTTATTAAGCGCTTTATCGCTCAGTAATAAAATACCTTCCACAATCAAAATTTTTGCAGCAGCTACACGTCGCGTTTTATCGCTGCGAGTATGTTGTGCATAATCATATGTTGGTACTTCTACTGAGTTTCCACTACGAAGTTGAGTTAAATGTTCAAGCATTAACTCATGTTCAAATGCATCAGGATGGTCGTAGTTCGTTTGCGTACGATGAGCCATCGGCAAATGCGACTGATCCTTGTAGTAAGCATCTTCTTCAATAATGGCAATTGCGCCCGGTTCAAGCTCATTAACCAACTCATTGTATATAGTTTGGCTAAACAGAGATTTGCCCGACGCAGACGCGCCAGCAATAGCTATAATAGTTGTTCGTGTCACTAAAGTTCTCACCCACACAGAAGGATATATTGTTGGTAGATCACAATAGCAAAAAAGACACGATTAATCTCTTTTGCTTCGCTTAAGAACGCAAATTTATAATGTTTAGGTTTTATGAAACAGGACTTTTGTCCTGTACGGAAAAATCGTTCAGCAGATAAAGTAACCACCTAGAAACAAAGTGAGGTCAAAATGGCAAGAGCAATTATCTTAATGGCAGATAGCCTAGGAATCGGTGCAGCACCAGATGCAGATAAATTTGGTGATATTGGCGCCAATACATTCGCTCACTTATTAAAAGCATATTACGACGAAACAGGCAGTGCACTTTCGCTTCCTAATCTATCAAAATTAGGTTTAGTAGACGCCTGCGAAGCCGCCGGTGGAGAAACGTGTTTAGTTTCAGACCGCCAAGCACCACAAGGTGCGTGGGGTTACGCTAAAGAACTTTCTAGCGGAAAAGACACCCCATCAGGTCATTGGGAAATGGCCGGTGTACCTGTGTTATTTGATTGGGGTTACTTCCCAAAAACACAGCCAAGTTTCCCGCAAGAATTTGTAGACGAGTTTATAGCTCGTACAGGTATTCCAGGCATTTTAGGCAATTGCCATGCATCAGGAACCACCATTTTAGAACAGCTAGGTGAAGAGCACGTAAAAACAGGTAAACCAATCTGTTACACCTCAGCTGATAGCGTGTTTCAAATAGCCGCGCATGAAGAGTCATTCGGCCTAGAGAAGCTTTATCAAGTTTGCGAAATCGCACGGGCGCTGCTTGATGAAATGAACATAGGACGAGTGATTGCGCGGCCATTTTTGGGTTCAAATAGTCAAGATTTTGCACGAACAGGTAACCGTCGTGACTATTCAGTACTTCCGCCTGCACCTACCTTGTTAGATGTACTAGCAAAAGACGGCGGCGAAGTAATTAGTATTGGTAAAATTTCAGACATATACGCGCATCAAGGCATAACCCAAAAGCACAAAGCACCAGGGCTTATGAACTTGCTTGAAAAAACCAGTGAGGTAATTTCAACAGCACCTGATCGCAGTTTAATATTTACCAACTTAGTTGATTTTGATGAAAAATTTGGTCATCGCCGTAATCCTGTAGGTTACGCCAAAGCATTAAAAGAATTTGATGACTACTTACCAACTATACTAAACCAGTTAAATGCAGATGATGTATTAATGATCACTGCCGACCACGGATGTGACCCAACCTTTCCAGGTTCTGAGCACACACGTGAATACGTACCTGTGATAGCGTACAAGCCTGGTATGGATAATACACCGCTAGGTGAACGAAACAGTTTTGCAGATATTGGTCAAACACTAGCACAGTGGTTTAACTTGTCTGAGCTTGAATATGGCGACAGCTTTTTAACTCAATTAAACGCGCCAAAATAAAAAGGAAACAACGAATGAGTACTCCTCATATAAATGCAAATGTTGGTGATTTCGCCGAAACAGTTTTAATGCCAGGCGATCCGCTACGTGCGCAATATATTGCTGAAAACTTTTTAGATGATGCGGTACAAGTAACGGGTGTACGCAACATGTTTGGCTTTACAGGTACTTACAAAGGTAAGCCAGTAAGCATTATGGGTTCAGGCATGGGTATTCCATCAATGTCTATATACGCACGTGAGCTTATTGTTAGCTTTGGCGTAAAAAACATTATACGCATTGGTACATGTGGCGGTATTGGTACCGACATTAAAATCCGTGACGTAATTTTTGCACAAGGTGCAAGCACAGATTCAAACGTAAACCGTGCACGTGTTCGTGGCTACGATTTTTCTGCAATTGCAGACTTTGACCTACTGTTAAACGGCGTTAACGCAGCAAAAGAACTAGGTATTAAAGCAAAAGTAGGTAACGTATTTACAACCGACACTTTCTACCAAGCAGACGACACTTTCTATAAAGATTTAGACAAGTTAGGCGTACTCGCTGTTGATATGGAAACAGCCGGTTTATATGGCGTTGCAGCTGAATACGGCGCAAACGCAATGGCATTATTCACCGTAAGTGACCACGTGATCACGGGTGAAGCAACACCTGCCGATGAGCGTCAAAGCACGTTTAACGAAATGGTTAAAATTGCATTAGAGTCTATCTAATCGATAAAACAGTTCCTTGGTAACGTATTCACTAAGTTTTGGAGACACGCCCAAAGTGAAGTGAGACTAACCTCCAAAGCCGCATTTTATGCGGCTTTTTTTATGCCCTAATAATTATAAAATCAATATGTACCAAATTCTAAATACGCAGCGCTTTTTGAACTCTTTGTGAAAAAATGGGTTTTAAATCTAAATGCACAAAGAGAAGCGAATGAGAAAAAAATGAGCAGCCCTAAACTAATGTTTAGTTTATTTTTGTAGACGTAGAGCGTGCTCACGTTAGAAGCGTAGCTTCTTGTTACTTATAAAATTATCACCACAGAGCGCACCGAGGCGCTTCGCGCTACACAGAGTTAAAAAATATTGATTAGTCACTACTCCTGTTCTTCTCCTGTACTTCTCGGTGGTAAAACAGTCACTTTAATAACATAGTAAAACGTTGCTAGTAATCGAAAGCAAAGTACGTCTACAGGTTACATTCAGGCACTGTTTTGTGAATAATGGCTTTTAAATCTAAATCCACAAAGAGAAGCGAATGAGAAAAAATGAGCAGCCCTAAAGCAATGTTTAGTTTATTTTTGTAGACGTAGAGCTTGCTCACGTTAGAAGCGTAGCTTCTTGTTACTTATAAAATTATCACCACAGAGCGCACCGAGGCGCTTCGCGCTACACAGAGTTAAAAAATATTGATTAGTCACTACTCCTGGTCTTCTCCTTTACTTCTCGGTGGTGAAATAGTCACTTTTGCAGCATAAGTCATACGTTGCTATTGAACGATAGCAAAGCACGTCTACAGGCTATATTTAGCCACGGCATTGTAAATACGGGGCTTTTTTACTATCTCTAAAAGCGCAGCATCTCTTAGCTTCTTTGTGAAATTGGGCTTTAAAGCAGTATGCAAAAAAAGAACCAAATGAGGAGTAAATGAGAAGAAAAAAGCCAATTAGGTTAACTTATTTACCACAGAGCGCACCGAGGCATTTCGCGCTACACTGAGAAAACAGGAGTAACAATTAATCATGGCTCCTTGCCTTTTCTTTACTACTTGGTGGTGAAGCAATCATTTTTATACCCTCATTAAAAATTATGTGTTTAATAAAATTATTTTAAAAGCTGGGTTAAACTCAAGGTAAACTACGCAATGAAAGCCAAGGTTATTCATTTAATTGCTACCCGAAAACGTTAAAATTTGCTATGTTGCAATACAATACACGCTTAGTGTTTTTATTAGGAAAGTTATGAAATCGTTATCTATTTTTTTTGCTTTATTTACCCTAACGCTAGCTTTAAATAGTTATGCCACAGAGCCCACTAACGAACAGCAAAAAGCTGACGAAAAAGTAAACACACTTGAATATAAAGCCCCTGAGCTTAAAAAACCTGTTATTGACCCAGCAAAACCAGACGACACTAAAGTGTTAGGCGATGAAACACCAAAGCCCGTTGTTAAACTAAAAAATAAAATAGAAAAAGCTGCAGCCGTAGCCGAGGCAGAAAAAGCCGTAGCGCAAGCAAAAGAAGCCTTAACCGCTAAGCAGCAAGCTAAAGCTAAACAATCTCGCGAATCACTAGCCGTGGTTGAACAACTTATAAAAGCATACAACGCACGAAATATTGAAGAGTTCATTCGTGTTTACGATGAAGATGTAGAGTTTTATATTTTTCCCAATGAGCTATTATTTAAAGGAAAAGAAAAACTAATAGCACGTTATGGGTTAATGTTTAAAAAGCTAAAGTGTATTCACTCATCGCCTATTAAACGTATAGTCCATGGCGATATAGTAATAGATCATGAGCTATCAGAAACCTGTTCAACAGACGAAAACGTAATAGATAAACGCTCAGAGCTTGTATCGAGCTACCAAATTAAAAACGGAAAAATAATCCGCGTATTATTTTTTCGTTAAGGATTATTATGCAAATTACTGACGACAAAAAACTTCGCTTAATGTACCGAGTTGAACCTGGTTGTTTAGGCCCTGAAGGCGCAGAATATATTGAAGATTTTTGTCGTTATGCCAATAAGCATATTAAGTCACCGTACTATGCACAATTTGTCTTTTTACCGCGTTACGATAAACAAAAAGACGAACGCCAATACAGCGTAAACAGCCGTAACCTTTCACAATTACAGGTTAAAAAGTACTTTAGCTATTTTGAAATTGATATGGATGGCTTTGAAGAGCAACTCGACGAGTTACTCACCAAAGCAATCGACTTGTACTTTAAGCGTTAACACCTAAAACTTCGAACAAAAGTAAAGCGGCTAAGGTATACTGAGTACGTATGCTTTATACCAAAGCCTGCTCACGTAACCCTTTATCAAATCACTTAGCCTCTACTTCTAAAAGCGCGGCATATCCTAGCCTTGTTTTGTAGACGTAGAGCTTGCTCACGTTAGAAGCGTAGCTTCTTATTACTTAAAAATACATACCACCACAGAGCGCACCGAGGCGCTTTGCGCTACACAGAGTTAAAAATATTGGTTAGTCACTTCTCCAGGTCTTCTCCTTCACTTTTCGGTGGTGAAATAATCACTTTTATAGCATGAGTAAAACGTTGCTATTAAACGAAAGCACAGCGCGTCTTTAGGCTATATTTAGCCAAGGCATTGTAAATGCTGGGCTTTTTCACTAACTCTAAAAGCGCAGCGGCTCTTAAACTCTTTGTGAAATTGGGTTTGAAAGCAGTATGCACAAAGAGAACAAAATGAGGTGTAAATGAGTAGCGAAAGCAAGCTGGGTTAAATTAATTTGTAGACGTAGAGCTTGCTCACGTTAGAAGCGTAGCTTCTTGTTACTTATAAAATTACCACCACAGAGTACACCGAGGCGCTTCGCGCTACATAGAAAAAACTAAAATAAATGTGTTTGAAGCAATGTTGTAAGTTAATGCCGTTTAATCACTACTCCTGTTCTACTCCTTCACTTCTCGGTGGTGAGTTAATTACTTTATAACCCCTAAAACCATAACGCACAAAGAGAACAGAATAAGCTGAAAATGAACTGCCCAAAACCAGTGTGTGGATATTTTTGGTAGACGTAGAGCTTGCTCACGTTAGAAGCGCAGCTTCTTATTTCAGGTCAAATATTAAATTACTTAGTCCCTAACTCTAAAAGCACAGCACTTTATTACAGCCACAAAAAAAGAGCTTTCGCTCTTTTTTAAATACTATATAAACAGGCTAAACTTACTCGCCCGCCACAATAGTATTAAAGCTATTATTATCATGCAGGCTTGCAAATGCACTTTCGTGAAGTAACTCATTACGTAAGTTAGGCGAGTACTCAAGTGCCATTTTTATATCGGCCAATGCATCGGCGTGCTCGTGTATTAGCGCAAATGCACACGCACGTTGCCAATACGCATAACCATAATCGCTATCTATATCAATTGCTTGGTTACATAAATCAATCGCTTTGGCTGTTTGATTAATTTCAAGCAACGCATCAGCCTTATAGGCAATAGCTTCAACATCTTCAGGTTTACGTTTTAAAATTTCATCAAAAATTTCAATTTTGTTAGCGTAATCACTTTCTAAATTTGCGCGCATCCACAACGAGTGAACCTCGTTTGTAATAGAAATACGTTCTTGGTTACTGAGTATTTCTTCAGAACGTACACGCAGTTTTTCTTCTAGAATTTTTAATCGGTCTTCGTATTCGTCGGTAATAACACTCACGCGCGTATTTACAATATCTTCTACTTTGTTTTTAACATCACGAAGCGAATTCCACCCAACAAGCACCAAAATAGATGCCGTGGCGGTAATAATAAAAAACACATTATTTATCGTATCGGTGGTGTAAGTAAGGGCTCTGTCGGCCGTGTCTAATTGCGCGTGCGTAACTTGTTTAGTTACATCTTCACGTAGTTTTTGCTGATCTTGGCGAACCGCTTTTAGCTCATCTAAAATGTAGCGTTCCATAAGCGGTTTATACATAGGCTCTTTAAGTTGCTCGAGCGCTTGCTGTTCTTGTTGCTTTGAGGGGGCTTCTGTTTGTTGCTCAGCGGCATTAGCCGACGCTAAAAATAAAGTAAAAAAAATACATAGTAAAGAAAAGTAATAACGCATCAACATGCCCAAATAAAATAATTAATTGCAAAAATAATATTAACACGCACAACCTAAACTCACTAGGGCAGGTTTTGTTTTGAGGGCGAGTTTACTACGCATTATAAATTATTATTATGAAAACATTGTGTAGTGGTAAATTTCAGGCAAAAAAAACCAGCTCAGGGTGAGCTGGTTGAAACTGCTAAAACATCAAAGGTCGGGAAAACTTAACTACTGTTAGCTAATTATAATCAACTAACAAAAAACTGATAAACTGAGTTTATAAAGTAAAGGTGTATTGGGCTTAGTAATACACCTTTAGCATTATAACTACAATTTCATGGCGAAGGGGGGTATTCCTATGTGCGCTATGGTAAACCAAAGCCACTTTCAAACCCTTCACATACCATTACGCCGCTACTTTTTAATTCGATCATCGTTATTTAAAAAAAAGATCAAAATATTAAAACCCACTTGTTTGCAGCACTAACTCAAGCCTCAATTTACCAGAGCTTGTTTTTTAAGTTCCAACCAAAAATACAAATCAGACCAATCGTTTTAAATACGGTGTATTCATTGGCATAGCTCAAAAAATAAACCTATATTAGTAATTCAAAATAAGTATACTTATATAAGTAGTTGATTAAGCATCATTTGCATTAGTTAAAAATAGTATTACTTAAACAAATTAAATATCGCTTACGTATTTTTTTCACCAAGAGGATTGAAAATGAGCAACTCTAGCGCCGGCAAATGCCCGGTAATGCATGGCAGCAATACACAAACAGCTGGCCAAAACACAGATTGGTGGCCAAACGCACTTAATTTCGACATTCTACATCAACACGATACAAAAAGTTCTCCCTACGGCAGCGACTTTAACTACGCTGAAGCATTTAAAACCCTCGACCTAGAAGCCGTAAAAACCGACTTAAAAAACTTAATGACCCAAAGCCAAGATTGGTGGCCAGCCGACTGGGGCCACTACGGTGGTTTAATGATCCGCATGGCATGGCACTCAGCAGGATCGTACCGTTTATCTGACGGACGTGGCGGCGGTGGCACTGCAAATCAACGTTTTGCGCCTTTAAACTCGTGGCCCGACAACGCCAACCTCGACAAAGCGCGTCGCCTACTTTGGCCAATTAAAAAGAAATACGGTAACAAACTCTCGTGGGCCGATCTCATTATTTTAGCGGGCAACATGGCATACGAATCAATGGGCTTAAAAACCTTTGGGTTTGCCGGTGGCCGTGAAGACATTTGGCACCCAGAAAAAGACGTATACTGGGGCGCCGAAAAAGAATGGTTAGCACCAAGCGACGAACGCTACCAAAATGTAGATAAACCCGACACAATGGAAAACCCCTTAGCGTCTGTTCAAATGGGCCTAATTTACGTAAACCCAGAAGGGGTAAACGGTAAACCCGATCCGCTTAAAACCGCAGCACAAGTGCGCGAAACATTTGCCCGCATGGCAATGGACGACGAAGAAACCGCAGCCCTTACCGTTGGTGGCCACACTGTAGGTAAAACACACGGTAACGGAAAAGAGTCAAACCTTGGCCCAGAGCCAGAGGCGGCTGATATTTCAGAGCAAGGCATGGGGTGGAACAACCACAAAACACGGGGTATTGGTCGCGATACAATGACATCGGGCATTGAAGGTGCATGGACCACGCACCCAACAAAATGGGATAACGGCTACTGTGATCTTCTTTTAAACTACGAATGGGAACTGACAAAAAGCCCAGCAGGCGCTCACCAATGGGAACCTGTAAACATTAAAGAAGAGGACAAACCGGTTGATGTAGAAGACCCATCAATTCGTTTAAACCCAATAATGACCGACGCCGACATGGCCATGAAAATGGACCCAGCGTACCGTAAAATAATTGAGCGTTTTCATAACGATTTTGAGTACTTTTCAGACGTGTTTGCACGTGCATGGTTTAAACTCACGCACCGCGACCTAGGGCCAAAAGCACGTTACTTAGGTGCCGATGTACCAAGTGAAGATTTAATTTGGCAAGATCCAATTCCAAGCGTTGACTACACCTTAACAGATGCGCAAATCAGCGATTTAAAAGCAACATTACTTAATTGTGGTGTAAGTGCCAGCGATTTAATCAACACCGCATGGGACAGTGCACGTACCTACCGAGGGTCTGATCACCGAGGCGGTGCAAACGGGGCACGTATTCGTTTAGCACCACAAAAAGAGTGGCAGGGTAACGAGCCAGAGCGCTTAGCAAGCGTGTTATCAGCGCTTGAAAAAGTGCAAGCAGAGTTAAGCACACCGGTAAGCATGGCCGATTTAATTGTACTTGGCGGCACAGCCGCGGTTGAACAAGCCGCTAAAAATGCAGGGGTAGAGGTTAACGTTCCGTTTGCGCCAGGGCGCGGCGACGCAACCGACGACATGACCGACGCCGAATCGTTCGACGTACTTGAACCGATCCACGATGGCTTTAGAAATTGGCTGAAAAAAGATTACGTGGTATCTGCTGAAGAGTTATTACTTGAGCGTAGCCAACTAATGGGTTTAACCGCCCCTGAAATGTCGGTGCTTATTGGTGGTATGCGAATGCTGGGTACCAACCATGGCGGCACACAGCACGGTGTATTTACAAATAACGTAGGCGCGTTAAGCAATGACTTTTTTGTAAACCTAACTGACATGGAAAACCGCTGGGAACCAACCGGCAATGGCCTTTACAATATTGTAGACCGCGCAAGCGGCGCAACTAAATGGACCGCAACACGCGTAGATTTAGTATTTGGGTCAAACTCAATTTTACGCGCATTGGCAGAGTTTTATGCTCAAGACGATAATAAAAAACGTTTTGTTCACGACTTTGTAAATGCATGGGTAAAAGTAATGAACGCCGATAGGTTTGATATTTAATAAACCTGAGCAACAGTTAAAAAGGAGCAGCAATGCTCCTTTTTTGTTTTTAAAAACAAGGCTGAACAGATGCACAAAGAGAAGCCATAGTAAGCAGGATTAACTTATTTTGTAGACGTAGAGCTTGCTCACGTTAGAAGCGCAGCTTCTTAGCGGTTTAACAATATTTGTAAAAGCGTTGCTTTTAAACGCCAGCAAGCTGCGCGTCTACAAGTTAATTTAAACACTGCTTTGTAGACGAAGAGCTTGCTCACGTTATTAGCGTAGCTTCTAGCTTTATAAATCATTTAACTTAAATAAATACAATCCCAATATGGATATTGTCCGACATTTTTTGCAACGCCTGCTCTGAGTGGGTTAGCAACAATATAACGAGCTTGATTGATTAAATCTTTTTCAGAACGAAGCTGATGTTCAAAATAATTTTGCTGCCAAATTTTGCCTGTTGTTCCATTTAGCTTATTTATCTTTAAAGTCGTTACACTTTTAAAGATTTTTATTACGTTGGCTAGTGAGCACTCTTTAAGCTGAAATAACCAATGTAGATGATCAGGCATTAATACATAGCAAATTGTATTAACTTTATTTTGCATATCCACAATAGCCTTTGCTGCAATACATGCATTGCCAAATTCTTTAAATAGAGATGCTCTATTTATGCAGCATATAGTCACAGAGTAGAACTCATTATTATTTGAAAAACGATGTGCTAATAATTTTGAGGAGTCATGCATCGGAGAGTCATATATTTTGGCTTTGTATAAACATAGATAAGAATTGACCTAAAACAAGTTTTAAAACGCGTTGCTTTTTCACGCCAGCAAGCTGTGCGTCTACAGGTTAATTTAAACATTGCTTTGTAGACGTAGAGCTTGCTCACGTTAGAAGCGTAGCTTCTTGTTTTTTTAATAAGTTACCACCACAGAGCGCACCGAGGCGCTTCGCGCTACACAGAAAAAAACCGAGCAATAATTAGTCACTGCTCCTGCTTTTCTCCGTCACTTCTCGGTGGTAAAACAATCACTTTATAACCCTTAAAAGCGTATTACACAAAGAGAAGTGAATGAGGAGTAAATGAGTAGGAAAAGCAAAAGGGGTTAGTTTAGTTTGTTTTTGTAGACGTAGAGCTTGCTCACGTTAGAAGCGTAGCTTCATATTACTTATAAAATTATCACCACAGAGTACACCGAGGCGCTTCGCGCTACACACAAAAAACACGAGCAATAGTTAATTACCTCTTGGTGATGATCTAATTACTTGTTTACTAATGCATTTAACCACGCACAAAAAAGGCGCTAACTAAGCGCCTTTTAAAACTAAACACCCAGCGGGCTTATGCTTTTTTCTCTTCGCAGCTTGCAAGGTATTCATCAAACGTACCCTGAAAATCAATAACCTGCTTATCTTTAATATCAATAATGCGCGTAGCCAACGACGACACAAACTCACGGTCGTGGCTTACAAAAATAAGCGTCCCTTCAAAGTCTTTAAGCGCATTATTTAATGCCTCAATGGCTTCCATATCCATGTGGTTTGTTGGCTCGTCCATTACAAGTACGTTCACGTCTTGCATCATTAACTTACCAAATAACAAACGGTTTTTTTCACCACCTGAACAGTTACGCGCTTTTTTGTTTGAATCGTCTGCGGTAAACAACAAACGGCCCAACATACCACGAACCATTAAATCGTTATGCTTAGCTGTACGCCATTGCGACATCCAATCAAATAACGTCAAATCGTTATCAAAGTCTTTAGTGCTGTCTTGCGGGCAATAACCAAAGCTCGCATTTTCAGACCACTTAATTTCGCCTTCGTTACTTTTAAGCTCGTTAACTAAACAGCGTAAAAAAGTAGTTTTACCCACCCCGTTTTCGCCAATTACCGCAAGCTTTGCACCGGCTTCTAGTAAAAACTCACCGCCACTAAACAGTGTTTCACCATCAAACCCATGGCCAAGTTTGTTAACTTCAAGTGCTTGGCGGTACATTTTTTTGCCTTCGTCAAAGTTTAACGACGGGCTCATACGGCTCGATGCTTTAACTTCATCAAGCTTAATTTTATCCATTTTTTTAGCACGCGAACTAGCTTGTTTAGCTTTAGAGGCATTAGCACCAAAGCGGTTAACAAAGTCTTGTAGCTCGTCAATCTCAGCACTTTTTTTAGCGTTTTCAGCTAAAAGTTGCTCGCGTTGCAGGCCTGCCGCTTCTAAAAACTTTTCGTAGTTACCCGGGTAAATACGCAGCTCGCCGTAATCAATGTCGGCCATGTGTGTACAAACCGAGTTTAAAAAGTGACGGTCATGCGAAATAATAATCATCGTACATTTACGTTTGTTCAGCTCGTTTGCAAGCCACGTAATGGTATGAATATCCAAGTTATTGGTAGGCTCATCGAGTAGCAGTATGTCTGGGTTTGCAAACAACGCTTGCGCCAAAAGCACACGTAGTTTCCAGCCCGGTGCAACATTTGCCATTAACCCGTAATGAAACTCTTTATCTATACCCGCTTCTAGCAAAATTTCTTCAGCGCGGCTTTCGGCAGTGTACCCGTCCATTTCGGCAAATACACTTTCAAGGTCGGCCACTTTCATGCCGTCTTCTTCGCTCATTTCAGGTAACGAATAAATACGTTCGCGCTCTTGCTTAACTTTCCAAAGCTCAACGTCGCCCATAATTACCGCATCTACCACTGTGTATTGCTCAAATGCAAACTGGTCTTGGCTTAGGTTACCTACTTTTAAACCTGGCGTAATCGACACATTACCCGCACTAGGTACCAGTGCACCGCTTAAAATTTTCATGAAAGTCGACTTGCCGCAGCCGTTAGCGCCAATTAAACCGTAACGGTTACCGTTACCAAATTTAGCTGAAATGTTTTCAAACAACGGCTCTGCGCCAAACTGCATCGTAATATTTGCGGTGGAGATCAAAAAAGGTGTCCTAGAAAAATACTGACAGGGTTATGGGCGCAGCAGGTGCGAAAATAGACCAGGCAATAGGAGTAAATAAGGCGGCAAATTATACAGGCCAAGCATATTAAAGGCTAGCCTATTTAAACGTTAATTCACTTGATTGCTTTTGAACACGGCTTTATTGTATTAAAAATATCAAAAAAAGAGTGAGTTATGTCGCCAGCTAAAATTTGCAGCTGGTAAAATCATTGACGACGAAGTGATTGATCAGTTAATGGAAGCAATTCTTAGTAACTTTACCCCAAGCGCGTTTGAACCGATAGAAGCGTTACTTGAACTGTTCGAGGGTTTGATAACAGAGCAATTCATAGCACAAAACCAAGGCCATTTTTGGCTGATCCACGAAACACGGCCTTATATGATGTTACGGGCGCACCGCGCACAAATCAACGCGTTACAGGGCAATATACAACTTGCCATTGATGAGTTAGAAACGCTGTGGCAACTAAACCCTATGGATAATCAAGCGAATCGCCATTGGCTAATGAACTGCTATATAATTAAAGGTCAGTGGCAAAAGCTAGATGTATTTTTAGCCGACTTTGACAGCGAAGAGCTCCATGCCACAGCAAGCCGCGCCTTGAGTGAGTTTCATAAAAATGGTGATTCTAGACAAGCCAAGCAATATAAAAATCAACTTAAACAGCTTAATAAACATTTTATAAAAATACTCACCGGGCAAGAAAAACTAAAAATTAACCAAATTGAGTTTTATAGCCCAGGGAGTAAAGAAGAAGTAGGCGTGTACTTAGAGTCACTTGGCAAACAAGCGTGGATAGCCACCGAAGGCAGTTTGTTTTGGCTGAGAAAAAAGTAAATTAAAAAAAGTTAGAGATTGAAGGTTAAAGGTAAAAGTTCACGGGCTACGGTTTTTGGGCTTCCCAGCGCTTTTATATTGAGCCTTAGGCCTTCTATTTTCAGCACAGCGCATCATAACCTCTTTGTGATAATTGGCTTAACTTGTTTTTCACAACAGAGGGCATTGAGAAAACAATGGGTATTGGCGAATCACTTCTCCTTCACTTTTCGGTGGTGTCATAATCACTTTTTAAACGCGTCAACAGGGAATGAGCATTGCACGTAGCAGGAACTTACCTCGCGTTTGTATTAAATTTTTTCGCGGCATAAAGCCGCTGCTACTGACTAATTTCACCACAGAGGGGACAGAAGTGCTTCGCCTACACGGAGAAAACACAGGAATAAATAAGTCACTTCTTCTGCTCTTCTCCTTCACTTCTCGGTGGTGACATAATCACTTTTAAACAAAATCAGTGCGGGGTTACCACTAAATATCTAATTCTTATTTATGTGATCATTTATTAAATCACGTACTCTCTACCTCTAAAAGCGCAGCGTCTCTTAACCTCTTTGTGAATAATTGGCTTAACTTGTTTTTCACCACACAGGCGCTTCGCGCTACACAGAGAAAGAAAAGTCAATGAGCAGTGAAAGTTGTAGGCTTAGAGCTTGCTCGCGCGAAAACACTAAATGAGTAAAACCCCAGGTTAATAGGGTTTGTAAATGCGCTCTATGACCGCCTTATTATTTTTAATCAGGCGATTAATAACCGCTATATCGTCAGTGGTTACCGTTTTTTTACTCAGCATAAAATGCACATTATTTACATTTATAGGCTTAACCAACGCCGCAGGCATAATGTTTGAGTACTGTTTAGTAAAGTGCTGCGCCACTAACGAATCATCAAGTAAATAATTAATACGCTGCTTGTTAAGCATACCAAAACGTTTTTTAGACTCGCTCGTAAGTACAACCTGCTCAGCATACTGTAAGCGCAATTGCTCAAACGCCTCACCAAAAACACTTCCCCTGTTAACCCCCACCGTTAGCGACTGACTAAATAGCTGGTTAATACTGTGTACGTTGGGCGAGTCGGCATGTTTGTACAGCAGCATTTTTTCAACACGATAAGGCAACGTAAAGTGAGCATACTCTGCACGCTCAGTAGTTTTGCTAGCAGCAAAAATTAAATCAACACGGCCCTGTTTTAGCTCTTCAAATGCACGTAACGAGTTAGGCAGCACACTAAAATTTAAACAATAAGGTGAGCCTTCAAAAATAGCGTTAAGTACGTCTATTTCAGTACCACCCAGCGTATTGTTTTTTAATATTACGTAAGGCGGCCAGTAACTTTCGTTGGTAGCCACCGTTAACGTTTTAGTGCATCCCCAAGCATTAAATGCACTAAAAGTAAAAAGGGTTATAAACAGTAATATTTTCAAACTACAGCCTTTTGTGAGCGGTTTTTAGTGTATGTATAGTTATAATTTTTCAAACAGTTCTTCTAATTGTGCTTTTCTGCTTTGTATTAATTTATTAACTTCAACTACATCTTGCAAGGTAGACGTATTTTTACTCAGCATTAAATGAATAGAGCCTTTGTTAACATAGGTTGTGGTATTTACCCGCTTAATATTGTTCGACTGGCTTATAAAATACTCGCCCACTAATTGGTCTTCAATTATAAAATCGACCCGCTGTTTAGCTAATAAAGCAAAACGCCTTTTTGCCGCACCGGTAAAAATAATTTGTTTTGGGTAAATACTTTTTAAACGCTCAAATTGCTCGCCGTAATAACTACCCGCATGGGCGGCCACGGTGTAGCCTTGTGCAAACGCGTCTTGCAGGTTTTTAACGTTGTATTGTTTACTTTTATGCTGATACAGCCACATAACCTCGTTGCGGTAACTATCCGAAAAATAAACATGCTCTGCGCGTTTTTCAGTAAAGCTTGCAGCCCACCCTAAATCCATTCGGCCTTTAGTTTGTTCAACAAATGCGCGCTCTGTATTGGGTAAAAACTCAACCTGAACGCAATAAGGCGACCCTGCAAAAATAAGCCAAAGCGCCGTTACTTCTTTACCTTGTGCGTGGCCGTTAACATCAATAACGTAAGGCGGCCAATAGGTATCGTGCGACGCGACAAAAAACTTTTTTTCGCAAGCCCCACTCCCAAAAGAGAGGGCTACTAACAAATACAAACCGTATTTTTTTAATCTATGCATTATATCCCTCATGCTAGCGACGCAATACATACAGTATAAACCAGCCTTAAAATTTAGTCGTAAATTTTGTATAAGCATGTAAATAGCATCACTGGGTTTATAAAGTTATGTATTTATAATCAACGTGTTGGGAGGGCTAAGCTAACATGTTCGTTTTTGTAATCGTTAAACTTGCAATGTGCGCGGGCGATTAATAAAAAGGGCGTATTAATTTAAAATATTCTACTACTAAGTCTATATTTTATTTATGTGTTCCTGTAGATTAAACACCAATGAATTTAATATTAACAGCGGCTTAGCTGTTAAACGATTAGCCAAGGAGCGGGTGTATCGTGCCAAGTACCACACTCACTTACTACAATAACAACGCGCAAACCTTTAGCGACTCAACGCTTAATGTTGATATGTCGGCGCTTTACGCTGAGTTTTTACCGCTTATCCCTAAACACGGCCATATTTTAGATGCTGGTTGTGGCAGTGCCCGCGATGCTATGTATTTTAAACAGCAAGGTTTTACGGTTAGCGCGTTTGACGCAAGCTCAGCGATTGCAAAGTTAGCCAGTAATTACTTACAGCAACCTGTAGCGGTTAAAACCTTTCAACAGCTTGAATGTGTAAATAAATACGATGGCATTTGGTGCTGCGCTAGTTTATTGCACGTACCAAAAGTAGAGTTACCTCAAGTGTTTTTAAAACTACAAAATGCGCTAAAACTAAATGGTGTTTTGTATGTATCGTTTAAATATGGCACGCAGGAACGCGTGCATAATGGCCGTGAATTTACCGATTTAAATGAAGACGGCTTAACTGCGCTAATTAACCACCACACCGAGCTTAAAATACTAAAACAATGGCAAACGGTAGACCAACGACCAGAGCGCGAAAGCGAAGTGTGGCTCAATGCGTTAATTAAAGTTGTGCCTGTTTTATGATTGGCGCAATGCAGCAACAGCTCGACTTTATTGCATACATTCAACGTATGCTGGTTGAGGGCGATTTTAGCGCTACCTATAAGTTTGCGCTTTTACACGCCATTGCCGATGTATGCGTTGAGCAACCGTTGTTGTCAGAGCAAAGCCAATTAGTAATTGAGTTGCCAACTCTTGCCGATAAACTCATTACCTTATACTGGCATCATGCAATGCCGTTTTCATCAGACCACACCGGCGAAAGCGCCTTACTTAAGCAAAATACAGGTGCACAATCAAAAGTAATTAGCGTACTGTTTGAATGCCAGCAAAATAACATACGTAACTTTCGCCAGCTTAAGCAAAGCCCCTTTTATAAACCCACGTTTAACGCAGCCATGGCAACACTAAAAACAGGGCCGCTTTGGCGCTTACAAATACTCGCCAAACAAGAAGATTGCTTTTTATACCCACATACAAACAGCACTCAATTTATTACGTTAAATGCAGGTATCGCGAGCTGCTTTAGGCGCTTTTACGATTTAGTTGTGTACTTAGCTAAAAATGCATGGCTTCAAAAAATTCAGAGTATAAAGCACAACCAAGCGTTGATTGGCCCGCAAAGCCAACTGCAAGAGTTTTTATTTGGGGTAGACCGTAATGCACTCACTAAAGCAAAGCCCGTTTTAGTAGAGCTGCAATCAAACACGTGTTTTTATTGCCAAAAGCCAATGAAAAACGATGTGGAGATTGATCACTTTATACCGTTTGCCCGCTACGCTAACGACCTAGGTCATAACTTTGTGGCAGCGCACCGTGCATGTAATAACAACAAACGCGACTTTTTAGCGGCGCAACAACACCGCGAACGCTGGCAAAATCAAAACTTGGTTGTTAACAGCCAAATTATTAGTAACGAACTAAATGCGTATTTTCATTGCGATGCCGATAAATCTCTCGCTGTAAGTAATTGGGCGTATCAAGTGGCACAAGCCAATAACGCAAAGTTATGGCTTGCAAATAAAGACCATTTTGAAGAAGCAAAACTAACTGCCGACATAGTGGCTTTCCCGCAAGCAAAACAACCTGAGTTAAATCAAGTTGCTAAATCAGCCGTTAGTTTAAAATCGAGTGATAACGCATTAAAACTGCCGTACTTCCCTAATATTAAAATTGCCTGCGGGCATTTTAAAACAGGGGATGAAAGCGATATGGAATTAATGGACGCACCATTTGGCGCAGGCAAGCTTGATCCAAACGTGCACTTTTTAGCACACGCATCGGGTAACTCAATGAATGGCGGTAAACACCCAATACTTGATGGTGATTTACTGCTGCTTGAGCTTATAACTTCCGATAAAGCGGGTTCGCTTCGCGACCAAATAGTTGTTATAGAGCGAGACGATATAAGCGGAGACGGGCAGTATTTACTGCGTAAAGTTAATAAATTACCCAATGGGCAATATGAGCTAATCGCTCAAAACCCCAATTATGAGGTAATGATTGCAGATGAAAGCATGCGAACGTTCGCACGGTTTAAACAAGTGGTTGCAGAGTAGTCGCGCTTTAACTTGTAGGCGCAGAGCTTGCTCGTGTTTTGTAGACGCGCAGCTTGCTGGCGTGCAAAGCGAAGCTTTGAATGTGTTAATGGAATTATACAGCGCTTATAAATGATGCTTCTGTGTGCACTTTAAGGGGGTTAATAACCTCTATTCGAGGTTTTATCGCGTTGGCGATGGCAACCAAAGGGCGGCTGCCGCCGACCGCCCTTTGGAATCCCACGGCGCACCCGAGGATCACACTGTGTCCTCAAGTTAAAAATGGATGTGAACGTAAGCACCGTGTATTCGCCATCCATGGCGAAGCCACGACTTAACTTGCATCCTTGCAAGTGATTACTCATCAATTTATAACTTTCGGGTGTGATCACGGGGAGTTGGAGTGTATTGATAGATTGGTGGTTATGAATGTAGGCGGGAGTTTATCTCGTGTTTTATATTTTTTAATCATTTAATACTCATGCAAGTGGCAAATAAGATCGAAAAATGGCCGGTCAAAAATTATGATTTGGCCTATTAGTTATAAAAATAATAATTAGAGATAAGGAAATTCAATATGTATCTAGAAAGTTTTACAATTAAAAATTTTCGTAAATTTAGTAGTACTAATAATACAGTTTACTTTGTAGAACCTACTTCAATTCAAAGTGACGACAGTAGGACAAATAATGCCGTTATATCTCCTTCATCCACTTTGATAATTGGTAAAAATAATGCTGGAAAAACAACTATTGCAAACGCTTTGACACTTTTATGTGATAACGCTCAACCTAAAGCCGCTGATTTTAATATTACCTATTTAAGAAAGTTGTTTGAGCAATATGCTAAAGCTCATGAGGAAGGAAAAGATTTTGATACTTTGTCATCTCCTGAGCTTGAATTTACTATTAGAGTAACGGTTGATACTCTTCAAAATGACTTAATGGTTAATTTAAGCCCATTTATTGCCATAAGTGATGCATCAGCTGAGTCAGGTGACGATGAAGCTAATGTAAATATTATCGCTCGAGTTGAGGTAACTGAAGTTGCTGCGTTCAAAGAAGTTGTTAAATCTATCTTTACAACTGTCGGCGAACTAAAAGGAAAATTTATTAAATTTTATGAACTGTTAAATAATAAGCTAGAGGATATTGAGACAGAGAAAAGATTATTTAAAACTAATTACTACACAATATATGGAGCAGAGGTTAAAGGCTTTCTTCTTAAAAATATCATACAAATTAAAGAGATAAAAGCAAATAGGCACCTTAAGAAAAATGTATTATCAGAAGTGTACAATAAAATAGTAGCTTTTCAATTTGATAATGATAGCTCACAAAAACAAAAGCTTGAGACACAGATAAAAAAAATAAATACAGGACTTACAGATGTTATCGATGGAAAAAAGGAAGATATATGTAGCGTATTAACAGAAGTCGAAACCAATAATCAGGTGGATTTGGACTTAACTGGTAACGTAACTTATGACTCTATTTTAAAAAACTTAATTAAATATAGCTTTAATGATAATGGTAATTTTATTCCTGAAGATCAATTTGGTTTAGGGTATATAAACCTATTAAATATAATAGGTGAAATAATCCATTATGTAGATACTTATGAGAATAAAAGCCATAACAGCCATATAAATCTGTTATTTATTGAAGAACCAGAAGCATTTATGCACCCTCAGATGCAAGAGTTTTTCATTAACCGAATTGATGCTGCTGTCAGTAAAGCCTTAGAAGTTGCTAACCAGTCAACGAAAGAGGGAGAAGAGAAAAAAGTTTTAAACTGTCAAATTGCTATAACTACACACTCATCCCATATAGTGAATAGTAAAATTCATAGTAGCAACTCATTTAATAATATTAATTACCTAAATGATATAAATAAGCAAGCAACGGTTGTGAAGCTAACAGATCAAGTTGTAGTGGGTGTAGAAGCAAAACCTGAAACTCTTCAATTCATAAAAAAACATATTAAGTATAAAGTTTCGGAGCTTTTTTTCTCTGATGCAGTTTTATTTGTTGAAGGTGTCACAGAAGAATTATTACTTAAATTGTATATTGAGAATGATGTGATATTGAAAAATTACTACATATCAGTTTTTAATATCAATGGCGCTCATGGAAAACTATATCAGCCATTAACTAAAGCACTTAAAATCCCATGTCTAATTATTACAGACATTGATATTAAGCGAGAAAAATGCGAAAAAAATCAAAAGCACGAAGCTAGCGAAAATTGCGATCGCTGTGGCCAGAAAGCGAAAACAGATGAAAGTGAATTTGTATCTGGTAGTCATCCTGAATATAAGCAAATAACGGATTTAAAAAATAGAGAAACAACTAATCAAACACTGATTAGCTTAAACAAAGGCTCGAAAATTTTAGATGGTATTAAATATTTTTCAGAAGATAATCTTCATGTGGTTTTTCAAAAAGAATCTATCGAAGAACAATTTGCGACTAGCCTAGAAGAGGCTCTGATCTTAACTAACTATAGTAATAATATTATCAATAATGTTATTAAAGAATGCAAATCCAACATCTATACAGATCTTGTTGGTCAAGGGGAGGGACAAAATAATAAAAACCTAATAAGTAACTCTTTCAAACTTCAAAGGAAGCTTGCAAGCAATAAAAGTGAGTTTTCAAATAAACTAATCTTTGAATGTTTAGTCAGTGAAAAAGAGCACCGGCCTAAGTTACCAAAATATATTAATGATGGATTTGATTGGTTAAAAGAACAACTTCAATCAAAAAAGGAAAATATCACTTCAATTGTTCAAGGAGGAGAGCATGACTCCGAATGAAAAAAATGAATTTCTAGTACAGCAGCAAATTTACACCTGCATTGATAACTTTGATTGCTTTCGCTTTAATGCTGGAGCTGGTGCAGGCAAAACTTATGCTCTAATTGAATCTATTAGGTACATATTAAAAAATAACGCTAAATCTTTACAAAAAAGCAATCAAAAAATTACCTGTGTTACCTACACAAATGTAGCAGTTGAAGAAATTAAAAAGCGCCTAGGAAACTCAGAAATAGTAAATGTTTCAACTATACATGAAAGATTGTGGGAGCTGGTGAAGCCGTATCAAAAAGAGCTTGTGCAGTGCCACAAAGAGAAGATAGAGGTAGAGCTGAAAAGTATTATTGATGACTTAAAAAACAAGAGTGATGATAAGTTTAAAGTATTTGCAAACTTGTTCCAAGAGGAAAAAATAGCATTTATAAAATTCGCATTTGAAACTAAAGACGTGTTCTACAGAGTTCAAAATGCTAAATCTGGAGCATTTAAGAAAGCATATGCAGAAGTTGCTGATGAGATTAAACCATCTAGCTTAGATGCCATGATAAAAAACTTTTCTAACTTCAAGAGTACAATTCGATACATCTATAAAAAAGCTAGATATTCAGATTGCTTAGAAAAAATTAACAGCGGTACAAATAACTCCGTTGTTTACGATCATCGATTTAATAATGATCGTCTTGCTTCGATGATGTTCAGCCATGATACACTTCTGGAATACTGTTTAATGCTTGTTGAGCGTCATCCTATGTTATGCCGGATCATTATTGATCAAAGCCCATATTTTTTCATAGATGAGTACCAAGATGCAGATGAGAAAGTAATTAAGCTTGTTAAATGCCTCGATAATTATAAAGCAACCCAAGGTAAACGTTGGATGGTAGGTTACTTCGGAGATGTTGCTCAGAACATCTATGATAAAGGAATTGGTTCTAGAATATATACTATTCACCCTGAAATAACTAATATCAATAAAGAATATAACAGGCGTTCACATACACAAATAATTGACCTTATCAATTTGATTAGAAATGATAAAATTTTACAAAAACCGATATATGAAGATAGAGCTAGTGGTGATATCCAACTTCATCATTCGGGCATATATAATAGTACAGATGAAAAAGTTGAAGCTACTATTAAATTTTTAGAAGGTTTCAAAACAGACTTATCTGAAAAGACACAAATTCATTGCCTAGTATTGACTAACAAGCTAATGGCGCAGTTAAATGGGTTTGGTGATATTTATAATTGTTTTGCTAATGCCGATAGCATTTTCCATGAAGATCTGAAAACCCAATTATTATCAAACGAATTAGAAAAGCTAAACCCCGTTATCCTACAAGTTTATAAGTTTCTTGACCTTTACCAACTTATTAATAGCCCACGGACCACTTATGAAAACCTTTTTGGCTCACTCGCTAATGGTGTAACTTTCGCCGATGCAAAAAAAGTAGTTTGTGACCTAAAAGCCATAAATAGCGGCGATTTAAATGAATTTATAGGCAATATTTCTCAGTTACTTGAAAAGGAAAATAAAAATAAAGCGTTAGATTGTTGTATATCCCACACATTAAATATCGATCGTCGTTTACTTACGAATATTAATAATATTAACGCTCTCATAATTTTAAAACTTACAGAACTTATGTCACGTACTGGAGAGTTAACGGATGAAGAAGCTGATATTGCTCGGGGAAAAGTAGATACAGTTTTGAGTATACCTATAAACCAATGGATATCATGGAAAAAATTTATAGATGAAGTTCATGATAGTGATATTAGTTATCACACATATCATGGTACAAAAGGCGAGGAGTATCAAAATGTGGCTATTATTATGGAGCATAGCTTTGGCGGTACGTATAAAGGAAGAGATAAACTAAAAAATTTCTTTAACCATTTACAGCTTGAAGGCCAAGAAAAAAAACAAAAGCTAGAAGATAGTAAATATAAAGATGACTTTGAGAACACGAAAAACTTAATCTATGTAGCTTGTTCACGTGCTATTAAAAGCCTTAGGATTTTGTATTTAGATGATATTAGTTCTATTCAAAAAGGTATCGAGCAAATTTTTACAAACCCTATAGAGTTTAAAGTGGGTGATAAAAAATAACATATGAGCACCATTTTATTTAAACAAGTATAAAAAATAGACTCAATCAATCTATTAATTATTAACCAACCGCTAATTTCCCTGCCTCCTGCCACATTTCACTTGGCATGGGGTTGGTTAATTCCCACGTTATATTCATCGGCTGGCTGCCGTTGTGGCTTTGGTATTTAACCTCGCCGTAGTTTACAAACCCCATAGTTCGGCCGTTTTCGTCTTTGCCTTGTTCGCGCACAAATAACAGGATGGTTTTGCCTGTTTGTTGGTGCTGAATATAACTTAGGCCGCGGCCGTGTTCTGGGCGTGCGCTGTTTTGTGTTTGCCAGTGGAACAGGGTAGGGCTGATTGCGTAGTCGTGGTATAGCGTGGTGGGCGAGTAGGTTTTTTCGCACTTATTGAGCGTTACAAATAGCAGCTCTAGGTTTTGGTTTTTAAATTCTAAAACGCCTTCACGGGCGGTCGATTTTTTATCAAACGAGTGCGCCCCAAACGCAGCGAGTATTTGCTGGCGAGTATAGCGGCTGTGTAATTTTATTGCATGATTAGGTAGGCATGTTAAATCGCTTTCTTGTTGGTGAATGCGGTTTATTAATAGCGTAATTACTTGTGCAAGTTCGTGTTGTAGCTCTTTGTGTTTAAGTGCTTGTAAGCTTTGCTCAAGCGTTTTAAACCCTAAACTTGCGCCAGTGGTGTCCCAAAAGTTGTAATGCGCCATAAGCGCGTACTGTTGATTTTGCGCTGTTGGGGTAAAGCTAAAGTCGTTGTTACATAAATCACGTAAAAAGCATAGGTAACTGAGCGAGTCGCAGCCGAGTAATTGGGTGTTTATAGCGCGGTAATACGCGGCGTAAATATCGGCTTGGTCTGCGGGTATTTCATCACCTTTTAACCAGTGCCAGCCACCGAGTTTTTTATCTTTTGGTTTGTATATATCTTCAAGCGTGACTTGTGGGTTTATGCGTAAAAAATTACTGAGCGTAAGCGTATCATTGGTGTGTTGCGAGTAACTATTTATCAGCTGCTGTAAACGGCGTTTAGAATTTATAGCTTGCTGTATATTTTTTAATATTGTTTGTTGTGTGCGCTTTTGTAGCTCAATACGGCAACCCAGTGGTAAATGCGGGAAGTTGTTTTCGATCTCGGTTTTTATTGGTTGATTACTTTTTCCAATGAGTGCGCGAAACTTACTAGCAAAGTCGTATTCTGGGCGGGCGTTGCCTACAAAGTCGAGTACGGTACAGCACTGCTTTTGACTGTTGTCGGGCAAGCGAAGGCCACGGCCGAGTTGCTGTAAAAACAGCGTTAGGCTTTCGGTGGGGCGTAAAAATAAAAGAGTATCGACCTCTGGAATATCGACCCCTTCGTTAAAAATATCAACTACACACAGTATTTGTATTTCACCTTGGCGCAGCGCTTGTTGTTTGGCCGCGCGCTCATTAGTATTTTTGCTAGTAAGCACATCGGCGTTTATGCCTGCTAAGTTAAACTTAGATGCCATAAACTCTGCGTGTTTTTGACTTACGCAAAATGCCAGTGCTTTAATAGTTTGAACGTTAGTCACTATATCAACAAGGCTGGATATAATTTTGTTTGCGCGGCTGTTCTCCCCTGTATAAAGGTTACTTAGCTCGCTTATATCGTAACGCCCGCCTCGCCATGTTATTTGGCTTAGGTCGGTGTCGTCATCTAATCCAAAGTACTGAAATGGGCATAAATGGCGTTGGTTTATTGCCTCTGGCAAGCGTATTTCGGCGGCTATTACCCCACAAAAATCATCAAGTATATTTGCGCCATCTTGTCGCTCTGGTGTGGCGGTGAGGCCAAGTAATATTGTGGGCGTAAAGTGATTTAATATAGCGCGATAACTTGCAGCGCTTACGTGATGTACTTCGTCAATAACTATGTAGTCGTAGTAATCATGCGTTAATTTGAGCGATTCAATTTGACTGTTTAATGTTTGGATTGACGCAAATAATTGGTTATAGCGCTGCGGTTTGTAGTTACCCACCCACAGTTCACCAAAGTCGTTATTTTTAAGTACACCACGGTAAGCACTTTGCGCTTGTTTAAGTATTTCTTCGCGGTGGGCTACAAACAAAAAGTGTGCGTTTGGGTTTTTGTCGTAAACGGTTTTAAAGTCGAACGCCGATATAATGGTTTTACCCGTGCCCGTTGCGGCAACCACTAAATTTTTGAAGCGATCATGAACGCTACGTTCAACGCTTAGCTTTTCTAAAATAGCGAGTTGATGCGTTTTTGGCGTGATATCAAAATAAAACTGGCTGCTTGATTGCCCAACACCGCGTTGCTCGTTAAGTGAATTTATGAGCTTTTCTTTACATTCAGCTTTGCCTGTAAACAGTTCGAAATCTGGCGATTGCCAGTAAGTTTCAAAGGTACTTTTGGTTTTGGATATAATGTGCGGGATTTCTTGTGCGGTAATTTTTAAGTTCCATTCAAGGCCGCTGGTAAGCGCTGAATGCGATAAATTAGACGAACCAATATAACCGGTATGAAAACCTGTATTACGCATAAACAAGTATGACTTTGCGTGTAAGCGATCTTGCTGGTTGTTGTAACTAAGTTTTACTTCGGTATTTGGTAGGTTTGCCAAAAACTCAACCGCTTTAGCATCCGTTGCGCCCATGTACGAAGTGGTAATAACTTTGAGCTTATTACCGCTTTTAGTAAACGCTTCAAGTTCATTTTTAAAAATGCGCAGCCCTGTCCATTTTATAAATGAGACAAGCCAGTAAATAGTGTCGGACGATTTAATCTCGCGTTTTAGCTCGGTTTCGAGCGATATGCCCGCATTCGCACCGCTAAACAATTCGCTTTGAGTAAGCCCTGTTAGTGGAAAAATATCGTGAGAGTAATCTTTAAGGTTTGCCGCAATAGGGTTTTGGGTATTAAACAGCGCGGTAAGTATTCGGCCTTGGCTGTCGATAAGGTTTTCGTTGATTAGCTCGTCATCGCGAATATGATCTTTAAGCCAAAGCACAAGGCTGTTTGCGAGGTTTATTTGCTCTTGCAAACGCTCGTTCGAATTGGGAATAGCATTTATCGCATGTTCAACTAGCTTGCCCAAAAAGCGCGAAAGCCATGTTGCCGCTTCGGCTGTTTCAAGTTGTCGCTCGCCCACATAAAACTGATCACGATTTAAATTTTGCTCAATTACTTGCGTAATTAACTGCTCGTAAATACCAATTTGCTGCATTGAAACCACTCCCTGTTTGCGAGTAGTTAGTTTACTAAAAAATGTAATGCAAACAAGCATTAACTCATTATTGAATTAAAGACCAATGCTAAGACAATTCCCCCGTGATCACACCCGAAATTGAATTAATGATGAGTAATAGCAGCGCATGGATGCGCGTTAAGCGATGCTTACACACGGACATGTTTCATCGCGTTTACGTTCATATCATTAATTTAAATTGAGGAAATAGTGCGATCCTCGGGGCGCCGTGGGGTTCCAAGGGGCGGTCGGCGGCATCCGCCCTTTGGTTGCCGCCAGCAAACGGGCATTTTAAAAAGGCTTTTATTTCTTAAAAAATTTATCTCCCTTCAACTCAACAGCCCAATATTCAAACACCTTGAGTAAAATAGGCCAATTGGGCCACTCTGCTTTGGGTACGCCTTTGAGCATGTCAGCTAGTTTTTTATCAAAGCGTTGTTGGCTTTTGTATTCGCTACTGCCTTTTTGTAAATAATCTATTTTGTTATAAAAGGGCTGGTAGGGGTAAATATCGCCGTAGTAAAAATAGTCGATATCTTGCTCTAGCATTTTGACTTTTATTCGCTCAGTGAGCAGTGGTAGCTTTTTATTAAAGTCATCGTATTTTAAGAATGTCACTTTACCTGATCGCATATGTATTTTTACTAAATCTACGTCGTCAATATCGCCATACAATTGCACCGCACAGCCTATGTAAACACGTAGTATTGTGGGGAGCTGGTTTAAATAGCGAGTGGGTAAAATATACGAGTGATTGTCATGTAATTCACCCAGCTGAATTTCCTCGTATGCTTGATAACAAGCATTACCAATATTAGCAGGCTCTGCTATTGAGAATAGTAGTTGTTTTGCTTGCTCTAATGCTTGGTTGTAATCGCTAAAATGTACTTTTAAATCTCGCGTTAACCTTGCAGGCATGTGGCTTTTAGCTTGGCGTTTACCAAATAGGCTAAGTGCAAAGTAAACCAATAAATCGTGTTTTCGTTTTTTTTGCGCTTGCTCAAACGCATTTTGTTCATAGTAATTTTGCAGCAAGCTAAATGCTTTGTTGTGGCTGGCGAAATATTTACGCAATGTTGTACTTTGCTCAAACTCATCGTTTGCAGGTAATCGGCCAAAGTGCAGGCAGTGTTGCCAAAAATCATCAAGCAGGGTTTGGTGTTTTTCAAACAATGTTTTTTGCTGGGCTTTGGGTAAAGCTTTTGGCTGCGGCCTTTGCGTTATGTGTTGCCAATTATAATTTTGAAATTGCAGCTCTAAGTGATGAGCCTCTTCTAACTGAGCGCATTTAAATATAGCGATAATGCCTTGCCCAAACACCATGGTTTTAACGTTTAGGGTTTGCTCTATGTAGGCTCTTATTTGGGCTTGGCTATAGTATTTTTGAAAGGTATTCCATTTTGTAATTACACCGTCTTTGTATTGCTTAAAGTGTTCTTGTTTGGCTTCATTGGCGAGCATTACCGATACTAAAAGCAATTTTTTAGTGTGCTGGTAAGCAGCGGTTAAAGTGTCTTTTCGCTCTTGTTGCTCTTCAATTACATTAAGTACAAAGCCCAAATTAACAATATCACTGGTTTGTTTATTACCGTTTGGCCTGTGTACTGGGTCCCATGCGTTAATATTGAGGCCGTGGGCTTCTAGCTCAGTTGCGTCATCAGCTAAGCCGCAGCCGTAATCAAGTATTGAATAATCACCATTTAAATAACCGTACTTTGCCAGTTTTTGAAAAGGCGCTGAAAGCCTATCACGATTTATTGCGGTTAAATGGCGCTGTATTGTTTGTGGTTTATTTTCAATTATAGGTTCTGGTAGCTCAGCTATTTTGTTTAGCCTGCCTTTTTCATCTAGTTCGTAGCCTTTGCGTTTAATTAAGTTTTGCCATTGCTGTTTAAAACCAATACTTTTGGTGTTTTGGTACAGGCCTATTTGCTCGCCTTCTTTCGTAATAGCTTTAAATAATGCGTAATGAGGGTAATTAGGCAGTACAAAGGTTTCTTTACGATGCAATATTGGCGGGTTATTTGAGTTACTGTAGTTTGTTGTTTTTATTGTTTGCTCGTCACCATCAATTGTATAGCTGGTGTGTAGTGCGGGGTATGCGTATTCATCAAAGTGAGGGTAGTTAAGTAACGTAAATTTTAAGTCGCGTTTATAGAGTTTAATTAGGTTCCAAGCTTCATTTATGTTTAATTTGCTTATGGTGCTTTGAATAAAACTTAGTAACTCAGGCGGTAGCGCTTGATGTAATGAGCTTTTGTGCAAATAAATAGCTGTTGGTAGTGATTTACCATGTTTGAGCTTTTTTACTAGATCACGGTATTGAGTGAAGTTTAGCGTTGAAGGTAAGTTAGCAGCCATTTAAGTTACTCAAATTACGTATAAATTTAATCGATGTTTAATTTTTTTGCGGCGTATGCTTTTTTTTGAGCTTCTAAGTTGAAGAGTGTTTCTATATCAAAGTCATAATGCTGGCTCAATTTAGCCGCTAAGCTAATGCTTAAGTCAGAACCATTAAAAAAACGACTTAGCGTTGATTGATTAACACCAATTTTATTGGCGGCGGTGCTTGAGTTTATGCCTTGCTTTTCAAGTTTGCGTTTAACAAGCGAAGCGGCTCCTGTTGGTGCAGAAATTACGCCTATTAAATCTTTATTTATGTTCATGTAACGATGCCTTTCTAAAAATATCGGAAAATTAATCAGCTGGGGGCAACCCATGTCATTATTCTTTTTGCTACTAGATATAAATCATACTAAATAGAGAGGTGCAAACAAAAGCTCTTTTCGCGCAAGCAAGCTTTGCGCCTACAGGTGTTTAGGTGAAATTTGTAGCATTAATTGTACTTGAGTTTGAACAATACGACATGTACCTGTTTTTAACGTATAAAGTAAACATTGTTATTATAGGAACTCGTCATGGATGATTTATTAAACCAAGGCCTTAGCCTTTTAGTTATTATTGGTAGTGTTTATTTATTACTAGGTGTTTTGTTTGTTAAAATATGGCTTCATCAAAAAAATGCAAAACTACCTGTTGATCGCAAAAAGCTTAAACGTGTTGCTGCGCAAACATTAAATGAACAAGTAAATGACAAGGTTTTTGATGTAATAGGGCTTATCTTTTTATCTGCTTTAATAGTTACAATGCCTTTTGCTATTAAAGGCATTGCTGAAATGTTTGCCAGCGTTAAGGTTAATTACTTCCTAATTATTTTGATTATTTTAGGTTTAGCTTATGTAGCAAGAAAGCTTTGGGTTAAATCAAACCTTTTGATCAAGCTAAAACTTGGGCGTGATGCCGAACTTGCTGTTGCCTCGGAGCTTATAGAATTACAGTCGCATGGTTATCAGGTATTTCATGATGTGCAAGCAGATGGTTTTAATATTGATCATTTGGTTGTTGGGCCAAATGGTATTTTTGCCGTTGAAACCAAAGGTAGGCATAAGCGAATAAAAGACGACATAAATTACAAAGTTAAATTTGAAAATAATCATTTAGCATTTCCCTCTTGGTTTGAAAGTAAGCCGCTAGAACAAGCTCAAAATCAGGCTAATTGGGTGAATAAATGGCTACAAGAATCAACGGGTTTTAATACCCAGGTATTGCCAGTGCTGTGTTTTCCTGGTTGGTTTATAGAGCTTAAACAGCGCCCACTCTTTCCTATTGTTTCGCATAAACAAATAGTTAAAACGCTCCTTACTATGCGACAAGTAAGTTTAAGCCAAGAGCAGCAACGTGCTATTTGCTATCAAGTAGTTCAGCGTTCATCACATGAAAGTAAAGCAATTTAAACGCTGCGCTTTTCGCGCAAGCAATCCTTGCGTCCGCAAATTAATTATTATGTTTATAATCTAATAACCATGACACTTTAGTTATTTTTAGCGTTAGCTCTGGTGTGAGTTTTATTTTTTAAGTATTGTGGTTTAACTATTATGCCGGGCTAATTTAATGAAAATAAAAACACGTCATGTAGTGTTGTTAGCTGTAATACTGCTGATTTTACACTTTTTTTATAAACCTAATACTGCTGTGGTTGTAGTAAATAATGACACGCATAAAGCCCAAAGTGCTGAGAGTTATACGCATGTGTATACTACTGAAACTGTTAATAACAAGCGTGTTGGTAATGTAGCCAATAAAGCTAAAGCCCAGCCAAAAGCTGCTCCAGTGCAACAAAATAGTTGCGAGTTGGTGCACGATCCAGAAGAACTTGAATACGCGCAAAGTGAGTTGTCGCAATTAAACGATAATCTCGATTTCACTAGCGAAACGTTTGATATTGGGCCATATACGTCGGTTAAATTAATTACCCCTAATGTAAATAGCGATTACCATAAAACGCTGCGTATTCGTTTATTTGAAGCATACGAAAAGTATCAAAACTTATTTGGTTTATACCCCGACAAACCCATTTTAATGAACTTGGTTGTATTACCTAATCATTATTACGACGATTATGTGTCGCGCTTTGGGGCTTTACCAAGCAACAATGCGGGGATTTACTTTGGTAAAAATAATACGGCGTTGGTGAGGTTTGACCCAGCCGATCCGCAAGGTAGTTTGCGCGTAGCCATACACGAGGCAATGCATGTTATTAATTTTAATTTAATTGGCAGTACCCCTAGGTGGTTAAATGAGGGAATAGCTGAGGTTTTTGAAAATACGCTGATTTATAAAACCAAACGGGCTATTGCTATTCCTACTGACCGTGTGCGCCGAAGGTATATGGAGTTTAGGTCGTTAATTGATTCAGAGGCGTTGTGGGAGCAGCAGTCTTACCGTGGCGATTTATACGCAAATGCGAATAATTGGGTGGCGTTTTTTATTCAGCATAAGCATGGTAGAAGGCTGTTAAAGGCGATTGTGCAGGGTGAGGCTAAAAATCCGTGCAATACGCTTGAGAATGAGGTGATTTTAAATGCGCTTTCTACCTATTTTATAGATTACGAGCAGGCGTATTTGGTGTGGTTTAAGGCGTCGCAGCAGGTTAAGGGCGAGTTTATTCCTGTTTATTAAGTTGTGTTGTTGATTTAAAAGCGCGGGGCAAATTTTAATGCACAAAGAGAAGCGAATGAGAAGCCAGAGTGAATTTAGCTTGGTTTTGTAGACGTAGAGCTTGCTCACGTTAGAAGCGGCAGCTTCTTGTTATTATTTAAAATAAATATTACCACAGAGTACACCGAGGCGCTTTGCGCTACACAGAGTTAAAAAGATTGGTTTGGTCACTTTTACTGGTTTTCTCCTTCACTTCTCGGTGGTGAAACAATTACTTTATAACCCCGTAAAAGCGTTGCTTTTAAACGCCAGCAAGCTGCGCGTCTACAGGTAAATTCAGCCACGGCATTGTAAATGATGGGCTTTTCACTACCTCTAAAGCGCAGCGTCTCTTAACTTTTTGTGAATCATTTGCTTTAAGACCGTAATGCACAAAGAGAAGCGAATGAGGAGTAAACGAGCAGGGCAAAACTAATGTTCAATTTATGTTTATACACGCCGAGTTTGCGCACGCAGCCATTTATCAAATCGCTTAATCCCTACCTCTAAAGCGCAGCGTCTCTTAAACTCTTTGTGAGTCATTGGCTTTTAAAATCTTAATGCACAAATAGAACAAAATGAGGAGTAAATGAGCAGCCAACGTGACAGGGCTAAGTGATCTTTTTATTATCACAGAGTACACCGAGGCGCTTTGCGCTACACAGAGTTAAAAAATATTGGTTTGGTCACTTTTACTGGTTTTCTCCTTCACTTCTCGGTGGTGAAACAATTACTTTATAACCCCGTAAAAGCGTTGCTTTTAAACGCCAGCAAGCTGCACGTCTACCAGTAAATTTAACCCCTTTGTGAATCATTGGCTTTTAAAATCTTAATGCACAAAGAGAAGTGAATGAGGAGTAAATGGCAACTAAAGTGACAGGCGGTATTTTAGCTTGGTTTTGTAGACGTAGAGCTTGCTCACGTTAGAAGCGGCAGCTTCTTGTTAAAGGCGCGACTTCGCCATGGACGGCGAATACACGGCACTTACGGTTAAAAATCAAAGCGCGAAGTAAAATTGCATCTACAAATATTTAAATTACGGTTGCCTATAATTTAAAAAGTGGTGGTGCTTGCAAAACAATGAGGCAATTAATGTCATTAATCGCCTCATTGAATGAGGCGATTAAATCATATAGACTGAAGCTAACTAACTTAAGGGCTAACGACTATGTGGATATGGCAACAACAAAACTGGCCAAACTTTACGTGGGATGATGCGGCGCTTGCTCCCTTACTAAGGGAGCTTTCATATAATCATGGCTTATTAGTGGGCCGTATGGGCGTGCAAAGTGCCCATCAAAAGCAGCAAGCTCTTGATACTTTATTAGCAAATATTATTCACTCCAGTGCCATTGAGGGCGAAAAGCTTAATGCATTTTCGGTTCGCTCTTCGCTCGCTAAAAAGCTCAATATTAACGAGAAGCCTTATCCCACAACAGTGCAAAGCGACAATCTTGCAGAAATTATGCTTGATGCAATAACTAACACAGATTCAGTGCTTGGTTTAGAAAGGGTGCTTAACTGGCATCGTTTACTATTTGCTGATGAGCAAAGCTTATTTACTAAGATTGAGGGCGGGCAGTTGCGAGGTGACGAGCCAATGCAGGTGGTATCAGGGCGTTTAGATAAACCGGTATTACATTTTACAGCGCCACCTAAAAAGTTAATAAACAAAGAGCTGTCGCTATTTTTTGATTGGTTCAACAACACGCAAAGCGATCCACAAATAGACCCTTTTATTCGTGCTGCTATCGCACACTTATGGTTTGTAACAATACACCCGCTTGAAGATGGTAACGGGCGAATAACACGGCTCATAACAGATCTGGCTTTAGCACAAAAGTATGCTCAGTCTATCCGGTTATATGCTATGTCGGTGGCTATTTTAGGCGATAGAAAAAGCTACTACGAGGTGTTAGAAGCCACACAGCGGGGGGGGCTTTGTATAACACAGTGGATTAAATGGTTTTTAAATACGCTTAATAATGCGATACACCATACGCTTAAAAACATTGAGCAAACAGTTTTTAAAACCAATTACTGGGCAAGTAAAGAGCAAACAAAACTAAGTGAGCAACAAGTAAAAGTAATTAATAAATTACTCGATGGCCAATTTGAGCACGGAATTAGTGCCAGTCAGTATCAAAAGGTAGCGAAAGTCAGTCGTGCGACTGCAACACGGCATTTAGCCGATTTACAAACATTAGGTTTCATAACAAAAACAGCTGCCGGTGGGCGCAGTACACGTTATAAAGTTGCTCAATGAGGCAATTAAATGGCTATTTGACTCATTGGTTGAGGCAAATAGGGGTATTTAAGTTAAACAAGTAGTGCTGAATGCTTTAACTAAAGCGTAAGGTAAACTTTGTTTCATAATTAAAAGCTTCGCTTTTCGCGCAAGCAAGCTTTGCGCCTACGGTGTTTATTGAAAGCGCTGGTATTTAATTACAGATCTTGAGCTTGCTGATGTTAGAAGTAAAGTTTCCCGTTTTCAAGCACAAACACAATCACTTTATTAACCACCGTAAAAGCGTTGCTTTTAAACCCCAGCAAGCTGCGCGTCTACCAGTAAATTTAACCTCTTTGTGAATCATTGGCTTTAAAACCGTAATGCACAAATAGAGTGAATGAAGAGTAAATGAGAAGCCAAAGTGACAGGGTTAAGTGATTTTTATGTCACCACAGGGCACACCGAGGCGCTTTGCGCTACACAGAGTTAAAAAGATTGGTTTGGTCACTTCTCCGGATCTTTTTTTTTAATTTTTTGGTGGCAACACAATCACTTTATTAACCACCGTAAAAGCGTTGCTTTTAAACGCCAGCAAGCTGCGCGTCTACAGGTGAGTTCAGCCACGGCATTTTAAATGATGGGCTTTTCACTAACTCTAAATCGCAGCGGCTCTTAAACTCTTTGTGGATCATTGGCTTTTAAACCGTGATGTACAAAGGGAAGTGAGTGAGGTTGCTACTCTTTTGTTTGTAACTTTTTGGCGCGTTCTTCTGCGTCTATTAATGCTTGTGATTTAGGGGCGCGTTGTTTTTCTTCTATTTTAGGTTTTTCGGCTGAGTTTGGATCCCAGCTTGCATCAAGCGATAGGTTGGCAAACGGGTTGCTGTTGTCTGCTTTTTTAGGCTCAGGTGCCGCCTCTGTAAGGTCGGGTTTTGTTTCAGGTGTTTTTTCTGGCGCTGGTGGCTTGGGCATTGTTTGTGCCGGCTCTATATTGCGTGGTTTTTTCTTTTTACCGGGTAGTGGTGCATTAGGGTCGAACGTACGTACTTCGGGCTCTTTAAAGTCGTGTTCGGTTTTAATTGCAGGCGCATCTGATTCGGGTTTATCTAAAGTAGTAGGTTTACTTGTTGGCAGTGGCTCAGGTGTTTGCTCTGCTGGTTTTTCTGTGTGTGTTATGGGCTCTTTATTGTTTTCGACCGGCGTTACTGGTGCCGGCTCTGGTTTTACAGGCTCTGGTTTCACTGGGCTGTGCTTGCGTTGTTTTTTGACAGGTTTAGCATCTGGATCAAAGTCGCGCACTTGGGGTTCGTTAAAGCTGCTGGCGTTTTTAATACGCGCTAATGTGGTTTTGGCTGCGGCTTCAAACTCGGCGGTATTAGGTTGTGGTTTTTCTTCGCTTGGTGTTTCATTTTTAATTGGGTCATTAACGGGCGCTGTTGGTTCGGCTGTTTCGGTTTCGGTGGCTAATTGCTCTGTAGGTGCCGGTGTATTATGTGTGGTTTTTGGTTGCTGTAGCGCTGGTGTTACTTCGGTTGGTTGTTTTTCAACGGTTTGTGTATTTTGCATTTGCGTATTTGCTGTTGTAACGGCGGCGTTAGCATTGCTTTGCTTTGCGCGGCGCAAACGAATAATCACCATTGCGCCAATAAGCACAACCAGTACTAATACAAAACTTGGTAATAATAACGAACTAGGTTGCTCGCGCGCTGGTTGCGGGGCAATCACTGGCGCAGGCTTTATCACCGGCGCGACTGTTGGTTCTGGGTTTTGTATAACGGGTGCAGCTTGCTCTGTTGTTTTAATTGGCGCTGCTTCTTGTGTTTTTTTTGATGCTTGTTCAGGTTTTAGCGTGGCAACTGGCTCTGCAAGCGTTTGGTCGTTAGCTGTGTTTTTAGGCTCGTTTGCTTCAACGGGGGTTGTTTGTGTAGGCTCTATATCAATGGTTACTTCGCTTGCATTAGCATCAATCATGTCGCTAATTTGCTGCTTTTGTTCATCAGTTAAGTTAAGCGTTTTTTCGTCTATTAGCCCATCGGTTGTTTGACTTTCAGGTTCAATAACCGGAGCGGGTTGCACACTGTTTGGTTGTGGCTGACTTACTATTACACTGGGTTCTGGCTCTTTTACTATAGGTTTAGCTTGAGTAAGTACTTGCTTAGGTTTGTTGCAATTTTTTTTGTAATCACGCGCCGCTTTACGGTATTTTTCGCTTGTTTTGTTATTACTGTATTGCTGTACTTCTTGCTTTATAAGTATGCACATTGCTTCGTTATAAGCAGCGCTGTTAACACTATAAAATAAGGCAAAACAAAGCGTCAGGCGTGTGAGTAAAGTGGTCATAAGGGTGGTTAGCGTTTAATCATTAATAAGTTGATTTTAAGCGTAAAATTAAAAATTATCTAGGGGAGCCTTACGCTTAATAGCGAGCCAATAAGGCAAAGCTCAATTCGTTTTAATGTTATCGCTTAAACAGCGGTTGTTAAGTGGCGCTAAGTAGGCGCCATTTTGTATTAGCTTATTACCATAAGGCTGCGGTATTCGTCGTAAGCAAATTGGTCGGTCATACCGCTAATATAATCTTGAATTAGCCGGCATCGGTAATAAAACTCGTAGGCTGCAAAGTGGTCGGGCTCTTCTTGCATGGCGTCTATGGCATGTTGATAGCTATTTAAATGCTTTTTAGAGAGCTTTTTAACGAGTCTTGATTCTATGAGTAGGCGTTTGTCGCCATTCAGGGCGCGTTTAAAGTCGTCGCTTGTTAGTTGCAGTAGCGGTTTGTAGCTGTCGAGTAGGCCGTTAATGATTCTGTAGCCTTGTAGCTCAAGTTTTTCTACTTCTTTATCTGAAAACACATGCGCCAGGGCAACTTGTTTAAGCGTTTGTGTTACGGCGTGCAAGTGGCTTCGGTCTTCTAGTAGGGCGTGGTTAAAGTCGCCGTGATAAATGGGTTCTATGTTTTCTATAAACCGTTTGGCTGCATGGTTAACTAACGGGTGCAGTAGGGCAACACGCAGGTATATAAAAAATTCACTATTAAAGTTATACGGTTGTGCTTTGCCACGCTCGAGTGCGTAGTCTACTGCTTTGCTAACAAAGTCTTGGTGGTCTGTGTCGTCAATGGTTAGATTTATAAGTACTTTTTGATAGTGATTTTTAAGTACAGTGCACAGTAGCTCAATGGTTATTATGCCTTTTTCTACGGCGTCTTCTATGTCGGCTAGGCAGTACGATATATCGTCAGCGGCTTCCATTATGTAACTGGCCGGATGGCGGCAGTATGGCTCTATGGTTAATTCGTTTTGTAATGCTTCTATAAAGGCTTTTTCGCTGTAGTAGTAGCCTACTTTTTTCATTAAGTAGTTTTTATTTTGGGGTATGTCTTTTATATCAAGCCCTGCTGGGCGGGTGTATTTTAAAATACCAGCACTTTGGCTGTAAGTTAGGTTTAGGGTTTGCAATGAATGAATAATACGAATGCCTTGGGCATTGCCTTCAAAGTTGCAAATGTCTTGCGCTAAGTGCTTAAAAATAACACCAATGCCGGTATTTGGCTCGCGGCATCGCTCGGGGGTAACACTGGCTAAATTAGTATTAAACCAGTGGTTTATTGCGGCTTCGCCAAAGTGCCCAAAAGGTGGATTGCCAATGTCGTGCATTAGGCAGGCCATTTCTACTAGGCTTTCGAGCGGGCGCTCTAGGTCGGTTAAACCAAAGTCTGTTTGTTGTTGGTAGCTTAAGTTGGCAAAAATACGCTGTACAATAAAGCGGCCAACTTGTTGAACTTCAAGCGAGTGAGTTAGCCTTGAACGCACTGCGGCATTTCGCTCTAGCGGAAATACTTGTGTTTTTTGTTGTAAGCGACGAATAGCGGCGCTGTTCATTATGCGACCACGGTCGCTTTCAAGCGCCATTTGTAAATTAGAGGTGGTTCGGTACATGCGCGCGGGGGTTATTTTTTTACTAAAGTCGATAGTCATCGGTGTCCTTATTTGGTGTTGACGACTGGCAAAGTAAGTGCGCGGTGTCATTCTTTTTTAATACTTACTTGTTAATATATACACCTAGACGAGTTAGGTACAGGTGCTTGTATCATTTAAGGCCTTGCAATTGTATTATAAAGCTATATTTTTCAGTATTTAACGCATTTTAATGTAGGCGAGTATTTATAATGAAGTATGTGTTTTTAAAGGTAATGATATTGGCATCTTTGGTGCTTACTAGTCATTTAGCGTTTGCGGCAAAAGAGCAAACCGTAGTGCTTGTGTCGATTGACGGTTTTAGATGGGATTACATTGAAAAACACGGGGCACCTAATTTAAAAGCCATGGCAGAAAAAGGCGTAAGGGCACAAAAGTTAATACCGGTTTACCCCACTAAAACGTTTCCTAATCATATTTCTATTGTGACTGGGTTATTGCCCGTAAATCACGGCATTGTTGATAACAAATTTTGCGACAAAGCGCGTAATAACGAATGTTACAGTATGGGCAAAGCATTAGGCGACAGCACGTGGGTAAAGGGTATTCCGTTATGGAATTTAGCTAAAATGCAGGGGCTTAAGTCGGCGGCGTATTTTTGGCCTGAGTCGGATGCACGTTTTAATGGTATGACCCCCGACTATTTTTATCATTATTCTAAACACAGTGAATACCAAGGCCGTGTTGATCAAATTATTCAGTGGTTAAGCTTACCCAAAGCGCAGCGCCCTCGCTTTGTTGCGAGTTATTTTTCGTTAGTAGATAGCATGGGGCACGAATTTGGCCCCGACGCACCGCAAACACGCGATGCAGTTAAACAGCTCGATACGTTAATGGGGCAGTTGCAAGCGCGTTTAAATAAATTAGAACAAGATGTGAATTTAGTGATTGTGTCGGACCATGGTATGGCGGTTGTTGACCCTAATAAAAGCATTTTACTAAACACGTTACCTAGCGATGACGGTTTTATAGTTAAAAACACGGGGCCTCGCTTACTTATATATGCAAAGCCTGAAACCAGTGCAGCCGACATAGCCAATTATAAAGCGCGTTTGCGCGATGCGGCTAATGGCCGCTATACAGTGTTAACCGATGAGCAGTTGGCTGGGTATCATTATAATAAAGGGAGCCGTGTGGGCGATATTATTGCACAAACTAACGCGCCGGCTGTGTTTACAAGTAAGGGTAAATCGACGTATGTTGGCACACATGGTTATGCTTACACAGACGACATGGCGGCCACGTTTATTGCCACTGGGCCTGCGTTTAAACAAGGTGTTAGCCTTGAAAAAGTAAATAACCTCGACATTTACCCGGTGCTTGCAAAAGTGATGGGCTTAAAGCTATTAAATAAAGTAGATGGCGATGGTAAAACGTTAATGCCGGCTATTAGGCAAAAGGTGGTTGTGCATTAAAAAGAGCGCATAACGCGCTCCAAAGGGACTAATACCAATCCGCAATAATACTTGATTATTTTTAGGGGCTAAAATAGATCACTTAATTAAACGGATTGGAATAACAAAATAACGTAAGCGGGCTAATAAATCGGTCCGCTTTTTACTAACTTACTTAAAGTTAGCAATACTTGTTTTTGTTGCCGTTACAGTACGAATTGCGTATGCCTGGTTTGTAATACCGTAAGGAATACCGTTTACGCTCCAATTTGGGTTAGAGAAGTAATCGTACTGAGTTGCACTACCAAATACTTGTGGGTACGCCATGATACTTGCAAATTCATTTTGTACACCGTGGCCCATGCCGTCTGTGTAAACACCACCCGACGTATCACCTTGCTTACGTGAATGCGCTAAACCTTGGTTATGGCCTAGCTCGTGTACAAATGTGCTTGCGCCACAGTCAATCGCCGTGATTGAGTACATACGATCGCTCATTGAGCTGTAAAGGTTGCCGTTTGTACCTTGTCCAACCCATGCTAAACCACATGAAATTAAGCCAGCCCCTGCACTTTGACCCATACCCAGTACTGCAACCATATCGGCTTTCCAGCCTGTACGTAGGTTATCTACGTAGCTGCTGTTTGTTACTGCATTAAGCCAATCTTCAGACGGTGTAATTGCGTAGTCGCCTAAGTTTTGCGAACCTACTAAACGTAATGTGATATCTACACCATTTTGGCTGTAAACTTGATTACTAAACGCAATAAGCTGGTTAATTTTTGTATTAATATTGCTGGTTGCTGCAGCCGATTGGTCGGTATATAAAATACCAATATCGATTGTTTCTGCTTGTGCTGTGCTTGCAGCGCACAATGCAGCGGCTACTGCCGTTTTAATGATTACATTCTTCATTGTTGTATTTCCTTACTCTTGTAGTGGTTAATATAGTTATTATTAAATTTTGCTTAAGCATAACGAGCACACTTAAGCAGCCATTTAATGGGGCTTAATATAAAAAATTAGGTACTAGTAATCCGCGATAGCTCTTAATTAAGCGGGCGGAATAGGTGGTTAGCCGTCGGTTTTAGGGGCAAACATATCGGCAGCGCTATCGGTTTTTGGTTGTGGGGCACTCACGTTGTGCTCAATATGACTTTTATATAAATCGCGTTTAGCTGCTATCCAGCCGTACTGGCCTTTGCTTTCAAATACGTAGTTACCAGAAGGCGCGGTAAATTGGCCGTAAATAGCGTCTTTTCCAACAGTAAGTACCGTGTTGTGCATACGTCCGTCAGCGCCAAGTACTTTTCCAAAAATGCTTTTGTCGCCATTGGCCGACTCAATAACGTTAGTGACTTCGGCGGTGTAAGTTTCGGTTGTTTGTGGAATAGCTAGGTCAAAATTTTCGCCTGTTTTAAGTGCTTGTAAACTGGCTAGATCAAACTCTATGTAGGCTTCGTTATTAAGATCGGTAGGCAGCACCTTGGCATCGGTAAGTACTGCTTTTGCACGATCAGACAAGCGGTTCACCGCGTCAAAGCTTTCAAAAGGGGCTGTTTGCTCTATTTTTGGCGTTGCTTTTATCGGATCTTTGCTCATATCAATAGGCGCTGGTGCTTTGGTTGTGCGTGTTTTTTGCAGATCAATAGGTACAAAATCGATTGCGATTGGGGCAATAGGCTCCTCGGCTTTATTGGTCTCAATTACTACTTTGTAAATGGCGAATGCGAGTACCGCAGTAGCAACGGCAGCAATGATTAAACGCTTCATTTGTTTCTCTTTTGGTGTTTTTGGTTAACTATTTGTTACTTTTTATACTAAGTGAGTGATTAGATCAAGTTTGCTTGTGTAGTATTAATGTATTGGTTTTTTGTTTTTTAAGTTATTGTTAAGTAATGCTTAGGTTGTTTTTAGTACATTTTAGGTATTGCTTTTTGTAGGTTTTATGGGGCCTGTGGCGCTTTTATAGGTACTTGTTTGTTTTTTAAAGTGCAATAATTTGAAGGTGTAAAATTTTTTAAAATAAAAATGAAAATAATTCACGATTCTTACACTAATAGCCAATTGCAATGTGAAATTGAGCAACGTATGTTGTTTGCATAAAAATAAATGCAAGAGGGACTTATGACGTTTTCAGATCAATTACTTAACCGAGTAACAGCTGGATTAGTGGCAGTGATTATTGGTTTTGCAAGTTCTATTGCATTAATTTATCAGGTTGTGATCACCCTTGGCGGAACGCCCGATTTAGTAGCGAGCTGGATTTTAATGCTAGGTTTAGTAATGGGAACAACCTCAATTGGATTATCGTACTATTACAAAGTTCCTGTTTTAATTGCATGGTCGACCACCGGAGCCGCATTACTTATATCAAGCGCACAGGGGTATAACTTGAATGAAGCCATTGGGGCATTTATGTTTGCCGCGTTGTTGGTTTTTTTGTCGGGGATTACGGGTTGGTTTGAAAAAATAATGAACCGAATACCCAGTGAGCTTGCCTGTGCTATGTTGGCCGGTGTGCTGGTTACTTTTGGTATAGATGTATTTAATTTTATGAACGATATGCCCTTAGTTATAGGGCTAATGGTGTTGGTTTATTTTGTGGGTAAGCGCTTTTTTGCGCGCTTTGCGATGTTAAGTGTATTAATTGTTGGTGTGTTATTAGCGTGGCAATTTGGCTACATAGATACCAGCGTGTTACAGTGGAAAATGAGCCACTTTACCTATATTGCCCCTTCGTTTAATGTACAAGCCTGTATAAGCATTGGTTTACCTTTATATATTGTGACCATGACGTCTCAAAATTTGCCTGGTATTGCGGTATTAAAGGCACACAATTATGAGGCGCCTATTTCGTCATCGCTTAATGTTACGGGGCTGGTGAATGTGCTTTGTGCGCCGTTTGGGGCGTATTCAATTAATTTAGCCGCGATTACGGCGGCTATTTGTATGAGTGATGAGGCCGATATAAACCCGGATAAACGCTATTGGGCAAGTATTGCGGGCGGTGTGTTTTATATTTTAATGGCGTTGTGTGCTGCAACTTTAGTGGGGTTGGTGGCAAGTTTACCGCAAGCACTTATTTTAGCTTTGGCGGGCATAGCTTTGTTTGGCACTATTGCTAATAGTTTGCAGCAGGCGTTAACGGGTTCGCAATATACTGAGGCTGCAATAGTGACGTTTTTGGTGACGGCGTCTGATTTAACGCTGTTTTCAGTAGGTTCTGCTTTTTGGGGAATTATTGCAGGAGTGTGTACCGTGATGATCACTCGTAAGGGTTAATGATGTTGGGGTTTAGGTAAAATAGCAGCGCCTCTAATCTTTTTTTGAGTAATGGGCTTTTAAGACCGTAATGCACAAAGAGAAGTGAATGAGGAGTAAATGAGCAGCCAAAGTGACAGGGTAAGTGATCTTTTATCACCACAGAGCACACCGAGGCGCTTCGCGCTACACAGAGTTAAAAAATATTGGTTTGGTCACTTCTCGGTGGTAAGTTAGTTACTTTTATAACCCTTAAAGGCATTGCTTTTAAACGAAAGCAAAGCACTTCTACAGGTAAATTTAGCCTATTTGTGATTAATTCGCTTTAAGACCGTAATGCACAAAGAGAAGCGAATGAGGAGTAAATGAGCAACCAAAGTGACAGGATTAAGTGATCTTTTATTACCACAGAGCACACCGAGGCGCTTCGCGCTACACAGAGTTAAAAAGATTGGTTTGGTCACTTCTCCTGGTCTTCTCCTTCACTTCTTGGTGGTGAAACAATCACTTTTATACCCCTTAAAAGCGTTGCTTTTAAACGCAAGCAAGCTGCGTGTCTACCAGTAAATTTAACCTCTTTGTGAGTCATTGGCTTTTAAAATCTTAATGCACAAATAGAACAAAATGAGGAGTAAATGAGTAACAAAAGTAAGTGGGCTTAAGTTATTTGCTTTCGCGTTAGTAAGTTTAAGGTCTGGCCAATGAAAGGTACGAGGCTGTTTCGTTGAGCGTTGTTTTAAACCTGCTTTGAATCAATTTAAAGCATCTTGCAAACAATTTAAATACTGCTAAAGTAATCATTATCATGTTAATGACTGACTAAGTGTGCATATATGAGATCTGAGCAAGCGTTAAAATTGGCGAATCGATTGGGTGATTTAATTCGTCAGCACCGCACTTTGCATTATACCCAAAGTACGTTTGCTAAAATGATAGGTGTATCTCGCTCAACGGTGCAAAAACTTGAGCAAGGTGAGGTGGTAAAAAGCGATATATTGTTTGAGGCTTTAGTTGCGCTTCAGTTACAAGGTTCGTTGTTAGACGAGGTTAATGAGTTAGTTGCAGATGCGGGTGGTTATAATGCAAGGCAACGCAAAGGCCGTAAAACTCAGGAGGTTAATGATGACTTCTGAGGCTTATGTTTTTATTGATGGTTTGGAAGACCCCCCTATTATTTGTGGTTTTTTTAAGCTAAATACACAAACAGGTCGAGGTGAGTTTAATTACGGTAAAAGTTACCTTGCACGGCCAGATGCGTTTGCTCTTGATCCGGTGCACTTACCGTTAAAGCCTGGCATTGTTAGTTATTCGGCGAATAAAGGTATATTTGGCGTCTTAAGTGACGCCGGCGCGGACTCTTGGGGCCGTAAGCTTATATTATCATTACATAATACTAGGCCAAAAAATGAGCTTGAGTTTTTACTAGCTGGGTCTGGGTATGGTGTGGGCGCTTTGGTTTTTAGTTTGTCGCGCAGTGCATCAAAGCATAAAACTAATAAAAATACGTTAGCCGATTTAGCGTTTTTAGATCAAGCTAAAGACGATTTACTCGCTGATAAGGCTATCTCACTCGAGGCAAAAAAAGCCTTTGAGTTTGGTCAAAGTATGGGTGGTGCAAGGCCTAAAACATCAGTAAAAATTGGTGATAAACTTTACTTGGCAAAATTTAATCGTCAAGATGATTTGTTCAATTTAGTTAGGGCTGAGCATGGGGCTATGTGTATGGCTAATGAATTGGGTATTCGTACTGCAAATACCTGTATTCATGAAACAGAAAATGGTGACGTGTTGTTAGTTGAACGTTTTGATGTAAGTGATGGCTTGCAAACTCATCATTTTTTGAGCGCTAATAGCTTGCTACAAACACCTAAAGTCGCGTTAAGCGATTTAGCAACTTACTATAGTTACGCTGAATTGGCTGAGTTTATTCGCCACCACACAGGTGAATTTGCTGATGATGCTACTGAGCTGTTTAGGCGAATGGTATTTAACGTATTTATAGGTAATGCAGATGACCACAGCCGTAACCATGCATTTTTGTATAATTTTCTTGAGCAAGCGTGGCGCATGAGCCCTGCTTACGATATTACTCCAATTAATAACTCAAAGCAGCATGGCTTAGGGCTTGGTGATGATGGCCGCTATGCGAGTATCGATAATATTCTGTCGCAAGCTAAACGCTTTGGTTTAAATAATGCTCAGGCAAAAAAGATTATTACTGAGATTGAGTGTTATGTTCGCCAATGGCCGGCTCATTTCAAGCGCTTCGCTAATATTAGTGAGGCTGATATAAAGCGCTTAGAAAGTGTAATACCTTCTATAACCTAATAAGGAATGATTGAAAGAGCGAAGCTAGTGTTTAGTTTTTCATGTGCGTTGAGCTTGCTGATGTTAGAAGTAAAGTTTTCCGTTATTAAACACAATCACTTCTCTAAAAGCGCAGCGGCTCTTGACCTCTTTGTGATTAATTCGCTTTAAGACCGTAATGCACAAAGAGAAGCGAATGAGGAGTAAATAGCAACTAAAGTAACAGGCGGTATTTTAGTTTGTTTTTGTAGACGTAGAGCTTGCTCACGTTAGAAGCGGCAGCTTCTTGTTATTTAAAATAAATATCACCACAGAGTACACCGAGGCGCTTTGCGCTACACAGAGTTAAAAAATATTGGTTAGTCACTTCTCCTGGTTTTCTTCTTCACTTTTCGGTGGTGAAACAATTACTTTATAACCCCTTAAAAGCGTTGCTTTTAAACGCCAGCAAGCTGCGCGTCTACCAGTAAATTTAACCCCTTTGTGAATCATTGGCTTTTAAAATCTTAATGCACAAAGAGAAGCGAATGAGGAGTAAATGAGCAGCTAAAGTGACAGGCGTATTTTAGTTTATTTTTGTAGACGTAGAGCTTGCTCACGTTAGAAGCGGCAGCTTCTTGTTATTTAAAATAAATATCACCACAGAGTACACCGAGGCGCTTTGCGCTACACAGAGTTAAAAAGATTGGTTTTGTTGCTTCTCCTGGTTTTCTCCTTCACCTCTCGGTGGTAAGTTAGTTACTTTTATAACCCTTAAAGGCATTTTTAAACAAAAGCAAAGCACGTCTATAGGTAAATTCAGCCATGGCATTGTAAATGATGGGCTTTTTCACTAACTCCAAAAGCGCAGCGTCTCTTAACCTCTTGGTGAAGAGTGGGCATAAAAAAAGGCGTTAATATTAACGCCTTGTTTATTATATTGAGCTGATTACAACATCGGTTTTAACACATCAAATATGGCTTCAATGTGGTCGTCTCTGTCGTTTAAAGCAGGGATGTATCGGTATTTTTCGCCGCCGGCTTCTTCAAAAATCTCACGGTTTTCACCTTCTAACTCTTCAAGAGTTTCGAGGCAATCGGCGCTGAACGCTGGGCTTATAATTGCAACGTCTTTAATTCCCTCAGCTGGCAGGCTTTCAAGCGTAGCATCGGTGTAAGGCTTTAACCATTCAGCTTTACCAAATCGGCTTTGGAAAGTGCTAATAACGTTATCTTTATCAAGGCCAAGTTTTTCAACAACAAGTCGTGTTGTTTGTAAACACAGGCAATGGTACGGATCGCCATTGTCTAAAAATAGCTTTGGCATACCATGGTATGAAAACACTATTTTTTGCGGCATGCCATTGGCTGCTAGGTCTTCACTTATGCTGTTAGCCAATGACTCAATATACGTGGTGTTTTTATGATAGCCATTTATAAAATGAAGCTCAGGAACCCAGCGCCATTTGCGTAGTACGCTTGATACGGCGTCAAATGTAGAACCCGTTGTTGGACTTGAATATTGTGGGTACATTGGCATGATAACAATGCGCGTAAGGCCTTTGTCTCTTAGCTCCTCAAGGCCTGCTTCTATTGAAGGATTGCCATAACGCATAGCCATAACAACTTCGGTGTTTGTGTAGCCTTTTTGCTTTAATAATGTGTTGAGCTTTTCGCTTTGTTGACGCGTAATGTGTGTGAGGGGCGACCCGTTTTCTGTCCAAATGCTTTTGTATAGCTTTGCTGAACGTTTTGGGCGTACTCGTAAAATGATGCCATGTAGTATGATCATCCATACAAGGCGCGGTATTTCGACTATACGTGGGTCAGACAAAAACTCGCGTAAGTAAATACGAAGTGCCGCGGCCGTTGGAGCATCTGGGCTCCCTAAATTAGTAAGTAGTATTCCCGTTTTTTGATTAAAACGCCCGTCGTGGGGATTGTCGGTTACGGCAGAAAATCGCGACACGTTGTGCTCCTTCAAGCAAAGTTATATTGATATTTTAGGCTTATTGTAACGAAAAAAAGCCTGCTTTAGATCAATCATTTAGCGCTTTTAATCATAATTCTAAAGGGGGTTGGTTTTTTAGCTTCAAGTTGTTGTAATTTTTCAATTGATTTACGGCTAAATACATGGCCTTTTGGTAGTAACATAATGCCGGTATGGCTCTGAAGCGTATTGCCCAGTACCATGTTCTCTTTGAGCTCTTGTGCGTTGCAAATATTAACTGAGCCTGCTGTGCTTTTCTTTTCTTTCATCTTATTGTGGCTGGCTTCAAGTGCTCGCACAATTTTAGGGTGATAAAATGTACCGCTGTATAGCTTTATAGTGTCGAGCGCGTGCTGGTGGTGCTCAGCTTCGTTATCGCCCACACTTTGCTCATATGCGTCCCAGTAATCACGTGCAACACTAAGTACCATGGCGCCAATGGGTATTTCGTTACCCGAAAGCCCTTTGGGTAACCCGTTGCCGTTATAGCGTTCAAATTGATAGTAAATAGCGTCAGACACGTCGTGTAAATGCAGTGCAGGCATAAGCATTAGTTGCGCGGTGCTGGGGTGAGTGTAAAAGGCTTTGCGTTGTGCTTCGGTAAGTTTGTTCACTGGCTTTTTATAAAGATCGGGGTCCATTGCAAGTAGCCCAATTTGCGCTAGATAACCAGCCGTTGGAGCAAGCTCTATACTTTTTTGTGATGCATTTAAATACAAGGCTATATGAGTACAGGTATTGGCAATGTTTTGCGCTTTATTACCGTCGAGATAGGGGTTAGCGTTAATAAAATTATAGAGTAGCTCTACGGTAGACTTATGCTCGTTTTTTTCTCGCTCATTGGCTTTTTCAAGCTGCCTGAGAACTTGTTTTATTTGTTTTGTGCGTTTTTCTACTCTGAGTTCTAACGACTGATTCAGTTCGGTTAACTGCGCATTTTGTTTTTTGACATGGGCTTGCAGTAACTCGTTGTGTTTTTTTAAACGAAACTTTTCTACGGCTGATTTTATAACGCTGATTAAGTGATCGTTTTGCCAAGGCTTTTGAATATAGGCGTTGATCCCCCCATCATTGACAGCACTGACCGTTGACTCTAAATCAGAGAAACCCGTTAATAAAATACGTTGAGTATCAGGAGCTAGCTTTTTTGCCTTTGCTAAAAATTCTGCGCCACTCATTTTTGGCATACGCATATCACTTATAACCACGTCAAACTGTGTGGCTGACATTTTTTGAAGCGCGTCGTGCCCGTCTGTCGATACAACCACATTAAATTTGTTCATGCGCAACAATCGTACAAGTGACTTTAAAACACTTGCTTCGTCATCTAGGCATAAAATATGCGCAGGTCGATTGTTAAATTCTTCTAGTTCAGAGGTTTTTTGCATTAAATAAGGCCAGCCAATTCTGATATATAGTTAAATTTAGTCTAACCTGGGCGTATAAACAACTGAATTGATAGATTTTAATAATTATGATGTATTTTACTAATGCGTGAATTTAAGGCCTTTGAAAAATAACAAAAACTCAGCATGAAAGGCTAATTTGTAGGATAATTTTTTGCAGAAATCACTAATTACTTCTACTCTAAAACAGAGGGTTACGTACTAATATTGTATAGTGAGGACTGTATGCCAATACCGGTTACGATAGCTGATGACTCAGCACTTTCAAGAAAAACAATTAAACGCGCACTCCCTGAAGATTGGGATATAACTATTCATGAAGCTAAAAATGGCGTAGAGGCATTAGAAGCTGTGCATACTGGGTTAGCAGAGGTACTTTTTTTAGACTTACAAATGCCACAAATGGATGGTTTTGAAGTATTAAAAGAGCTACAGCAGGAACACCAAAAAACCATAGTGATAGTAATTAGTGCTGATATTCAACCAGCAGCACAGGCGCTTGTTAGCTCAATGGGCGCTTTTAGGTTTTTACAAAAGCCTTTAAAGGCTGATCAATTACGCGAAACCTTGCTGGATGTTGGTTTGTTATGATTGAAATAAATGAAGATGAGCGCGATGCGCTTCAAGAAATAATGAACATTTCTATGGGGCAGGCGGCCGATGCACTTGCACGCCTTATTCAAACTAAGGTGTCGTTGTCTATTCCTGCTATTCAAGCAATGTCTCCTGAAGACTTTCAGGGGATGATTAATAGCCTCTCTGATAATTGGTTTGCACGGCAGTCTTTCACGGGCACCATTCGTGGCGAAGTGATAATGAGCATGCATAAAGATGGCTGTAATGCGTTAGCAGAGGTTATGGACTTTGATTTACCACTTGATGATGCCGCTACAGAAGAGCTTGTTTTAGAAGTTACCAATATTTTATCTGCTGCTTGCTTGCAGGGATTTACAAGCCAGCTTGAGTTATCGACGCAATTGAATATGCCTGCGTTTTATTACCCATTACAATCGGTGCATAGCAACGAGTGGTCGTCTATTTTAATTATAGAAGTAGAGTTTTTTATAGAGCAAATGCAATTTGATGCGCGCATACTCATTGGCTTAAGCGAAGGCTCAATTGAACAACTGTTAATACCCATAAAAGCTTTATTGGAGGATTAATGGAGAAAAGTGAGTTTGAGCGGGTCATTGAACAGCTTCCTATTGGTGCATGCATTATAAACCAAGATATGACCATCACATTCGCTAACCCTACATTTTTAGGTGGTTTAACTATTCGCCAGCCCGACCTAGTTGGTCAGCACTTATTAAGCGTATTTGAAGAGCAAGCACGTTTTTTAAAACGTAAAATTGACAGTGTACTTATTTTAAAAAATCCTAGCTTTAGTTATTGGCAACAACGCCCCCATGTATTCCCTATGCGCAGTAGTCGCCCTATTACAGGAGACGAGTCGCAAATGTACCAAAATGTGCAGTTTATGCCGCTTTCGAACGATAATGCCGAGGTTACGCATGTCAGCATTTTTGTGACCGATGTGACTGCAGAAGCCAGTTATTTTATTCAGCAATCTGACTTAAAAAATGTACTTGAAGAAGAGCATCAACAATTAAAAGCACTGCATCAAGAGTTAAAAGTAGCGCAAAAGCAAATGCTCCAGTCAGAAAAAATGGCGTCTATAGGTCAATTAGCTGCAGGGGTTGCACACGAAATAAATAACCCAATAGGGTTTGTAAGCTCAAACCTAGAAACGCTAAAGGATTATGCGTTAAAGCTGATAAAAACAACGCAGACACAAAAAAAAATCATTGTAAAACAAGCAGAAGAAAGATTTATAAAATTACTCGAGGATGTATACGAACGTCACGGTGTTGACTTTATTGTAGAAGATTTACCAGAGTTACTTGATGAGTCGCTAAATGGTGCTGAGCGAGTTAAAAAAATTGTGAATAGTTTACGAGATTTTGCACTAAACGATGAAGAAGGCTGGGCAGAAGTAGACCTATGCGCCGAAATTGAATCTACGTTAGTTGTGCTTAAAAATGAGCTTAATTATAAAGTGCAGGTTGAAAAAGACTTACCCCAGGAGCCGGTATTTATAGATGGTAAAGCTGGAAAAATAAGGCAGCTTTTATTTAATGTGATTTTAAATTCGCTGCAGGCAATGAGCTCTGGAGGAACGCTTACCATTGACTGCAAGAAAAATGGCGACAAAATAACATTAATAATTAAAGATACTGGTGCCGGTATTGCTGAGTCTGACTTGGAACGCATTTTTGATCCGTTTTTTACAACTAAAGAAATTGGACAAGGAACGGGGTTAGGTTTGTCTGAGGTGTATACAATTATTGAAGAGCATGAGGCTGGTATAGACGTGTTGAGCAAAGAGGGGGAAGGCACTTGCTTTACGTTTGTATTTAACACTTTTAAAGCGCCTTTAAATTAATCTATTTAATGGCAATTTTAGCCGTGTACATTAAGACCCTATACGTATTGTAGTTATTAATATAAGTTAGTCTATTCCTAGTTGTATTGTATTGCTTTTTGTTGCGCTGTGTGGTTTTTTAGGATTGTTTTTTGAGTAATAAATAGCAGGCGCTATTTTTACAATGGGGCTATGAACTAAAACATGTTAACTATAGCCATATCAGTTTAAATGACGATAGGTGCATTATGCGCTGTCGTATTAGCCGTTTTAATCTTTATTTAGGATTAAATAACAATGGGAGCCAATAGTGGAACCTAGTATCCTTTTGGTTGATGATGAAGAAAATGTATTACGGTCTTTAAAGCGCGTGCTAAAGCGTGCCGGCTTTAAAAAAGTAGCGTTAGCGGCTAGTGGCCCAGAAGCATTGGCTTACTTAAAAGTGCATGATGTATCGGTGATTCTTACCGATTACAGAATGCCTAATATGACAGGGGCCGACTTACTCAGAGAAACCAAAAAACATTGGCCAGATATAATAAACATAGTGCTTAGTGGTCATGCCGATTTTAATTCGGTTGTTGAGCTTCTTAATCAAGGGCTTGCGATTAAGTTTTTACAAAAGCCATGGGACGAAAACGAGCTGGTTGACACAATTAAACAAGCACAAAAGCTTTATTGCAGACGCATTGCACAGCACGAGCGTGATCAACTACTCCTTGGGAGCGTAACGGCACTTATTGAAATAAATGACCAAGGTAAAATAACTCGCTTTAATGCCCCCGCCCAGACTATTTTCCCTGGGTTATACAGCTATGTTGATGATTACATAACCAGTATAGATTCACAGCAAAACAAAACTGACTTAACGGCTTTTTTAAATAACAAAACCGACATGCTATTTATTGCTCGTAAATGTCCCGATAGCGACAAAGAATACGAGTTTATTTTGGAGCGATATTGGTCTGATGATTTTTGTCAGTTACTGAAGCTGTCGGTTAACCCGAGTAAATCGAGTAACAAAATTTTAATAGAAAGCTTTGGCGAGTTTCTTATTAAAGAGCCCGCTTTTTATCAACAGCTAAATGATTATGAAAGTGAAAATACCAGTTACACGGTTATTTTTATCGGTATTGCTAAATTTGAACTTATAGCTGATTTATTAGATTACCAAAGCGCTTACGAATTTACACATTTGCTTGCAAAAGTACTGCACAATACCCTTGGTGAAAAGGTAAGAATGTGTCAAAAGCACTCTAACCAGTTTATGTTATCTGTGCCTCACGCAAGTAACGATGCCACATTACTTGCCGCACTTAATAAAACAATGACCTTATTTACCGATGCTATCCCCCAACGTTACAAAGGAATGAGTTTAGAGCTTTATGGCGTGTATGGCATTTTTCCTGACGATGTTTTAACGGGCAAAGAGTTAGTTAACCACCTTAGTTTGAATATGAACTACTTGGCTAAAAAACAGCAACGATTTTTTACCCGCTTTGATGCAGAGCTTGTGAATGACTACCGAAAAAACTTTGAGTTAAGCCGGTTATTATTTAAAGCGATTGATAATGAAGAATTTAGTTTGTGTTTTCAGCCTAAAATAGATTTAAAAACAAATAAAGTAAGTGGCGCCGAAGTGCTTATTCGTTGGTACGAACCAACAAAGTATGGGTGGGTGTCTCCTGGTTTATTTATACCTATTTCAGAATGCGATGGCCAAATTATTGCTATTAGCCGATTTGTCATTTCTCAAAGTTTTAATCAGCTTAAAACTTGGCAAGAGCAAAAAATAGAGGTTGGGAAATTAGCTATTAATTTATCAGCTCGGCAAATAAAAGAAGATCCGCAGTGGATTGATTTTATGCTAGCGCGCCTAAAAGAAAATGGCCTGAGTGCATCGAGTATTCAGTTTGAACTTACAGAGACGTATTTAATGGATGATTTACACGAATGTCAGCTACAAATAACAAGGCTCCGCGACTTGGGTTTTGAAGTGCAAATTGACGATTTTGGCATTGGTTATTCATCGCTTGCGTATCTTTCTAAGTTATCTATTGATGCGATTAAATTAGATAAAGAGCTTATTAGTGGTTTGGACTCATCACTTGAAATGCAAAGCATGATCAGAAACATTGTGCGCATGTCGCATGATTTAAACCTTAAAGTCATTGCAGAAGGTGTTGAAACTGTGCACGAGTGTAAGTTAGTTGGAAAGCTGGGCTGTGATTATATACAAGGCTTTTACTTTTCTAAACCTTTGCATGCTGATGAGTTTTGTCGCTATTTAACGATTAAAAATAAGTGCGATACTCAATGAACACAATGACCATCGTTTTATTTGACGACGAGCGTTTTATTTTAAAGGCTCTACAAAGAACAATTAATCGAATTTACCCTGTTGCAGACGTAATTACGGTTACTGAATTAAATGAGTTTTGGTCGATCCTTAATAAAAATAAAACCATTGATTTAGTCATAAGCGATTATTTAATGCCGCATATTAATGGGCTTGATGTGTTAGAGCGCTGCTTGACTGAAAACCCTTACCCGGTTAGGGCGCTGCTGACAGGCGATTCATCGTTAACTTCAAAAATGCGGCAAAGTAACGTTGTGCATATGTACCTTGCAAAACCATTTAGTAAAGATAATTTAATCTTGTTATTTGAAAATGTTGCCGATTTAAAGGCGTTGCCATTTTCAGATACGATGAGACGCAAGTTAGGCTCAATGCCTAGCTTTCCTGTTTACCCTTTACTACTTAAAGAGCTTAACAACCTAATAAACAGTTGCGATTACGACTTGGCTAACGTTGCTGAAGTGGTAGCTAAAGAGCCAATTATTGTGGCTAAATTACTACAACTTGCTAACTCGGCTTATTTAGGGTTTACGAGTGAAACGAGTTCAATTGAAGAAGCGGTGTCTCGCCTTGGAACAACTATATTATTATCAATTAGTGCATCGTTATTAATAGCTCAAAACAGCCAATCATGTTTATCTGCTAGTGAGCATGAACAACATTTATCTCAAGCTACACATTACGCGAGCTGTGTTAAAAAATTTGCACAACATATAAAAATGAGCCAAAAAGAACAGGCGCTGCTTTTTTCTGTTGCACTGTTAAGTTTTGTTGGCAAATTAATAAAGCTTGAAGGGGAAGAGAAAAGTGATTTAAGTGCAGAAGAACCGTTACCTGAACACTGCATTTCTTATTTACACATTTCTGCTTATGTGATGAAACTTTGGGGTTATAGCTCTCAAGTGTGTTCATTAATTATAAACTCTAGCGAGCTACAAGCGTCTGATAACAAGTTAGGTAATGTATTGTTTATTGTTCAGCAAAAGCTTTTTTATAAAGAGTCGAACGAAGCTTTAATTACTTTTTGCCAACAGCATGAGGTTGACTCATCAATTTATGAAGCAATTGGCACTTTTGATTGGTGATAAATCAAAGCGGTCATTACTTTTGTTTTCATTAATAAAGCTACTTAGGTTGCGTGTTTAGAATTTGCGAACTAAATATTAAAGCAATAGCTATAGGGATTCTGGCATGAATGAAGTAGAAAGTAATTTAGAGAGTGCACTTATAGACGAGCAAGCAAAACGTAAACAGCTCGAAAAGCAAATCAACGAAAAAGAAGCCGAACTAGCGCGTTATAAAAAAATGTTAGTGCAGAGTACTAAAATGGCGACTTTAGGTACTTTGAGCGTTGATGCAGCTTCAGAAATAAACACGCCTTTACTGAAAGCTATTGGTACTGTTGATAGCTTTAATTATTCGAGCCAAATTATCACCTCAGTATTAAATATAAGTGAGCAATACTTAAACGGTGAGTTAAAAGAAAGCCAGTTTAAACACGAGCTTGATTTGCTTAATTTACAACACCCATTTGCTTGGATCAGTAATGATTTGTCACCAAGAATAAAAGAAAGTGCCAGCACCCTAAAGCAGGTTAATTATTGTGTTCAAAACTTGCTAAACTTTATGGACTCTAATGAGCACCACGCAATGCAACTTGTTAACATGGCTGATGTTGCTAACAACATACTGCGTTTACTCGAAAGCCAGCTTAAATTATGTGCAGTTAATACTCACTTTGAAAATACCCCCCCGATATATTGCAATTTAGCATCAACTAATCAGCTATTTGTTAATCTACTCCTTAATGCCAGAGATGCATGCGAGCATAACGACACTAAAGGGTGCATTGTTGATGTGAGTATTTTTGAAAAAGATAATTATATTTGTGTTGAAATAAAAGATAATGGCTGTGGTATGTCAAACCAGGTTCAAGAGCAGATGTTTGACCCTTTTTTCACAACTAAAGAGGTGGGTAAAAATACTGGTATGGGGCTCACGCTTGTGCAATCAATTATGCAAGAACACGCAGGAAAGGTGCACGTTAATAGTATTTTAGAGACAGGTACATCCATTTCATGCTTATTTCCCTTAAAAGCATAACTTTGCATATAAATACCCTTTGTAAATAAGGTGTTAATTACTTGTTTTATAATTTCAATTCTTTATTTGCTTTAATTTTAATCGTTCTGAGGTTATTTTTTCTTTAGTTGAATTTAATTTGCATACTTAGGTCATAAATTTAAATTTTTTCATTTCTTTTTGCTTGTATATGTTGCTAGGATGTTCCTCATTGGCGATACACAATCGCTATATAAATTATAAGAACACACATAAACAGGGTCGTCACTATGTCAACATATCGTTTAAATACACTTGCAGTGTCAGTTGCGTTTGCAGTATGCGCACCAGGCGTTGTAAATGCACAAGAAGCTCCCGTTCAAGCTGTCAAAAATATTGAGCAAATATCTGTTTTAGGCTCACGAGTCTCAAATCGCACATCAACCGAGTCATCTTCGCCAATAGATTTAATAGACTCGGATGATTTAAATAAAGGCGGTTATACTGAGCTTGGCCAAAGCTTACAAGCAACAGCCCCTTCATTTAATTTTTCGCGTACGCAGGTCTCTGATGGTTCTGATTTATTTAGACCCGCGACCTTGCGTGGTTTACAGCCCGATCAAACACTTGTACTGGTTAATGGCAAGCGCCGTCATAATCAATCTATTTTTGGCCTGAATGGTACTGTGGGGGCAGGTGCTGCGGGTACCGATATGAACGCAATTCCGTTAACTGCGCTTAAAGGTGTTGAAGTACTTCGTGATGGCGCAGCGGCAAAATATGGCTCTGATGCAATAGCGGGTGTAATCAATTTATCACTTAATAATTCAACAGGTGTAACAACGGGCTTTGTTCAGTATGGCGGCACAAGCGAAGGCGATGGCGATACGGTTACTGCAGGCTTAAACCGTGGTTTTGAGTTAGGTAGTGAAGGCGGTTTTATTAATTTATCACTGGAGTATCGAGATGCCGACGGGACTAACCGTGCAGAGCGCGATACAGGGGGTTCATTAAATGTAGAACCTGGAACGCTTTCAGAGGATGTTCGTTGGGGACAGGGTAACGCGGATAGCGAATTCACATCGCTGTTTTATAATATGGCACTGCCTGTTGGCGATAGCGAACTTTACTCGTTTGGTGGTTACTCAGAGCGAAGCGCGTTAGGTAATGGTTTTTATCGTAACTTTAATGAAGCGTCTAAAAACGTGACTCAAGTTTATAGTGATGGTTTTTTACCGCGTATATACAATGAAGCACAAGACCTTTCATTTGCAATAGGGTTTAAAGGCGACATAAACCCAGATTGGACTTACGATGTGTCGGCTGTATATGGTGAAAACGAATACGACTTTACCTCGCGTAATACCTTAAATGCGTCATACGCAGCTGAGTACTTATTTAATAACCCTGATGCAAGCGATGCTGATATTGCAGCCAATGCAGGCCCAACAGGTGGTTATTCAGGTGGATTTAGATTTGATCAAACTACATTTAATGCTGGTTTTAACGGTATTGTAGATATTGGTCGCAGTGAACCATTATACGTAACTATTGGCGCTGAGTACCGAAAAGAAAACTACGAAATAGTCCCGGGCAGCCAAGCGTCGTATGCCTGTGGCTTAGCTAATACTGACACTTCATACCCTTCAGTTAATGATGAAAACCAATTTGCGCAGTGTGGTTTCCAGGCTTACAACGGCCTTCGCCCAGAAGCGGCAAACGAGAGCGATCGTAATAGTTATGCCGTATTTGTTGATGTAGAAACAATGATCACAGATGCATGGAATGTCAGTGGTGCACTGCGCTTTGAAGACTTTTCAGATGCGGGTGACGATTTAATAGGTAAACTAGCAACGCGTTATGAGTTTAATAATGACTTTGCTGTTCGTGGTGCGGTATCAACTGGCTTCAGAGCGCCTTCATTACAACAAAGTGGTTATACTGCGTTTACAACGAACCTAGGTTCTGACGGTTCGTTAACCCAGTCATTTACTGCCAACACTGGTACGGCATTCCCAAGTGCATTAGGTGTAGATACGTTAAAGCTTGAAACTTCAACTAACTACAGTGCGGGTTTTGTTTACGATGTAAGTAGTGAGCTTTCGCTTACTGTTGATTTTTACCGTGTAGAAATTAAAGACCGTATAACACTAGGTAGTTTGCTGTCGGCCGACGACGTCTCGTTTAGTCCAGACGCGCTTGCTGCACTGCAAGCAACCGGTGCAGTACAAGCCAATTACTTCTCAAATTCCGTTGATTCTACTACGCAAGGTGTTGATATTATTGCTTCATACCGTACTGAAATCGACGGCGCTAATTTAGGTGTTACTTTCGCTGGTAATTTGAACGACACTAAAATTGATAACGTTAATGCTGAAGAAGGCATTCCAGAAGCGGTTGCCTTTGATGACTTACAACGTAGCTTTTTTACTGATGGGCAGCCAAGTGAACGTGCAACACTGACATTTGATTATGAGCGTGAAGCTTATACTACTACGCTTCGTTTTAATTACTTTGGCGAGACCGATGTAAAGTATTTTGGTAACGACCACATTTCATTACCCGGTGAGCTTTCGCCAACGGGCTCGTTTAAACCAACAAGTACTGTTGAAGCTGCTGTATTGGTTGATGTGAACGTAAGTTATGACATTAATGAGATGTTTACGCTTTCGGTTGGTGCCGACAACGTATTTGATGAAACACCTGATGAGTTAGGTGATGATGAAGTGCTAAACTTTATCACCAATGGTGCGTTTAAATACCCTGTACGTGCATTGCCTTATGGTTTTGACGGGCGTACTTACTACGCAAAAGTAAGCTTTGAATTTTAATTATTTGAGCTAAAAACTATTTAACCTGAGCTCTGGCTAGAGATAGATTTATTATCCAGCGTTCAGGTTCTTTACTAAGCGCAGTTATTTACTGCGCTTTTTTTATGCCTATTTATTATGAAAAAATAGCGTTGTGTAATGATAAAAATACTTGCAAGGTTGAAAATTAGGCATACAATCGCCACTTATTTAAGGACTTACTGTTGTTAGTGAGTACTCAATCTATAGGAAATCAAATGGCTAAAAAATCGAATAACAAATCGGTAAATAAAAGCGCAGTAGACACCGGTCGTGGTGTTATTAATCATAATGCGCTGGCGGCTTTAGTAACCTCTAAAGTGTTTAAACCACAAGTGGTAAAAGCTAAAAAAGGGAAAGGCTCGTTTAAACGCAGCAGCAAACACGTAGGACGAGAGTCTTATTTAATCGCGGCTTAAATAGCACCGATCAAATAAGACTTTTAAGTGCCTACTTTTTGCCAAACATACGTGTAAGTGTGTTGTCTTTATCAATAATATGGTGCTTTAAGGCGCCCACAATATGTAAACCTAACGCGATAAGAAGCGCATTTGCTGTAATACCGTGAACGGTTTTACCTAAATCTGACCAGCTTTCGCTAAATGGCATGCTTTTTTGTGGGTTTTCTGGGTTAGGATTATGCGGAATAATTTCTAGCCCAAATAAGTCTACGCCATGCCCGCCCATACCAGAGGTTATTAATCCTGAAATTGGCATTAGTAACATGCTAATTATCAATACGTAGTGAATAACTTTAGCGAGTATCATTTCATACTGTGGATGGGTATTAGTGTGTTTTGGCCAGCCATTTATAATGCGCCACGTTACTCTTAATAAAGCAAAAGCAAAGAGTAATACCCCAAACGATTTATGCCAGCTCATTAGAAAAAACGCTTTAAAGTTTTCCATGTACAGCCCTGAGCCTGCTCACGCGAGATGCGGAGCATCTAATTACTTAAATTATTAGATGTTGCAAAGCACTTAAAACCCTATTTTTGACTTATTGATCTTCAATAAAAATGCACAAAGAGAAGAGAATGAGGAGTAAATGAGAAGTGAAAGCTGCAGGCGCGAAGCTTGCTCGCGCAAGATGCTATTTACTTCTCTAAAAGCGAAGCGCCTCTTAATCTCTTTGTGAATGCATTAGCTTTATTTACGAGCTATCGCTCGTCACGCCAGCAAGCTGCGCGTCTACAGGGAATTTTACCGTTGAGTTAAATTTGGCGGTAGGCGTAGAGGTTGCTTACACGGGATGCGCAGCATCTAATAATCTAAGTCACTTTCTTTTAAATTATTTGCTATGGTTTTTGATGGGTTCTCACCAAAAAGCTGCGTATAGTCTTTAGCAAATTGCCCTGCATGCCAAAACCCCCAGTTTGCAGCAATGACTGAAATTGACTTGGTTTGACCAACTAATTTAAGTTCACGCCGTACATTATTTAAACGCGATAAGCGTAAAAATCGCAGCGGGTTAATACCTAATATACTTTCAAAGCTGTACTGTAAAGTTCGCCTGCTAACATGTGTGAGTTCGCATAGCTGTGTAATAGTCACTGTGCTCTGTGGATCAGCTTTAATATATTCTTTTACTTTGTCTACCACGGCTTTGCGATGCTTATAACTTGGCGCAATGTTGTGCTGCTGACTTTCAGTTTTTAATAAATTTAGCGCAAGCATGTAAAGCATTTCTTGTTGTAAATTGGCGTTTAAGCCATGGGCACCATGATTAACCATGCTGTTAATAATACTGCGCGCTCTGTTGAGAGTTGGGCTATTTACTGTGAGTCGCTCTGCGCCGAAGGCATTTATGTTTTGTAAATTAATACCGTGTAGTTGCGCCATGCATTCAATTGATTGCCAGTTAATCACTACCCCATAAATATTAAATTTTTCAGGTGTTATTAATTCAAAATCGCTGTGACTACTGCGGCACATAAATTGGTTATTTAGAACATCTAAGCCATTAATTTTACTTTCGCACGATGTTTTAGGAATACCCAACCAAATAGAGTCATCGGCAATAACACATTGCTGGCGAAGCGCACGCTCTGTGTACTCTTCAAATACGTGAATATTAGAATGGGCAACGCCTTCAATACAACCAAAAAAGCCACCCTCGCTGACCTGATCATACTTTTGTTGCCAATTGATTAGGTTACTTGCTTGTTCATCAATATCGTGAGTATGTACTTTGCTCTTTTGTGGTGCGTTAGATAAATGCTGATGCGCCATTTTGGATTCGCTCTTTATTTTGTATTGCTTATTGAGGAACTTTAACCGTGTTTTAAATACTTTAAGTTACTGAATTATATTTAAAAAACCGATTTGCCAAAATTCGATAGTGCTTTGGTACGAATTAAGCTTTTAGTACTTAAATGACAAATAACTATAAATAATGCTTTAGCAAAACCTGTACCAAGGTTTGAAAGAGTTAGATGAGGTAAAGAATGGGGCAAACGTATCGCTACACGCTTGGTACAAAAACCTACCAATTTAGAGATTTAGCCGAATTGATGGCTAAAGCGACCGCGCAGCGTTCGGGCGATAGGTTGGCTGGCGTTATTGCGCAGTCGGCGCAAGAACGAGCCGTGGCACAAATGACATTAGCTGAGGTGCCACTTAAAACATTTTTAAATGAAGCGTTAATTCCTTACGAAGACGACGAAATAACACGTCTAATTTTAGACGATCACGATGCACACGCATTTAAGGCAATAGCGCATTTAACTGTTGGGGATTTTCGTAATTGGTTATTGAGTGATTTTGCCACCCCAGGGGTATTAGCCAGTGTAAGGACCGCAATAACCCCTGAAATGGCCGCAGCAGTTAGCAAAATAATGCGTAATCAGGATTTAATTTTAATTGCTAAAAAATGCCACGTAACCAGTGCATTTAGAAATACGATTGGTTTGCCCGGGCATTTATCAACGCGTTTACAACCTAATCACCCAACTGATGATATTAATGGGATTGCGGCCAGCATGTTGGATGGCTTGCTTTACGGGAATGGTGACGCGGTAATAGGTATAAACCCTGCCACCGATAATGTAGCTCAGGCCATTAAGCTAATGACGCTAATGGATGATGTTATACAAAAATACGAAATTCCAACACAAAGCTGCGTGCTGACTCATGTAACTAATACGATTGAATGCATCGAAGCAGGCGCACCAGTTGATTTGGTTTTTCAGTCAGTAGGGGGCACAGAGGCAACAAACACAAGCTTTGGTTTTAATTTAAATACGCTCGCTGAAGCGCAAGATGCCGCGCTTAGCTTAAAGCGCGGTACGGTGGGCAACAATGTGATGTATTTTGAAACCGGGCAAGGTAGCTCGCTTTCAGCAAATGCGCATCATGGGCTTGATCAACAAACATGTGAAGCACGAGCATATGCTGTGGCAAGAAAGTTTAATCCGTTACTTGTTAATACAGTTGTGGGGTTTATTGGCCCAGAGTATTTATTTGATGGCAAAGAAATTACCCGCGCGGGTCTGGAAGACCACTTTTGTGGCAAGTTGCTTGGTATTCCTATGGGTTGTGACGTGTGCTACACCAATCATGCAGAAGCCGACCAAAACGACATGGATAACTTACTTACGTTATTAGGTGTAGCGGGGTGTTCGTTTGTAATGGGGATCCCTGGTTCTGACGACATTATGTTGAATTATCAAACCACGTCGTTTCACGATGCGTTGTATGTACGCCGTGTACTGGGTTCAAAACCCGCACCTGAATTTGAGGCATGGCTGAGCAAGATGAAAATAATGCAAAGCACTGAAAATGTGACTTTGTCAGACTCATTACCTGCGGCGTTTGTAAAGCCACTTAACGCGATTTCAGGAGGGAACTAATGGCAAATAACCCTAAAGCTTTAAATGTAAACACCAATCATAAAAGTAATGGCAAGGTGGTACATAATCCGTGGAGTGATTTACGCCGCTTTACTGATGCGCGAATTGGCCTTGGTAGAGCCGGGATTAGTTTACCGACTTCAGAAATGCTGGCGTTTCAGTTATCTCATGCCCAAGCCCGCGATGCAGTGAGTTTTCCGCTGGATATTAATCAAATGAAAAATAGCCTTGGTGTTTTAACTCCCCGCACTCCTATTTTGCATTTACATAGCCAAGCGGGTGATCGAGTAAGTTATCTTCAACGCCCTGATTTAGGGCGTAAGTTAAGTAAAAAAAGCCAAGATATTTTGCTTGATTTTATGGCAGAGCAAAAGCAAACCACACCTTTAAATTACGATTTGGCTCTTGTCGTGGTCGATGGTCTTTCGTCACTAGCAGTACAAAAAAATGCGCACCCATTTATTAGTGAACTGTTGGCACAACTGGGCAAAAATCAGCAACTTAAACTAGCGCCAATAACCTTAGTAGAACAAGGACGTGTAGCCATTGGCGACGATATTGGCGAGTTATTAAATGCGCAAATAGTCATGGTGCTAATAGGTGAGCGCCCAGGGCTTAGCTCGCCTGATAGTTTGGGGCTTTATTTAACATGGGCGCCAAAAACAGGGTTAAACGATGCGTGCCGAAATTGTATTTCAAATATTCGACCTGCGGGTTTGTCTTATGAAGAGGCGGCTCGCCGTGCTGTGTATTTAGTACGCGAGGCCAAAAAGCTCAAGTTAACAGGCGTTAACCTAAAAGATCGAACACAAGATAATGTAATTGAACATCAGCAACCTAATACCCACTTTTTAATTGGCTAATAGTAAGCAATTAAAAATTAAAACAATAAAAATGAAGCATCAACGGAGATAACAATGTCGAATAATAATTCAGAATACCTTGCCAAAAGGCAATTAAAAAGCGGTACCGCAGGCTGGTTATTACTAGCCGGTCTAGGGGTGTCGTATGTTATATCGGGCGATTTTGCTGGTTGGAATTTTGGCATAGCTGAGGCGGGTTGGGGTGGTTTTGCCATTGCAGCAGTGCTAATGGCAATTATGTATTTAACATTGGTACTTTCGCTGGCTGAAATGTCAGCAGCTATACCTGCAGCAGGAGGCGGATACAGTTTTGCTCGCCAAGCAATGGGCCCCGCTGGTGGCTATTTAACAGGCCTTGCCGTATTAATTGAATATGCTCTTGCACCCGCCGCTATTGTTATATTTATTGGCTCTGCGGTAGAAGCATTAACTGGGTTTAATGGCCCGTGGGTTTATGCGCTGTTTTACTTGGCATTTGTGGGCATTCACTTAGCGGGTGTAGGTGAGGCACTAAAAGTGATGATGGTAATAAGTGGGTTAGCGGTGCTTGCTATTGTTGCCACTGCGGTTGTGCTTGTAACTAATTTTGACGCAGCTAATTTATTTGATGTGGCGGTCAGCGACGCCGCTGGCGCAACTGAGTTTTTACCCTTAGGTTGGTATGGCGTATGGGCCGCACTGCCATTTGCTATGTGGTTATTTTTAGCCGTTGAGGGTGTACCACTTGCTGCAGAAGAAGCAAAAAATCCCGCTAAAGATGTGCCAAAAGGCATTATTGGAGCAATGGTATTTTTACTGTTCACTGCATTGTTAGTCGTGGTGTTAGTGCCCGGTGCTGCTGGTGCCAACGCCATGGGAGCAAGTGCAGTACCTTTAGTTGATGCGCTGAACGCCACGGGTAATACAAGCTTAGCCACGGTGGTCAATATTTTAGGCTTAGCGGGGTTGGTCGCATCGTTTTTTTCTATTATTTATGGTTATAGCCGTTTAGTGTTTGCCCTTTCACGAGCGGGTTATTTACCACAATCTTTGTCAATTACCACAAAGCGTAAAGTACCGGCTCGTGCGTTAATAGTGCCTGCTATTTTTGGTTTTATTGCCTCACTAAGTGGTGAAGGTGATTTAATGTTGGCAATGGCGGTTGTGGGTGCAACGGTATCTCACGCATTATTGGCATTAAGCCATATTATGCTACGTATTAAGCAACCTGAATTAGTTCGCCCTTATAAAACGCCTGGTGGTGTGGTTACATCGGGTATTGCACTTGTACTATCGCTTATTGCACTTACCGGTGTATACGCCTTTGACCCTCGAGCGTTTTTATACACGGTAATTTTATTTGCATTGGGTGCGGCATATTATTTTGGCTACAGCTCTAAGCATTTAATGGCTAAAACGGCTGATGAAGAATTTGCTATGTTAGCTGATGCAGAATCTGATTTAGCAATGGCGGTAAACGAGGGGTAATAAAGGTTAAGGAATACCAATCTGCAATAATACTTAATCATTTTGCGGGGCTAAACGTTCAACACGTTTTACCACCCTCAAAATAGATCAGTTAATTAAACGAATTGGTATAAACCGATAAGGCAGGCTAAAAACAGTGTTTTAGCCTGCTTTTTCTGAATTAGTCAATATGGGCGGTTGAATCTCTAACTACCAGTTCAGGGGTATATTGCTTGATAATGTCGCGTTCGTTGCCATTACGAATTTGCGCAATTAATAAGTTAGCAGCATCTTGCGCTATTTGGTTGTTAGGCTGGTGAGCAGTGGTAAGCTTAGGCCATGTTTGGCGCGAAAACGGGCTATCTTCAAAGCCTGTAATTGATAATTGACTCGGTATGTCAATTTCCATTAAGCGCGCTGCAAATAGCGCACCTGCAGCGATTTCATCGTTACAAGACACAATAGCGGTTGGCCGGTTGGTTTGATTTATTAATACTTTAGCCCCTTCAACACCTGACTCAAACGAGTACTCTCCGGCAATGATCAACTGCGAGTCTATTTCAATATTATGCTGCGTTAAAGCTGCTTTATAGCCCTCTAATCGTTCTTTAGTTGAGTTATGCTCTGAGCCACCTGCTAAAAAACCAATACGGGTGTGTCCATTATTAATTAAATGCTCAGTAATAGATTTCGAAGCGCAGTTATCGTCAATCATAATACACGGTGTTAACGTATCTGGAGCGCTGTGGCCCGATAGTATGCGCACAACTTTAATATTTAACTGCGTGAGTTTTTCTACAAAATTGGGCATTTCTGAAAAGGGCGGTGTGAGTAAAATACCTGCAATTCGCGTGCGTTTTACCATGTCGGTAATTTCATCTATTATTCGTGTTTCTTTCGCATCGCATGGGTGAATGAGTAGCTCAAAGCCTTGTTTTTTACAGGCATCTAAAATACCTCTTTGCATGTCTATGATGTAATAGGCATTAGGATTATCGTAAATATAAGCAATACTGTAAGCTTTTGTTCCTGCTAGGCTTCTTGCTGCTAAGTTTGGATGGTAGTTTAGCTTTTCAACCGACGCCATGACTTTTTCACGCGTATTGTCACGCACAGACGCTTCGTTGTTTATTACTCGCGATACCGTTTTTATCGATACCCCTGCATCTTTTGCCACGTCGTTTATTGTTGCTTTCATAAGCTTAATAGACCTTTAATATTATTTTTTTTGGCACTAATTCATTAGTTAATATCGACAGTTAAAATAGCGATAACTGCGCATTGGATATCATTTTTAATGAACAAATTATAAAGACATCCGTTGAGATTGATAGTTAATTTATTGAATGGGTATCGCAGATCATGAAAATCCTGAAATTTTTTATAAAAAAAATGACTAATTTATTATTTATAAAATACAACACATTATGTAATTTATATGATTTATTATGTAAATATTTTGTATCTTTTTTGCGCTCGTATGTAGCTATGAAAATAAAAACGGTGTAAAGTCGCTCCGTAATGACAACGCTGTCATGAGGTTTGGCACACAATGACATGACACCGTAGCGCGTTGTTTATTTATAAAAAATACTGACACTCAGACACTAGAACACTAAAAAAAATGAAACACCAATAAGGGGAAACCAATGTCAAATTCACTGTTTAAAAAGGGAATGCTAGCTAGTTCAATTGCACTTATTTTATCTGGTAGCCTATCTGCTGCGGCCATTGCACAAGATGCGCAATTAGCACAAGAAGAAATGGAAGTTATTGAGGTTAAAGGGATCCGCAGTTCACTAAAAGAAAACCTTAATGCAAAACGCTTTTCTTCAAATGTGTCAGACGTGATCACGTCTGAAGACATTGGCAAGTTCCCTGACAAAAACGTTGCTGAAACACTGTCTCGTATTACTGGTGTTGCAGTTAGCCGTGAATTTGGTGAAGGTGAAAAAATCAGTATTCGTGGTGCTGGCCCAAAATACAACCGAACATTGTTAAATGGTCAAACGGTAGGTACTGCTGATTGGTTTATTTTAGATGAAGCAAACCGAAGCTTTAACTACACCATGCTACCGTCAGTTATTGTAAAAGGACTTGAGGTGAACAAATCACCTGTGGCAAGTATTGATGAGGGCTCTATAGGGGGCACTATTGTACTTAAAACACGCCGCCCGTTGGATATGGATGCCAACTCAGTTAGTTTGTCATTAGAAGGGCAGTATTCAGAAACATCTGGCGAAACAGACCCACAGTTAGCGGGAATGTATTCGTGGAAAAATGACGATGAAACATTGGGTGTTATGGTATCGGCTGTTAAGCAAGAACGTAATTTAGAGCGTCAAGGTTTTGAAGTGCTAGGTTGGGTTGAAAGCGACGATGATGAGTATATTGTACCTCGTAACATTGGTGCACCTAAATTTATTCAAAGCCGGGAGCGCGAAACCTTATTTGCAACCCTCCAATACGCACCGAACGATAACTTATTAATGACGTTAAATTATCTAGATTCGCAAATGGATGTAGACAATCAAAATTCTAACTTAATTAATTTTGCGTTTGGCGACCGCGCTGAAATTATTGCTAATGCGACTAAAGTTAAAAATGGCGCTATTTTAGCATCAAGCGCAGGCGGTAATTATGCTTACAATTACATTAATCGCGTATCAAGTACTGAAACAGATCAAGTACATCTTGATATTGACTACCAAGGCGACGGTTACAGCCTTAATTTTGAGCTAGGTAAAACCGCAGCGAGTGGGGGGACTTACCGTGAAACGTCTTGGGAATATGTTGCTGTTGGCTCAGGCTATGATTACGACTTAACGGGTACACCCAATGTAAATTTGGGTGTTAACGCCGCCGATGGTAATAACTTTGCAGCTGGATGGATTTGGGGCGGGGCAAAACCGACTACCGATGAAGAAACCTTTGCTCAGGCCGATTTAACATACGATGTTGAGTTTGGCCCATTCACAGCAATAAAAACAGGTGTTAAATATCGCCAAGCAGAGCGAACTCAAGGGCGTCATGCTTATAGTTGGCATGCACCGTTTGCCGACGGTGGTGCAAATTCAGACAATTATCTAGATCACATTTTTGACACCTGCCCAACGCTTGCAACGTGTGGCTTAGATGCCAATGGCGCTACAAGTATTGATGCTGCTGTGACTGGTAATATTACTGAGCAAGTTTCACATAACCGTAAACTAATGGAAGAAATTGCCTTTAACGGTTTAAATGGAATATCTGCCAGTTATGCAATTCACGATAATTTAGCCGAAATTTGGGAAGTAGAAGAAGATATTTTAGCGCTGTATGTACAAGGTGATTTTTCTGGAGAGGGTTTCAGAGGTAATGTAGGTATGCGTTATGTAAGCACCGAGCAGACCTCTTATGGTTATGAATTTTCAGGTGATTCGTGGGGCTTAAATACAATTAATGGTGATTGGTTAACGCCAAGCGTTTTAAACTGGGTAAGCCAAGATAATGACTATGCTGAGTTTTTACCAAGCTTTAACATTGCTTTTGATCTAACTGAAGAGCAAATTCTTCGTATCGGTGCTGCACGTGTTATGGCTCGTCAAAATTGGGCCGATATTTCATCGTCAGAAACCTTCGGTTCATTAACCGGTGGTCGTGGCACAGGTAGCCGTGGTAATCCAAACTTAGCACCCACTATTTCAAATCAGTTTGATTTGTCATGGGAATGGTATTACAACGAGGCATCAATGCTATCGGTTGCTTACTTTGCTAAAGACTTAAGCTCATTGCGTTCTACCGTTACCGTAACAGAAGACCGTTATGATCAGGAAAACGAAGTATTTGTTCCTGTTGATTTTGCACAGCCGGGTAATGGGCTAGGTGGCACAATTCAAGGTATTGAGCTGGGACTACAACATGATTTTGGTGGTTTTGGTGTATCAGCGAACTATACATACACAGATGCAAGTGCTGATGAGCAGCGCGATACAAATCAGGTTGGAAGTGGCTTAGTCGAAGGGACATCGAAAAATATGCTTAACTTAATGGCATATTACGAAAACGACGATTACCAAGCGCGCATTATGTATAACTACCGAAGCGACTGGTATAAAGGTCTTCACTTTAATGGTGATGAGCTTTTCAATGACGCCTTTGGCCAGTGGGATGCAAGCGCCTCTTATAATGTAAATGAATACGTAACGCTTACTTTAGAAGCGGTTAACTTAACAGATGAAGAAATTGTTGAGTACAACACGAATGAAGAACGCATTATGTCTATTTACTCTAATGGACGCCGTTATGTGGCAGGTATTCGTGTTAACTTTTAAGTTAATATGAATAAGCATTTCAAAAGCCGAGTTTAGCTCGGCTTTTGGTTATTAATCACCTTGATACAGATTATGGTCTTTAATTATGCGTGCTTTAAAACAGGTCGCAACTTGGCATAATGTAACTCCAGCTATGTTTAAAAACGACATAGCACCACTAGCCGAGCCCGCTATTTTAAAAGGATTGATAAGTGATTGGCCGTTAGTAAAGCAAGTAACTAGCTGCACAGGCGAGAACCCTCATGCTTGGCTTAACATGTTAAGCGAGCATTATGTGGGTGGCAGTGTTCGAATGGCTGAAATACCGCGAAGTGAATCACCTCAGTTTTTTTATAACAAAGCGCGTGATGGATTTAACTTTACCCGCAAAGTTGCACCTTTTATGCAATTTATGCAGGTGTTATTACAAAATGCAGAGTTAATAAAGGTGGGTAATAACGCTGGTGCTGTTGCTATTCAAAGTGCCCCAGTTGTTGATTATTTTAATGACCTTGCAACAACTCACACTATGGCATTATTTGCAGATAAACCACAGCCGCGATTTTGGCTGGGTAATCAGTCAACGGTGGTGGCTCATTATGATGATGCAGAAAATATTGCCTGCGTAATTGCTGGTGAGCGCAAGGTTACTTTATTTGCACCGCATCAAATAACAAATTTGTATGTAGGCTCTATTGAGCATACGCCAGCGGGTGCGCCAGTTTCAATGGTGGATTTAAATAATCCCGATTTTGAAAAATTCCCCAAGTTTAAGCAAGCACTCAATGAGGCACTTGTCGCTCAGCTACAACCGGGGGATGCATTATATATTCCTACCTTGTGGTGGCATCATGTAGAGGCATTAAGTCCTATAAATATGATGATGAATTATTGGTCGGGCGGGTCTATTGCAAAGAGCAGCGAACCCGTGCCAATGGATGCATTATTGTTATCAATTATGGCCATTAGAGATTTACCCACAGCTCAAAAAAAAGCGTGGCAGGCTTTTTTTAACTACCATATTTTTGACTTTGAAGAGGCGCAAAATCAGCATATTCCTGAACAGCTTAAAGGAATTTTAAACCCGCTTACAAGTCAACAACGAGCGCAAGTTAAGCAGTGGCTTATCAAGCAGCTCAGTTAATAGATTAAAGGATACAGGCAATGACACTCAAATCATTACTGATAGCAGGCTGTATAGCATTGAGCTTAACAGCGTGTCAGGACACAAAAACACACAAACATAATGTTGAACTGGTTCAAGCGAGTAATAGCGCAATAGAGTCACTCGCTAATATGCTACAAATACAGTACGAACAAGTCGATAATAGACCGTCAAAATACTGCGATAAAACCATTGAAAACGGTAATTGCTTTGAAGCAAAGCTACACATTAAGGCAAGTGGTGCCGTTAATGTGGATGGGTGGAAAATTTACTTTAGTCAAATTACGCCTATTCAACAGGCTCTCAGTGATGAGTTTACTATTACTCATGTTAATGGTGACCTTCATGTAATTGAGTTAAAAGAGGCGTTTACGGGGTTTAAAGCAGGCGAAACCAAAACTATTACGTTTTATGCTAATTTTTGGTCGTTATCGCAAAGTGATGCAATCCCAAATTATATTTTGGTTAACCATAATGAGTACGCCAAGGTAATTACAAGCACTAAGCCCACTGTTGACCCTGAGACAGGTTTAGAGCTATTACCTCATGTTGTACCTTATAGTGATTACGAGCGACAATTTAAGCGTACTAAAAACGATGAAACACAATGGCTGACAGCAGAACGTTTGTTTGAGCGGAACACAAAGTATGATTTTTCACCTTATTTAACAGATGAAAATAAACAAGTAGCACAGCACATCATTCCTACTCCAACTCAGGCTACATTTAGTCAAACACAAGAGCTAGATATTAGCCAAGGCTTACGCTTTAACCTCAATGATGTAAATGAAAAAGGGGTAACTGCGGCCATTGAGCGACTTAAATTATTGGGTTTAACGACAAGTGAATCTGGTGTTGCGGTAAATCTTAATTTAACACCGACAAAAGATGGCTCACAAGGTAGTTATACATTAGCAATTAATGCCAGTGAAATAAATATAAGCGCCACTGATGAATCTGGTGTGTTTTATGCCTTGCAGAGCTTGGCGAGTTTATACCAAGTAAACAATACAACATTGCCAATAGGTCAGGTGAACGATGCTCCTCATTATGAATTTAGAGGCGTGTTGGTGGACGTGGCCCGTAACTTTCAAGACAAAGAATTTATATTAAAGTTACTTGATCAAATGGCTGCATATAAGCTTAATAAATTACACTTACATTTAGCCGATGACGAAGGTTGGCGTTTAGAAATCCCTTCTCTTGAAGAGCTTACTGATGTTGCTTCAAAACGCTGTTTTGACCTCTCAGAGCAGGAGTGTTTAATGCCACAACTTGGTGCTGGTATAGATACTTCTAGCCCGGTTAATGGTTTTTATTCAGTGGATGATTACCAAGAAATCCTTAAATTTGCGAGTGCGCGACATATTCAAGTTATTCCTTCATTAGATATGCCAGGTCATTCGCGAGCGGCTATTAAGGCTATGCAAGCTCGTTATAATAAGTACATAAAACAGGGTGATAAACAAAAAGCTGAACAGTTTTTACTTTATGATCCGCTCGATACCACCGTGTATTCTTCGGTACAGCATTACAACGATAACACCATCAATGTATGTTTAGATTCATCGTATGCGTTTATACGCGAAGTTATGGAGCAAGTTAAAATAATTCATAATGAAGCGCAGCACCCGCTAACGCGTTATCACATAGGTGCAGATGAAACAGCGGGTGCATGGGTATCGTCTCCAGCGTGTACTGAGTTTATTAAACAAAATAATTTGCCGTTTACCAAAGCTGAGCAATTAGGTAGCTACTTTATAGAGCGTGTGTCGAACATGTTAGCTGACATGAATATTGAAACAGCTGCATGGAGTGATGGCCTATCGCATACTAACCCAAATAATATGCCTAACATTGTGCAAGGTAATAGTTGGGATTTACTGATGTGGAATGGCCACCAGCGCGCACACCAATTTGCTAATCGTAATTGGCAGGTAGTGGTGTCATCACCAGATGTTTTATATTTTGATTTTCCTTATGAAGCCGATCCTCAAGAGCACGGTTATTACTGGGCTTCAAGGCATATTAATACAGAAAAAGTATTTCAATTTATGCCTGATAATTTACCCGTACACGCCGAATTTTGGTTAGACAGAGAAGATAGGCCTTACACCGCAAACGACACGGTTATAAAAAATGATGCAGGTGAAGTTGAGTTTGCACCGCTTGAAAAAGGTAAGCAATTTATTGGTATTCAAGGTCAGTTATGGAGCGAAAATACCCGTACCAATAATATGGCTGAGTATAAGCTTTTTCCTCGTTTATTATCGTTAGCACAACGCGCATGGCACAAAGCGCAATGGGCGGTGCCTTACGATCATGATGGCTTTGTTTATAGCCGAAATACGCAGCGTTTTACGTCTTCACTGAAGCAGCAGCGAGACCAACAATGGTTAACGTTTGCCGCTAGTTTAGGGCTTAAAGAGTTTAATAAGTTAGAGAGGGCAAATGTGCACTTTCGCATTGCTAACGCAGGAGCCAAAATTGAAAACGGCATGTTGTACGCTAACGTTGCTTACCCCGGTTTGCTAATAGAATATATGCAAGCCGGAGGACAATGGCAGACGTATAATGCGCCGGTAAAAGTAACTCAAGATGTGTGGGTGCGTACCAAATTGCCAGTATCTGGTCGTGTTAGTCGTACATTAAAAGTAACACAGCCGTAGCATACACACCCCTTAAATTATAAGGGGTGTAGAAACATAATTTGAATATAAATTAAATAATGACAACGCTGTCATTTGTGTTAGTATAAGATTCATCCGCTCTGGCAGCGTGTTTTATTTTGAGTGTTATGCAACACGGTCGAACAAGTAAAGAGGCAAAAATGATCACCAATACAATTAATAATGAACTCTTTGTTGGGATCGATGGGGGCGGCACTAAATGTAAAGCAATTATCGTTAACAGCGCGAATGAAATTTTAGGAACGGGTATTGCTGGGCCAGGAAACCCTTTACATGGATTTACACAGGCCATTAATTCTATAGAGCAGTCAGCTCAATTGGCTCTTAATGATGCAGGTTTAAGTGAAACCCCTTTATCTTACTTAGTGGCGGGTGTGGGGTTGGCGGGTGTTAACTTACCAAGCCTACATAAACAAATGATGCATTGGAAAAGCCCCTTCAAAACAATGTATTTAACTACCGATTTACTTATTGCTTGTATGGGTGCACATCAAGGTGATGATGGTGCAGTGATAATTGCTGGTACGGGTTCGTGTGGTTTTTCATATGTTAAAGGACAGTCTTTTATGATTGGCGGACATGGCTTTCCGCATGGCGATAAAGGAAGTGGTGCATGGATTGGTTTTACAGCATGCCAAAACGTGTTGTTGAGCTTAGATAAGCTAATGCCTAATAACACGCTGACTGAATGTATTTTAAAGTATTTATCGGTCAATGATGCCATGGAGTTAGTCGAAATTATTGCAAATAAACCGGCTGCATTTTTTGCTCAATTAGCCGGGTGTGTATTTCAGTCAGCTGCGGCAAACGACGATATTGCTATTAGTATTTTAAAAGAAAGCGGTGCCTATTTGAGTGACATTGCTCGTCAATTATTAGCCAAAAAATCACCAAGATTATCTTTTATAGGTGGATTGTCTTCGGTTATGACGCCTTGGCTAGACATAGATATTCAAGGTGTTTTATCTGCGCCTTTATCATCACCCGAAATGGGATCAGTACTTTACGCGAAACAACAGCAAGTTAACTACAGCAGTCAGGAGTTATGATGTATCACACATTAATGGAAAAAGAAGCGGCGCAAACGCCCGAAGTCATTAAACAGCAAATTCTTGCTAATCAGCCTCTAGTAGAAAAAATTGGCCAAAAACTACGTGATATTGCGCCTAAAATGGTGATGATCATCGGCCGTGGTTCGTCAGATCATGCTGGAGTATTTGGTAAATATTTAATAGAAATTGAAGCCGGTATCCCTGTTAGTTCAGCGGCGCCGTCGGTTGCCAGTGTGTACGGTAAAACACTGAAACTTGATAGTGCATTGGTGATTGTTATTTCTCAATCAGGACGAAGCCCAGATATTATTGCCCAAGCTAAAATGGCAAAAGAAGCTGGCGCTTACTGTATTGCACTGGTAAATGACGAGGCGTCACCGTTAAAAGACATTGTTGATGACTTTATTGGGCTTAAAGCGGGAGATGAAATATCGGTTGCGGCGACTAAAAGTTATTTATCTACGCTGTCAGCTTTAGTGCATTTAGTTGCTAATTGGACTCAAAATAATGAATTATTACAAGGGTTAAAGCAGTTACCTGAAGCATTAGATGCAATCATTGACTCACCAATACAACTTCAGCCAGACGCATTTTTGCCTGTTAAAAACATGGTTGTATTAGCACGCGGTTTAGGGTTTTCAGTCTCTAAAGAAATGGCATTAAAACTTAAAGAAGTGTGTGCTATTCATGCAGAGGCATTTAGTAGTGCAGAATTTTTACACGGCCCCGTTACGTTAGTTGAACAAGGTTTGGTGATTTTAAACTGCGCGGTAGAAGATGAAACCGCATACTCTCACCAGCAGCAAATAGCAGACGTAACCCAGCGCGGCGCTCACATTATCAACCTTACTCAAAATGGAATTGCAGTGCACCCACGTTTAGCGCCGTTTTTAGTGTTGCAGCGTTTTTATTTAGATATTGCCAAAGTGGCAGTTAAGCGAGGCTTTAACCCCGACGAGCCCAAAGGGCTTAAAAAAGTAACAAGGACATTATAAATGTCAGTTCAACGTATTTTTGTTGCTACGCTGTTTGATGGTGATCAGTTTTTAAAAGAAAAAGTGCTTACAATTGACGCGGGTGTTATTACCGCTATTGATGATAATACTAATAATGTAGATGAAACCTTATCAGGCGTAGTTACCCCTGGGTTTATAGATTTACAGGTAAATGGTGGTGGAGGTGTATTGTTTAACCGAGCACGCAGTGCATCAGAGGTTAAACGAATGCTTATGGCTCACGCTAAGTATGGCACAACAGCCATGCTGCCTACTTTAATTACCGATACAGTTGAAGTTATGCGCCAAGCGGCTGATGTAATAGCCGATGCGATTGTTAAACACACACCTGGCATTTTGGGCATTCACTTTGAAGGACCGCATTTATCTATAGCTAAAAAAGGGGCACATAGCGAAGAATTTATTCGTCCGATTTCAGATGATGAGTGGCAAGTTTTATCGCGCAAAGATATAGGCAAAGTGGTGGTTACATTAGCCCCTGAAAATGTACTACCTAGTGATATTACTCAAATGCGTGAGTTAGGCATACATGTTTGCTTGGGCCATACAAATGCGTGTTTTGAGCAGGCACAACGAGCCGTTGATGCTGGCGCTACAGGATTTACACATTTATACAACGCCATGTCGCCTTTGCAAGGGCGTGAGCCAGGCGTTGTGGGGTGTGCTTTGCTAAATGATAATACCTATTGTGGCTTAATAGTTGATGGTCATCATGTTGATTATGCTGCATGCCAAGTAGCACTGAAAGCTAAACCTAAAGGGCGTGTGTTTTTAGTGACCGATGCAATGCCACCGGTAGGTACAAACGAAACTGAATTTGCTTTTTTCGATCGAACAGTAACACTTAACCAAGGCAAGTTAACCTCAACAACGGGGGAGCTTGCAGGCTCAGTACTTGATATGGCAACGGCTGTAAAAAATAGCGTAGAGCATTTACAGTTGCCACTATCAGAAGCACTAAAAATGGCATCTTTATACCCAGCACAGTATATTAACTTACCCACAACACATGGAAGGTTAATTGTTGGCAGCCCTGCTAATTTTGTTCAACTCGATACACACCAACAGGTTATAAGCACGTGGATTGGTGGTGAACAGCTTTTTTAAAAAACGATAATAAATATAAATAAAGGAAAAATAACATGACAACAAATGTTATGGATACACCTAAAAGCAGTAGCATGCTGCCCATGGCTATTGTGGCAGTATTATTTTTTATACTGGGGTTTGCAACGTGGCTAAATGGTTCACTAATGCCTTATTTAAGCCAAATATTAAAGTTAACGCCATTTCAGGGTTCGTTAATTTTATTTTCGTTTTATATCGCGGTGACTTTTACCGCATTGCCATCGGCAGTGTTAATTAAAAAAGTTGGTTACAAAAACGGTATGGCGATGGGCATGGGGTTAATGATGATTGCCGGCTTGTTATTTATTCCTGCTGCGATGTCGCAAGTTTTTCCTTTATTTTTGCTAGCACAGCTAGTGATGGGCGCAGGACAAACATTGCTTCAAACTGCCGTTAATCCTTATGTTGTAAGGCTTGGGCCAGAAGAGTCTGCAGCGGTTCGCATTAGTATTATGGGCATACTCAATAAAGGGGCGGGGGTTATTTCTCCTTTAGTGTTTACCGCGTTAATTTTAAGTAATTTTACAGATACAGTAGGCACTGAGCTTAGCCAGCAACAAGTTGATGATATGGCAAATGGTCTTATTCTTCCTTATTTAGGTATGGCACTATTTATTGGACTATTAGCGTTTGCCGTTAAAAAATCACCATTACCCGAACTTATTACTGACGATGCTGAGCAAACAAGTAGCAACAGTGAAATACGCGAAACTTTATCTCACCCTAACTTAGTTTTTGGGGCGATTGCCATTTTTTTATATGTTGCAGTAGAAGTTATTGCTGGCGATACCATTGGCACTTTTGCGCTTTCTCTTGGCGTTGCTAATTATAGTGTGATGACTTCCTACACCATGATCTTTATGGTGTTTGGCTATATTTTGGGTATTTTGCTTATTCCCAAATTTATAACTCAACAAACAGCCCTCACACTATCAGCCGTATTAGGTATTGCTATTACCTTGTGCATTTTATTAATTGATGCGCAGTCGTTTATTATTGCCAACGCATTGTTAATACCATTAGGTGGCGCTAACTTACCCGATGTATTACTACTTATAGCTTTTTTAGGCTTAGCAAACGCCATTGTTTGGCCCGCGGTATTTCCACTTGCGTTGTCGGGGCTTGGAAAACTAACAAGCACAGGCTCTGCACTGTTAGTAATGGGTATAGCAGGCGGTGCATTTGGTCCGGTGTTATGGGGTTTATTGAGCGGCTTTACCTCGCTACAAACTGGCTACTCTGTATTGTTACCTTGTTACTTATTTATATTATTTTACGCCGTAAAAGGCCATAAAATGAAAAAGCAATAACGTCCACCAGCTACACTAACTCCAGTGCACTTTGCAATATAAAGTGCACTGATGATTAACGAACCTGAGCTTTGGCGAGGGATAGATTTATTACCCACAGTTCAAGTTAACTATTACACGTTAACTTAAGCGCGTTACTTTTAGTTTTATCCTGCCAGCATTTGCCCCATAAAAACGGCTTAAATCGTTAGCGAAAGGGCAAAACTCGCCCGATTTAGTCATGGTTATATCTGCTCCTTGCGCTATTTCAAATAAGGCTTTGTCACTTTTATCAATGGCGCCAATTAAAGCAAACCAATCAGCATTTGGCTTGCGCCTAAAAGGCTCCAGTAATGCCATAGGTATTTCTTTTACGCCAAGTTGCACGTTATCACGATGCCACCCTTTGGGTGTACACTTTATGCCGTCGTCAAACCAATATTGCTCAGGGTATGGGGTAAAGCGATAGGTTGCACCTTGCTCAAGCATCAAACCCGTACTGTTATAAAACTCACTCGCAAATACCACCACATCTTGGCTTTGGCCAATACTTAATACGCTCATATTTTGGTTGGCAAGCGTAATGTGCGCACTTAAGCCGGTAAAACTTAATGTAGAGTCGTCACTGTAGCTAATTTTGTATGTTAGCTTTTTAAGTGACTCAGGACGGTAGCTGGTGAGCTTATTAATTCTTGTAGCCACACTGTGGTGTATAAGGGGCTCTATAGTGCTTACCTCATTATCAACCAGTACAATGCATTCTCTATCTACCAGTTTAAAGAGCGAATTAAACCAAAAGTAGTTTTGTTGGTGGCTAAGTGCAAGTGGATCTGGGATCACAGTAACATCGTCTTGTGCAATTAAATTACTCGTTGGTAGGAGTGTTTCGTAATTTATCTCGTGACTTGTTAACAATGAAATAGCTAACGGTTGTTCAATTAACCACTCAAGTGCATAACGTAAGCAAATATCGGCTAATCCGTCGCGGTAATAACCACCCCCTATATCTGAATGGGCGCCTGCAAACCACAGTTCAGTAATGTTATTTTGATGGTTCATTAGCGTGGGCTCAAACGCACGGCGTTTTTCATCAAGCGCAACACAATGCAGCGCCGCGGTTATATTATGTGCAATGGTGTGGTTTTCAAAAATAACATGCTCTGCGCCGCGTGTCGCTTTACTTACTTTAGAAAGCCCAATAGAGGCAACGGTATCAAACACACATAAATAAACATGCTCGCTGATAAGGCTTTCTAAACATTTTGCAAAGCGTCTAGCTAGGGCTGCACCTCGGCTAAAACCAGTAAGCAGCACAGTGTCGCCTAGTTGGTAATGTGCTTTAAAGTCGTTAATTGCTTGATTCAAAATGCTAGCAACATCGTCACCGCGCGGTGCTAAAGTTTGATTTAAAATGCGCTTTAAGCGGCTACCTTTAGTGCCAATGCCCTGATAATAAAAACTAAGCTGGTTTGTAAATGGAGTGGTGGGGAAGTCATCAAGTTTGCCACCTAATAATAAATGCAGCTTGAGGATGTTAGAAATACTACTGTCTTCTTTAAAATGGTCTGAGTTAAATTGCTCTGCGTCGCGAGGCTCGCCCCCGGTACCATCAAAATTAAAAATTAGCGTTTTGCCCGTCATTGCCTATTTCCCTCAGTAGTTTGTATAAATTTATATGGGAATTGTGAAGAATCAAAGACAGCGGTAATAAATATTTATTAAACGTGTTTATTACCGCCTTAAGCTTTTTATTAATGTAATTTCATTTTAGGGCGCACTACACGCAGGACTTTTTCGCTTATCCATAACGCAAAGGTTTTTGCGCTGCCATGAATGGCGCGTTGGTGCATGCGATAAAGCGATATATACATAAAGCGGGCTATGCGCCCTTCTATAAAAAAGGTGTTGCTGGTTAAGTTACCCATTAAGTTACCTACCGTACTGTAGCGCGATAAGTTAACTAACGAGCCATGATCGCTATATTTAAAGCTACACAAAGGTTGTTGTTTTAAAGTGGCAATGAGGTTTTTTTCAACACATAGTGCCATTTGATGCGCCGATTGCGCGCGCGGTGGAACGAGCTTCCCGTCTTCTTGAGTAAAGGCGCAGCAGTCGCCCAGTACAAATATACTCTCATCGACGGTGCTTTGTAAAAACTCATTAACTTGAATTTGGTTGTTACGGGTAAGCTCAAAAACGCCTAAGTCTTTAATAAAGTCTGGCGCTTTTACGCCTGCAGCCCACACCATAATATCGGCGTTTATGTGTTCATCGTCTTTGGTTATAAAGCCTTGTTCAGTGGCTTCCTTCACTTGTGTTTGCTCGCGTACGTTTACACCTAACTTTAATAATTCACGTTTGGCGCTTACGGCAATTCGCTCTGTTAATGCGGGCAAAATACGTGGCCCCGCTTCAATTAAATGAATGTGCAAACGCTTAGACGACATATTTGTAAGCCCATATAGCTTTAACAGCTCAGATACATGATACAGCTCCGCTGATAGCTCAACACCGGTAGCTCCTCCACCAACAATTGCAATATCAAGAGACTGTTGCTGGTTATCGTCTTGGTGTAGGCGAGTAAAGCTATCGAGCAATGAATGCTGAAAACGTTCCGCTTGTTGATTTGAGTCTAAAAAGTAGCAGTGCTCTTTTATGCCAGGTGTATTAAAGTCGTTACTTACACTGCCAATAGCAATAACAAGATGATCGTAACGTACAGTGCGCTTGGGTAAAATAGTATGCCCAAGTTCGTCAAAAAGAGGGGCGAGAGTAATGGTTTTATTACTTTGGTCGAGATTGCAAAAGGTACCAAGTTGAAAGTTATAATGATGTTTTGCGGCATGGGCAGAGTAAACTACGCCATCTAAATCGGGGTCAATAGAGCCTGTTGCAACCTCGTGCAATAGCGGCTTCCATATATGGGTGCGGTTTTTATCAATGAGTAGTATTTCGGCGTGTTTTTTCTTCCCTAGTTTATGCCCTAACTGAGTTGCAAGCTCTAATCCACCTGCGCCACCGCCAATAACGACGATTTTAGGTTTGGTTATATTCATGACTATGCCCTTAAAAATAATATACCCAAGCGATCTGTTTTATTATTTTAAAATGACTTGGGTATCAAAAATTATTTTGGCAAAGCACACGTTTATGGGGCTATATTGTGCGCCTAATTAAAGGAGATGTCAGCATTAAATCATGTTATTTACTGTATACTAACTTGCAAATACTTCATCTTGGCTGCACTTTTGTTTTAGCCCTGTGTTTACATCGCCTAAAAGGACATTTTTATGAATACGCCGTTATTACAATCACTTGAGCAGCATTTTGGCTTTTCACAATTTAGAACTGGGCAACAGCAAACCATAGAGCAACTTTTAAATGGGCGGTCGTCGTTGGCTATATTTCCCACGGGGTCGGGTAAATCGTTATGTTATCAGCTAACGGCTTTACATTTACCTCATTTAACCTTAGTGGTATCGCCTTTACTTGCATTGATGAAAGATCAAATAAGCTTTTTAAATAGTAAAGGCATTTATGCTGCAAGCCTTGACTCAAGCCAAGATCAAATGCAAAGCAGCACGGTAATGAACGACGTGCGCAGTGGTAAAGTAAAAGTATTAATGGTCTCGGTTGAGCGCTTTAAAAACGAGCGCTTTAGAGAGTTTATAAGCCAAGTTGCGCTTTCTATGTTGGTGGTAGACGAAGCGCACTGTATCTCTGAATGGGGCCATAACTTTAGACCCGATTACTTAAAACTACCGCGCTACCGTGATGAGCTAAATATTCCACTGGTACTATTGCTAACCGCCACAGCCACTAAAAAAGTAAAGCGTGACATGGCTGAGCGTTTTAATATATCGCCTGAGTGTATTGTACAAACCGGCTTTTACCGCGCAAACCTCGATTTAAGTGTGCTAAGTGTAAAAACAGCTGATAAAAACACCGAACTTACTAACATAGTGCGTGCGCAAACTGGCCCCGGTATTGTGTATGTCACACTACAACAAAGTGCAGAGCAAGTTGCCAATATATTAAGCGCGCAGGGTTTGCAAGCGGTGGCGTATCATGCAGGGCTTGAAGATACGCTTCGCGGGCAAATTCAAGACGATTTCATGGCGGGCAAAATTAACGTTGTTGTAGCAACAATAGCCTTTGGCATGGGAGTTGATAAATCAGATATTCGCTTTGTTATTCATTACGATTTACCTAAATCTATAGAAAACTACAGCCAAGAAATTGGCCGTGCAGGGCGTGATGGCAACCCTTCAAATTGTTATACATTGGCTAATTTAGATGGTCTAAACACAGTAGAGAATTTTGTGTACGGCGACACCCCCGAGCTTAGTGGTATTGAGCACGTTATTAACGATATTCGCCAAAGCCAACAGCAATGGGAAATGCAAGAGTACAGCCTTTCAAGCGAGAGTAATATTAGGCAGCTAGCGCTTAAGACTTTGCTGGTACAACTAGAAATGCAAGGTGCAATAACGCCGCAGTACGCCTATTACGCCGATTTTAAATACAAGTTTTTGGTTGATAAAAACGAATTGCTTAGCCAGTTTGACGAGCAACGCCAAGCCTTTTTATCGCAAATATTTAGCCACACCGATTTTAAAAAAATATGGGGCACGCTTAATTTTGACACCCTTACCCAAGCCGCGCAGGTTGACCGTAAACGCGTAGTGGCTGCACTTGACTATCTAGCCGAAAAAAATCTTATTACTCTTGAAACCAAACGTATTACCCAAGTATATAAGGTGCATGGTGAGGTTATAAATAACCCAGAGCTTGCCGCGCAACTGCACCATTACTTTGTTGACAAAGAACAGGCTGAGATTAAACGAATTGCTGCGTTAGTGCGCTTTTTTGAACTGCAAACGTGCTTGAGTTATAACTTAGCGCGCTATTTTGACGATCAAAATGCGCCAGCGCAATGCGGGCATTGTAGTGTATGCCGTGGTAATGCTGTAAAGCTTGAGTATTCAATAGAACCTGCTCACATTGCCGGTGATGTTGTTTATCAAAAAGTGGATGAGTTTTTAGCGCATATGGCAACAAAAGGTATTCACAGTGTAGGTATTGAAACGCAGTGCCGCTTTTTAGCCGGCATGAGTGTCCCGTTGTTTGCTCGAAATAAAGTGCGTCAACTAGGTGGCTTTGCACTGTGCGAGCAGCAGCGCTATAGCGAAATTAAAGCAACACTGCTTGCAAGATAGTATTGAAATGATGACCAAACTCGCATAATTATAAAAAATGTTAAATTTTTGTTTGTTTTTTCAGCGTTTAACTATACTCAACATGACTATGAAGGTCATATAAAAATGAGGTGAACGATGAAACTGCAAAAATTGATGCTGTTAGGAGTGTTTATTTCAGGGACTAGTTACGCTGAAATTAACATTTCAGGCTTTGCAAGTATTAACGCTGGTAAAGTACTAAGTGGAAGTGGTGTGCCGCAATACGGTGTTGAGCCAACTTTTTTGGCTGACTACCCTAATGTGAGTGGCTATACAGAAGATTTATCTTTCTCGCCTGAGTCGTTAATTGGCATACAAGTGTCGGGGGACCTTGGTGAGGGCTTATCTGTCACAGGTCAAATTGTTGCACGAGGTGTAAACGATTTTGATGCTAATTTTGAGTGGGCATATATTTCGTATGAAATTAACGATAATTGGACGGTTCAAGCGGGTAAAAAACGTTTGCCTCTTTTTTATTACTCAGACTTTTTTGACGTAGGTTACGCATATGTGTGGATGCGGGCACCTGCCGACAATTATACATGGCAAGTATTTAACTATGAGGGCGTAAACCTTCTCTATTCTGGCTCGATTGGAGAGTGGGGAGTATCGGCTAATGTATATGCTGGTAAAGAAGATGATGACGACAACAAACTGCTATCAGACTTTTTCTTTCAAGAGCCTACCCGAGAAATTTGGGAAGATATGCTAGGTGGGGTACTTTCGTTAAGCCATGATTGGCTTGAAGTGAGAGTAACGCACATGCAATACACTAATAAACGGTTTCGTTCTGGTGAGCCTGTTTTATGGGATGGAAAAGATAGCCGTGATGGTAAATTTTATGGTTTAGCTGCCAATTTTGATTTTGGCGATTTTTTTGTACTAAGCGAACTTAACCGTTTAGACCTAGATGGAAACCTAGACACCTACATGATCAGTGCGGGATACCGGTTTGATGCAATTACACCTTATGTGATGTTTTCAGATTTTGAGCAAGAAGGTGAAGGTGACACTGAAAGCCATAATACCTTTGCGGTGGGGGTTCGTTGGGATTTTCATCCTTCAGCGGCACTCAAAATGCAGTACGATAGAGTCAAAGATGATTCATTCGATTTAGCGGTAGCGGGTGATAGTAAGGCAGTCACGCTTGGTGTTGATGTTGTATTTTAAGAGGAATTAAAAATGAAAAAATTAATGTTATGTGTACTGTTTTTGTTTAGCAACGTTGCCTTTGCTGATTTTGCTATTATTGTACATCCGTCAAACGAGAGTAGCTTTGATGAATCCGTTATTAGTCGAATCTATACAGGAAAAGAAAAGTCGTTTAGTAATGGCAATACGATCATTCCAATTTCACAAGATTCAAAAAACCCGACTACCGAGCAGTTTAATAGTAAGTTGCTTAATAAAAGCGCCTCACAGTTAAGAGCTTATTGGTCAAAGCTTATTTTTACGGGAAAAGGTACACCACCAAAAGAGCTAGAAAATGACGCTGAGGTGATCAAAATGGTTGCAGCTAACCCAAATACGATTGGGTTTGTTTCGGCATCTACCGTGTCTGATGATGTTAAAGTAGTATTAACCTTTTAATTTAACACTAAAACCAAACAATAAAGCGTGCTAAATAGCAGCACGCTTTATTTTACTGTATTTGTTCATCATTAAAATTAACTAGCGCGTTTAGCGTGCTCGTGTATCCTATCTTATGTGTTTCTTTTATTTAAGCCACCATGCCACATACCGTTATTCCAAGTAAAACAATTGCATCTACGCCAGAGCCAATTACATGTGCCAATTGCCAAGCGTGTTGCTGTCAATTAGAAGTGCGTATAGTAACCGACACCGGTGTCCCTTTTAATTTTATTGAATACGACAAATGGGGCAGTGAAGTAATGAAACGCGCTGATGATGGCTGGTGCGAAGCACTCGATCGTAACACGCTAATGTGCTCTATTTACGAGAACCGCCCTTTGGTATGCCGCGAGTTTGAAATGGCATCGGGTGAGTGTATTACCGAACGTGAGTTAGCGGGAATATAGTTTGCACTTTAAAAAGGGGGCTTAACAAGCCCCTTTGGTTTATCTGTGTTTTGTACTTAAGCTAATTAATCGTATTTAGCCTCTAACTCATTAGCTGTATGAAACTTTTCGTGACTTTGTAATTGCTCGTCGTATTTAACGAGATTTTTAAAGTGACCTAGCTGACCAGCGTTTTTAACAATTTCAACTATAAACGACATCATAAAGTCGGCACCGGTTAGAGTGTCGCCAACTAAATAACGTTTACCTTCTAGGCGGTCGTTGAAGTAACTAATAACTTTAGCGGTTTCGGCATCAGCGTATCCTTCTAAAAACTGTGTTTTAGCGCCATCTTTTAGCACAAACATTTTAAGTAGTAGTGGTAAAATTGCAGAGCTTTCTGCAAAGTGAAGCCATTGCTGATAATCAACGTATTCAGCAGTACCTGCTTTTGGCGCAAATTTACCGTTACCGTATTTAGTAATTAAGTAATCGGTGATGGCGCCAGATTCAGTAACAATCAAACCATCGTCTTCAATAACAGGCGACTTACCTAATTGGTGCACTTTTTTTAGTTCGTCAGGCGCTAAAAAAGTTTCTGTATTGCGCTGGTAGGCAACAATTTCGTAATCAACATCTAGCTCTTCTAAAAGCCAAATAATACGTTTAGAACGCGATTTATTTAAATGGTGTAGTTTTATCATGTCAGTCCTTGTTGGCGTTACTGCATAGGCAGTAACGCTTAGTAAAATTTAAAGAGGCTCGTTAATTTTAACAACGGTTTTGCCAAAGTTTTTACCACTAAGCATGTCGTTAAATGCGCTTATGGTGTTTTCAATACCTTCTACAATGTGCTCGCGGTATTGTACTTTGCCATCGCGTAGCCATTTTTGCATGTCTTGTGCAAATTCGTCGTAGCGGTGGCCGTAGTCGTCAAAAATTATAAAGCCTTGCATTTTAATACGTTTAGTAAGCAATTGCCCCATAAGCATACCTAAGCGATCTGGCCCTTCTGGTAAGCTTGTTGCGTTATACTGCGATACTAAACCACACAGCGGTACACGAGCTGCGGTATTGAGTAGGGGTAATACGGCGTCGAATACTTTACCGCCCACATTTTCGTAATATACGTCTATGCCGTTATCACAGGCCTTTTCTAGTTGCTCTGCAAAGTCATCGGCTTTGTGATCGATACATGCATCAAAGCCTAGCTTTTCAACGGTATGGGCACATTTTTCGCTGCCACCAGCAACGCCAACTACTTTACAGCCTTTAATTTTAGCTATTTGACCAACGGTTGCGCCCACTGGCCCTGTTGCGGCGGCGACGACTACCGTTTCGCCTTCTTTAGGCGCACCAATGTCAAGTAAGCCCATGTAAGCCGTAAAGCCAGGCATACCCATAATGCCAAGCGCATAAGACGGATTTGCAGGTTCTTTGCCTAATTGCATTAAGCCCTCGCCATTGGTAATGGCGTAGTCTTGCCAACCAGTGTAGGCAAGCACCCATTCGCCTTCACTAAATTTATCGTTTTTAGACTCTTCTACTTGGCACACTGTAGCGCCAACCATTACATCGCCCACGTTTACCGGATCAGCATACGACTTTGCATCGTTCATACGGCCACGCATGTATGGGTCAAGTGAAAGGTAAATAGTGCGCAGCAGCACTTCGCCATCTTTAAGCGCTGGTAGGTTTACTGTTTTAAGTTCAAAATTTTCATCGGTAGGGGCGCCATGTGGGCGTGATGCTAAAGTAAGTTGACGACTAGTTGCAGACATAAAATCTCCTTTTGAATATGAACCCACTTAACGAATGTGTATGCGTTTAATAACCTGTTTGGCATAAACAATAATGCGCGCTAAGTAGTCTATATATGTACAAATTTGTACCTTATAACAGGAGTTTTGGGCGGGGGGCTGATAATTCAAGCTTTGCTAAGATAATTTAATCTGCGCTTTAAATAATAAACCTATCTCAAGCAGCAATTTATGCGCTAGCTGTTTTGTTTTAGTTTGCTAAAAATATGGCTATTGTAAAACACGCCATCTTTATAAATGGCCTGTTTAAGTATGGCCTCGGCTTCAAAACCACATTTAGTCAGTGCCTTTATAGTGCCAATATTGCCAGCAAATACAGCACCAAAAATACGGTTTAAATTTGAGCTTTTAAACGCGTCATCGCAAATTTGCGAAATAGCGTGTGTTATTATTCCTTGCCCCCAAAAGTGACTATTAAGCCAATAGCCTATTTCGCCACTGCGGTTGTATTCAAATTCTCCTGGGGTGATACCTATACAACCTGCACATTGCCCATTAACAACTATGGCTTTAATTATACCATTTTTTGAGCCTTGGTTTATCCACCAATCCGCATCAGCTTTAGTGTATGGAAATGGAATTTTAGACGATAAAAAGCGTGTCACCAGCCCATCGTTTAAGGTTTTAATAATATGCGGGGCATCGTGCGGTTTAAAATCTCTTAGGGTGATCATTGTTTTAATTAAGTGTCTGTTGCATACGGGGCAAGTTAGCAAGCAATTAGAGATTGCACAATCACAAAGATTAACCGTTTACGCCTATAACTTTGTTTTAAAGTACTCTAATATAAGCAAAATATGATACCTGTTTAAGATACTTTTATGCATCCACACATAGCCGCCCTTTATAATAGTGCCCAAAAACCAAGCCGTTTAATTATAGGTTTAATGAGTGGTACTTCGTTAGATGGGCTCGATGTCGCTTTATGTAAGGTAAGCGGTGCAGGCTTAAACACGCATATTGAAATACTAAATTTCACTACCGTTGACTATAACAATGAGTATAAAAGCAAAATAAAGCAGGTATTTGCAAAACGAGAGTGCGATTTAGAACTTGTAACCTTATTACACCCGTGGGTGGGTAAATTACATGGCGATATGGTTAATAAGTGCTTACATACTTGGCAGATAAATCCGGCAAGCATTGATGTTATAGCCAGTCACGGGCAAACAATTTACCACTGCCCACAGTCACAACATAATCATAAAAGCTTTACTAATGGCACATTACAAATTGGCGATAGCGACCAAATAGCCGTTACTACCGGCATTACAACTATTGGCGATTTTAGGCAAAAGCACATAGCCTCAGGGGGCGAAGGCGCACCTCTTGCAGTTTATGGCGATTACTTGTTTTTTTCAAGCCTTGTTGAAAACCGTATTTTGCTTAATATGGGGGGTATCGCTAACTTAACATTTTTACCCAAGTGCGGTGATGCTAGCGCGGTATTTAGCTCCGATATTGGCCCGGGTAATACAATAATGGATGCCTACGTACAAAAATATTTTGAGGGGATGCATTTCGACAATGGTGGAAAGATAGCAAAAACAGGTAGGGTGAATACACTTTTGCTAAATGCGTTATGCACGGATGACTTTTTTAATTTAAGTATGCCTAAAACAACTGGGCCAGAAGTATTTAATTTAGCGTATTTAAAAGCGGCTCAAGCACTCTCCAATACACAGGATTTAACTCATCAAGATGTAATGGCAACACTCAATGCATTTAGTGCTAATGTAATAAGTGCTGCAATAAAAGAGTGCGCTAAAAACAAGGGAAACTGTGTGGTATATGCCAGTGGCGGCGGAATACATAACCCGTTATTAATGGAACAGCTTTTAACTCTTTGCCCAGAGGTTAAGGCATTTAAAAATACTCAAGTATTGGGAATCGATCCCGATGCAAAAGAAGCCGTATTGTTTGCCATTTTAGCAAACGAATGCCTAGCAGGTGAAAAACAACATTTTAAAGGCTGCTCACAAGGTATTGCGGGAGTAACGATGGGGAAAATAAGCTTTCCCGATTAAGCTTTCTCGATCAAACCGTTTTAAAATAACGATAAAAAGGTTGATCCTACCCCTGCAAAATATCGGCGCAACCCTTGTGGTTTTGATTGCTCGATATTGATGAGTGGCGCGTTATAGCCTCCCTCAAAGGCGTTAATATTCATATCAAACTGAAGGCTATTTTTTAAGGTAGCGTATTTTCCATGCAACATTAGCTGCATTACAAAACATTGACTGTGGGTGATTTTGTTTAAAGTAAGGTTAACGTAACCACGCTCTAAATCAGCTTGCGTAATAATGTTTTCAGTAAAGTACTGAGCACCACGGGCACTTGGATGTGTTGCGCTAAGCGAAATAACATCGCCTTCATGTACCGCATCGGGTAAATCGCATTGCAGCGTGATTGCATGAAGCGCATTAGCTTGTACCGAAAGGTTTTCGTATTCCATGGTGTGGCTCATTGCCGCAGACATCGGGTCATCAAGTGATTGCAGTGCAAATGTTAGTTGCACTAGAGGTGTGGTCATTTTACTTCGTCTTCTTACAACAGTATCAGTTTATCGAATAGAAATTATCCACCATCAACATTACAGAATTATGACTATTGTACGAAATCGTATAATTATTGAGTAGTTTGATCAAAAGCGATCTTAACTAACCGGAGCTTCAGTTAACTATTAAGGTCTGTTGAGTTTTCAAGATTGAATTTACACCAGTTTGTTTGGTATTTAGGTAAGGCAAAGCCAATTTAGTTTATTCTCCATAAATTGGCGATAACGTCGCTTTATTGCCAAACAGGCGCTGTCCAATGGGGCTCGTAGGGGCTATTTACGCTTATTTGCCTTCATGGGTTTAGGTGGGGGCGTGAGCAGGACGCGGAAGTTTACTCGGTTTTTATTTATTATTACATGCATGTAAGCCAGTAAAATAAATTAGGAGCCGTTATCAAGCACACTAGGTTACAAACCTCGCGCCGCTATTAAATAGCCCCTAGTTTGAACAAAATTTAATCCACAAAGATCAACAGACCCTAGTTTAAGATCGACTTATGTTTTTTACTGTTTAGGCAGAGTGAATATTTTCTTTAAATTTTAGACAAGTTTATTGGAAATAAAATTTTACGATATGAACTCTTTATTCACTCAATACTAAACATTGGGTATAGTTGTTTAAACTCTTCTTTATAAAGTAACTTTATGTTAAAAAAATTAATTTTATTGTGTGCGTTAAGCTTACCACTGGCAGCATGTGCGGATGATGTTGCGCCATTTTCGGGTGAGATAAGTACACAAGCACTATTAAGCGACTACGATAAATTTAACGAACAATACAACGCATTTACGCCAACCGAACAAGATATTGCCTTAATGCAAAAGCTAGAAGGTAAGGAGCTAATTGTATTATTTGGTACTTGGTGCCACGACAGCCATCGCGAAGTGCCTAAGCTGATTAAGTTACTTGAAGAATCAAAGGTAGAGCTTGCAAGTATTGACTACGTGGCAGTGGGTTACAACAAACGCGATGATGCCGGAATAGCTGAGGCATACGACTTGCAGTACACGCCTACGTTTATAGTAAAAGACGATGGTAAAGAGTTAGTTCGCGTAATTGAAAAGCCAACCGGAACATTAGCAGAAGATTTAACGCAAGGCTTGTAAGGTCTATCCTTATGTTATAGCCATTCAGTTAGGGGCTATGAAGCTTGGCTTTTTTGATTTGTTGCTAACCATAGGCAGATATTTAGCGTCGGTTTGATACGCGTTATGCGAACATCAACCAGTAATTTTATTTAAAATTAATAGGGATATTTATGAAGTGTAAAAAGTGTAAATCAGGGATTACCTCCCCAGTTGTTAAAACAATAAATATTGATGGTACGCCAATAACATCATCAACGTGCCCTGTATGTGGTGAAAATTTAGATGGTTCAAAAAGGTATTGGGTTATATTAATTATTTTACTTATAGGTATTGGTGTGGCACCAAGGTACTTTTCTTGAGTTTGGTTATATTGACCAAATATGTAAATAAGCAAGGCATTGGCTTTGTTCATTAATCGCTTATTTTATCCGACTCATTTTAGTCTTTTATTTAAAAGTGAAGTGACTTATGAAGTTAATGAGCTCTGAAAAAATTCAATTGTGGTTCTTGGTTAATGCCAACAAACTATATGTAGCTGCAGCTATTTTTGGTGCTATTTTTATTTTAATTTTGGGAGATGCTTCTCAATGGGAATACGAGGAAGATAAAAATCACTTCAGCACTTTTTTTTCATCCATTGATAGCCGAATTAGTTTTGTAAGGCATGGTTATTCAGGTACCAGTTTAAGAGTTGTTTTAAACTTTGATGCTGAAGGGCTCACTTTGAATGAAATCGAAAGTATAGCCCCAAAATATAAAAACTTGATTCTTGAACTAATTTGTAATGACTTAGAGAGTTTAGAAATTCTAGAAGACGGCTACTATTTTGATGTGGATTTTAGGGATATTAGTTCCGAACACATGTTTAAAAACTATTTTAATTTAATAGTTAAGCATGAAAGGTGTGCTACCTAACGCAAGAGAGTTTTAGCTCAGCTAACAGGCACGAGAAAAACTAAAGAGCTCAAATTTCGACTTAACATATTGAACTTTATCTCAATTTGCTAATAGTGCCTTAATTCTCACATTGTGAGTACTATTCACTAAACAGGCTTTTCTCGAATGCTTGCGCGGCATGCGAAGACGGTCTGTCTTTATAATGCAGTTGATAAAGTGGCCGAGAGAGTTGCTCGTTATTTTTTTGGCTCAGGCGTGTTAATTTGCCTAGCTGCACTAAATCTTCTGTGACTACATTTGGCAATAAAGCGACCCCCATACCTTGAGCAACAGCCCTTGCTATGGCTTCGTTGCTGCCTAATTGCATACTGCGGTCAGCTTGTACGCCATGCTCTGCTAATAACTTAACCGACATTTCTAACGTGCCAGAGCCCGGCTCGCGCAGTAGCCAAAACTGCTCGTTTAACCATGCGTTTAAGTCTTTAGTAGGCTTAAAGTTGCTCGGTATAACAACACTCATTAAATCGTTTTGCCAGTGCTTACTTATGATATGTGATTCGGTCGGGGTGCCCTCAACCAGTGCTAAATCGATAGTGCACTCTAGCAATGCGTGTTCAATTTGCGCGGTATTAGCCACTTGTACTTCTACTTTTATATGTGGGTATTGGGCGCAAAATTTAGCTAAATAAGGCGGTAGCCAATAACTGGCAATGGTGGTGCTGGTGCCAATAACGAGCGTGCCACGCTTAAGCCCTGTGCGCGATTTAATATCGTCAAGGGCGGCTTTTTCGATAGCAAAAATACTGCGGGCGTGATCATACAAGGCTTGGCCGCCTTCGCTTAAGGTGAGCTTTTTACCTTTAGATGCACGTTCAATAAGTTGAATATTTAACTGATGCTCTAGCTCTTTTAGCGCTTTAGAAACAGCGGGCTGGCTTATAAAAAGTGCCTCGGCTGCGCTTGAAAAGCTACCTACTTTAGCCACCGTATAAAACACCCTAAGCGCATGTAAGTTCATTATGCCTCTCAAATTTCATAACTTTAAGTTATTGAATCATGATTTTAATATATTGGAGTTATATTTTGAGGTTTCTTACAATTAAGTCAACACATCAACATGGTTTAATTGAGGAAGTAGAATGCTTAGCGCTATTAAAAATGGGTTTCAGCCTTTGGGTATTAATACTAAGCAATACGGCGATACGCGCTGGTGGTTAGGTATACTGCTGGTGGTTATTTTAGCGGGGGCATCTGTTGCATTAAGTAACTTACCCATAATGCAAAGTGCGCAATTTAGCTCACTCACTATTGGTATTGTGCTTGGCATTATTGTGGGCAACAGTGTGTTTTCGCGCATAGCTACGCGTACCGATGTAGGTGTTGATTACGCTAAAAGTATATTACTCAAAGCAGGCATTGTTTTATTTGGGTTTAGAGTTACTTTTTCGCAAGTAGCGGGCGTTGGTTGGCATGGCCTATTAACCGATGTGGTTATGCTGTTAGGTACATTTATTTTGGCAGTGCAGCTAGGTAAGCGTGTTTTTAAGCTTGATGAACATACAACCATACTAATTGGTGCGGGTAGTTCTATTTGTGGCGCCGCAGCGGTAATGGCAACCGAGTCAGTTATAAAAGCGCAGGCGCATAAGGTATCAGTAGCGGTGGCAACGGTGGTGGTGTTTGGCACGTTAAGTATGTTTGCCTACCCAATACTGTTTGAGTTTATGGGGCTGAGTGAACATGCGTACGGTATTTTTGTGGGGTCAACCATTCACGAAGTCGCGCAAGTGGTTGCAGCGGGCACAGCCGTAAGCGCCAATGCGGCCGACACCGCCGTGATTGAAAAAATGCTACGCGTAATGATGCTTGCACCATTTTTAGTGGGCTTATCGTTTTGGCAAAGTAAAAAGCACGTCAAGGTTAACAATAATGGCCATTGTGGTAAGCAAATTTCGGGAATTACGATTCCTTGGTTTGCAGTGTTATTTATAGTAGCAAGTGGCGTGCATTCGTTATCGGTTATTCCGCAAGATACTACAAACGCTATTATATGGTTTGACAATATATTACTTACCATTGCCATGGTGGCGCTGGGGCTTCGGACGCAAGTGGGGGCTATTCGCCAAGCAGGCATACAGCCCCTGTTGTTAGCAGGCTGTTTGTTTTTATTTTTAACCTTGGGTGGCTATGCCATTAATATAGGCATGGCGCAACTTTTCGGGGTTTTAAATCATTAACCTATACAGGCCAATCTACCTCGTTTAAGTGATCAAGCTGTGCAGCTGAATGTTGATTGCCTTGCCATTTATTGGTGTAGGTACCGTTTGGATCAAACTGTGCAGTTTGCTTTTGTATATTAAAGTGGCGTCCGCCACGTGGGTCAACGCCAACTCCTGCTATGTACTGCCAATTTCCCCAGTTGGCTGCTACATCGTGATCAATTAGCTGCTGCTCAAAATAAGCTGCGCCGTAACGCCAATCAAGGCCAAGCTCGTTAACTAAGCAGCTTGCCACAATTTGCCTGGAGCGGTTTGTTATAAACCCGGTTGCATTGAGTTCTTTCATAATGGCATTAACTAACGGGTATGGGGTTGTGCCTTGGCACCAAGCAGCAAAACGGTTTGGCATAAACGTAGTGAGCGGCTTAGTTTGCTTTTGCCCTTTAAAACTAAACAAGCTGCTTTGTACGTTTAGTGCATGCCATTTAAAGTATTCACGCCATAGTAGTTCAAACTTAATCCAGTAGGTTGAATCGTTAGCGGTGTATGTTTGTTCGTATTGTTCAACAGCATTGTATACTTGTTTTGCGCTAATACACCCAAAAGCAAGCCATGGGCTAAATTTAGTGGTGTTGTCAAAGCCATCAAGCGCGTTACGAGTTATTTTGTAAGTGCTAGGTAATTCGCCTGAAAAGTATTGTTCACAGTGTTTTTGTGCGCTTGTTAGGCCACCATGCATTGAGGTGTTTATTGCTTTTGGCAACTCAATTGGGTTTTTAGCGCACAGCGTAATAGGTTTAGGCAGTAGCTCGGTTGTAATATGCGAGAGTGTAATTGGAACACTGGCTGCTTCAACCTTCTTTTTAAACGGGGTAAAACTTTTAGGTAAATCGTTTAAATTAAAAGGCAGTTCGTTTTGTTGGTACAAGGTATCCTGCAGGGTACTGGTAAATTGAACTTCAGGGCAATGAGCTTTTAATAAATTAATTTCGCGTTGTTCGTACACACCAAATTGCTCACTGTAAACCACTTCATCAATGTGTTGCTCTTTGATACGTTGTTTTAAAACGCTCACCGGTTCACCTTCTAGCACATGCAAGGTTTGCCCACGAGCAATTAATGCTTGCTGTAACTCATAAAGGCTTTGCATTAAAAAGGTGTACTTGTTTTCACCATACTGCTTTTGCTGATAATTTGTGTTTTTAAACCAGTTAGGGTTAATTACAAACACGGCGTCTAGCGCGCATTGTTGTTGTGCAAGTTTACTAAAAATGGGGTTGTCGTTTAGGCGTAAATCGTTTTGTAGCCAATATAAAATGCGTTTGCTCATACTTTTGCTCTGGTTTTTATGATGATCAAATCTACGAAGCAAAAGTAGTTGAGGATTAATTAATCGTGTTTAATCGACTAAATTTAAAAATGAGTGCAAGACTCTAAGTTAGAAAAAGGCGGTAAAGTTACCGCCTCTGATTTTATTGAAGTAGGGTTAAATTATCCTTTTTGCTCTGCTATCCAATCGTTTATAACGTCTTCTAGTACTGCCATAGGCAGAGAGCCTTGGCCAATAACGGTGTCGTGAAAGCTGCGTATATCAAATTGAGCGCCGAGTTCTTTTTCGGCTTTTGCGCGCAGTTCGCGTATTTTTATTTCGCCCATTTTGTAAGAGAGCGCTTGGCCTGGCCATGAAATATAACGATCAATCTGATCTTCCACGGCGCTTTGTGGTAAAGCCGTGTGACTGGCTAAGTAGTCAATTGCTTTTTGACGGCTCCAACCAAACGCATGAATACCGGTATCAACCACCAAACGCACAGCACGCCACATTTCGTAACCTAAGCGGCCAAAGTCACTGTATGGGCTTTGGTAAAAGCCAGCTTCTTTACCTAAGCGCTCTGTGTATAGCGCCCAACCTTCCCCAAAAGCAGAGTGGCTAAGTGTGCGTCTAAATTCGGGTACATCCAGCTCCATAGCAATGGCATTTTGTAAGTGATGCCCTGGTATGGCTTCATGCAGGCTGAGTGCTTCTAAATTATATAAAGGCTGCAGTTTAGGCGTTGAGGCTAAAAAGTAAGTGCCAGGAGAGCGGTTATCAGGCGGTGGCATATAAAACGCACCACGACTCGCTGAGCCTTTTATAGTAAAGGTGTTACGCGGTAAATGGCCAAAGTAAGTGGGGAGTTTGCCATACATTTTTTGCGTAATAAAAGCGGTTTTTTCAAGTAGGTCCTGCGCGTCTTTTGCGTAAAATTGCGCATCGGTTGCTAAAAATTCTAAAAAATCGCTGTATGTGCCATCAAATTCTACTTCATCAATGATGCTTTGCATTTGCGCTTTAATACGTGCGACTTCTTTAAGGCCTAGTTCGTGTATTTGTTTAGGTGTCGCGTTTGTTGTGGTGTAGTAATTAACAGTGTATTGGTAGTAATCAAGCCCGCCTTTTATGCTTGCTATACCAGGCTCTGCTCTGCAGTTAGGCATGTAATCATTTTTAAAAAAATCGTAGAAATGTTCGTATGCGGGTAATACGCTTTTGGCAATTATCGCTTTAGCCTTGGCTTGATAATCTGCCTTTTGCTGTGCGGTAAATGTATTAGGAATACGCGTAAAGGGCTCATAAAGGGCACTGTTTTCAGAGTTTTTAACTATATGCGCGCTAATGCTTTGGCCGTAATTTTCAAAGGTTTTACAATAATGGGTAAAGCCTGATTTTATACCCTGTTTCATTAAATCAATATTTTGCTGATTAAAGCGTGGGTAGTCGGCAAGGCTGATTAAAAATGCGTTGTAATCATCAGCTGTTAAAAAAGCCATATTAGCTGGCGCTTCTGCAAAGTAAGTATGCCAGCCACTTAAAAAATTAACCGGAAAATACTTATCTTGATAAAGGTAGCTTTGTTGCTCGGTTTCTCGCTCATATTTAAATAAGCGGTAGTTCATTAGTTGCTCGGTGTTGAGCGTTTTTGGGTCTATGCTGGCTAAGCTCTTTAGAACGCTGTTGTTGTAGGCTTGGCGCTTAGCAATGGCTTGCTCGCTCCAATTTGGCAATGTGCCGTTTGGTTTCCAACCGTCTGGATCGGTACGAAAAAATATTTTTTCAACTTTGGCGTTTTGCCAGTGATTATCAATAATGCTTTTTAAATCGCTGTTGCTGTCGGCAAGGCTTGGAAGCGATATGGCTGCTAAGCACATAGCTAAAATACGTTTTTTAAACATAATCATCCGTTATTGGCGAGTTAGTTGTTATTAATCGCGCTTTTTTATTTTAATTTGTGCTCAATATAGTACCAAGTTAATTTAATCAATGCGCTTACTTTTACAGCCCATATTTATTGGTTTTATATTTTGATTGAACAAATTTCACTGCGTAACTGATTGGCGTACTAGTTTATTGTTTTATCAGCGTTTAGAATGACTAAAACTTATTATAAAAAATGATTGTCATGTTTAATAAAGTAATTACCTTAATTGATGAAGCAAACGACCAAGACCCTAATACTGAGCAGCACAATGGACAAAGCTTTCCTAAAGAAAGTTTATACGCCTTGCGCATGAGCGAAATGTTAACTCGTTTTAAACCAGATGCCGATGAACTCATGCAAATTGCAGTGCGTGCACAGCATATTCAGCGTTGGAAGTCGCCACGTAGTGATTTTGAAATGAACAAACAGGGCTATCATCAGTGGCGCAGTGCACTTTATATATTTCATGCTAGCAGCGTGGTTGCGCTCATGAAGCAAGCTGGTTACGGTGAAGCTGAGCAAAACCGAGTGTACGATGCGGTCGCTAAAAAAAATATTAAACATAACCCAGACAGCCAATTAGTTGAAGATGTAGCAAGCCTTGTATTTATTGAACATTATATGCTTGGGTTTGCCAATGCAAAACCAGATTACAATGAAGAAAAATGGATTGGGATTATTCGCCGTACATGGCAAAAAATGTCAGATGAAGCCCATGAGTTTGTACTTGCAGGTAATATTACATTGCCCGGGCCGCTTGTTGGGCTTATTCATAAAGCACTTGAGTAAAAGAAAATAAATAAAAAGGAATTTTAAATGTATTGTCCTCGTAGTAATACGCCACTTGAACCTTTACTTGTTGGCGGAATTACTGTTTTTACGTCAGCGCAAGGCGGCGTATTTTTTGATAACAGCCAAATTTTTAAGTTTAGTTCGCCGGAGTTAAAGCATGGTCAGGTTTTACTTAAGTATTTGAATAATTATACCGAAGGTGAGGGCGAAGTCTCATCGCGAGTAAATTGCCCTAAATGCCCAAGTATTTTGATGATGCGCCGGTATTTTTCGCCACTCAAAGTGGTTGAAATAGACGAATGCCCAGGTTGTGCAGGCATATGGCTTGATAGCGGCGAGCTGGCAAAAATACACGAAAACCATTTGACCCCCCGAGAGCGAAAGCTGTTAGCCCACGAAATGGCAACCAATCATGGGTTTATAACTATTAAGCCGCCAAAATCAAAGTATTACCCCAGAGCGCCTAAAAATGTTCAAGACACGACAGTTGAACGGCTGGTGCAATTAGCATTACTTAATTTTCAGTAATAAAAAACGGCGTACTAAAAAGTACGCCGTTTTTTTGTAATAAATTAACGCTTATGCAGTTTATTTATTACGGTTTTCTTTAGCAAATGCACGTATTTTACGTTTTTGCGAAAGCGTTACTTTATTAGTACGCCCTGCAAATGGGTTATCACCTTCTCTAAATTCAATTTTGATTGGGGTGCCCATAATTTTCAGTGCTTTACGGTAATAGTTCATCAGGTAGCGTTTGTAGCTATCTGGTAAATCGTGAACTTGGTTACCATGAATTACAATACGTGGCGGGTTATAACCACCGGCATGCGCATATTTAAGCTTAACACGACGACCACGAACAAGTGGCGGCTGGTGATCGGCTTGTGCCATGTCCATAATACGGCGAAGCATTGCGGTGCTAATACGCTTAGTAGCCGACTCGTACGCTTCATCCACCGACTCAAATAAATGACCAACACCTGTACCATGCAGTGCAGATATAAAGTGCAAGCGTGCAAAGTCAATAAAACCTAAACGACGGTCAAGCTCTGTTTTAATACGATCTTTAACGTAGTCGTCAAGGCCATCCCATTTATTAACGGCAATAACCAGCGAACGACCTGAGTTAAGCGCAAAACCTAATAAGCTTAAGTCTTGATCAGAAATACCATCGCGCGCATCCACAACAAGTAAAACCACGTTACAATCTTCGATTGCTTGTAGTGTTTTAATCACTGAGAACTTTTCTACTACGTCGCTTACTTTTTTACGTTTACGAACACCTGCTGTATCGATTAACACATACTCTTTTTCGTTACGTGTCATAGGGATATAAATAGAGTCGCGTGTTGTACCAGGCATATCGTAAACAATCACACGTTCTTCACCAAGTATACGGTTTGTAAGTGTAGACTTACCGACGTTAGGTCGACCAATAATAGCAAGCTTTACTGGTTTATCTGCAAATGCTTGGTGGTCAGTATCGTCGCCTTCACCTTCTTCGTAAAGCTCAATGAGCTCTTCATCATTATCGGCTACGTCTTCATCTTGTGCTGCGAGTTCGGCAATAATAGGCTGAAGTGTGTGCTCAAGTAAAAGCGTAATACCGCGACCATGAGCTGCCGCAATGTGATGAATCTCACCCAGTGATAACTGGTAAAATTCAGCACAATTTGAGTCAGCATCAATACCGTCAGTTTTATTGGCAACAACAAAACATTTTTTGTCTTGCTTGCGAAGATGATTAGCAATAGCTTGGTCGGCAACGGTCATGCCTACGCGGGCATCAACTAAAAACAGTACGATGTCGGCTTCTTCAATTGCAAGTAGCGATTGGTCAGCCATTTCGATCTCGATGCCTTCTTCAGTGCCATCAATACCGCCCGTGTCTACCACGATAAATTCATAGCCATCGTAACTAGCTTGGCCATATTTTCTATCTCGTGTTAAACCTGGAAAATCGGCTACGAGTGCATCACGAGTACGTGTTAAACGGTTAAATAATGTGGATTTGCCCACATTGGGTCGCCCAACTAGAGCGATCACGGGAAGCATAAACTACCTCTTAAAAAAACAACAAAAGGCTTCGCAGAGCGAAGCCTTATAAAAACCATATGACTATTAGTAAGTTAGTTTGGTATTGTTACCGCACTTACTTCACCGTCACGGGTGTATAATATCAGTTTGTCGTTGGCAACAACAGGTTCAACAAAGAAGCCTGAGCTATCAAAGTCTTCACGCGCTACTAACTCGCCAGTTTCCTTGTTTAGCCAGTGTAGGTTACCTTCTTGGTCACCTAGGGCTAAATAGTTACCTGTAACAGCAGGACCTGTTAAGTACCAGCCACGAAGTGCGGGTTGGCTCCAACGTTCAATACCTGAATTTTTATCTAATGCATAAACAACGCCGTTGCTGTCTACTACATAAATACTTTGTGCATCCATCGAAATTTCGCGGTAGCTGCTGTATTCACGTTTCCAAACCACATTACCAGAGCGAATATCAACTGCTGCTAGGTTACCGTTGTATGCAATTGCATAGGCGTACGGGCCGCTAATGAGTGGCTGCGTGTCTACGTCAACCAGGCGTTCAAATTCTGAAGCACCTTTTGCAGCTGCAATTTCTGCGCTCCAAGCTGAGTAACCACTTTCTGAAATTAAAACGCTTAATTTACCTGTTTCTAGGCCAACTAAAACGCCACCGTTTGCAACCGTAGGTGCACTTTGTCCGCGTAATGTAAGTGCTGGCACTTCTTGTTCAAAGCTCCAACGCTCTTCACCTGTATCAGGGTGAAGTGCTAATAATTTACCTGAGCCTAGGTTTACAAATATAAGGCCGTCGCCGGCTGCTGCTTTTGAAAGTGACTCACCGGGTACGTTTTTGCGCCATACTTCTTCGCCAGTTTCGCGATCAAGTGCCACTACAAAGCCGTGTTCAGAACCAATATACAGTTTACCATAAGCTTGTAATATACCGCCTGATAATTTTGCTGTACCGTCGTCGCTCCAAGGCCAAAATGAGGTGTCTTGACGTACGTCGGTCTCCCACTGTACATCGCCGTTAGTAAGCGACAATGCTTCTACTTGACCTTCGCGGTTTGCAACATAAACAGTGTCTTTGTATACAGCAGGAGTTAAGCGAGAAAAATAATGCTCTACGCCGCTACCTACAGACTCTTGCCAAACCACATCAGTTTCAAACTGATTGGCGATTTCGGGAAGGACTAGTTCGTCTTCTTCATCACTTGATGAACAACCCATTAGCGTTGCCATACATAGGGCAAGGGTTGCGGTCGTTAATTTTTTCATACCTAAAACCTTATGCCGCTGGGCTAGTTACTGCTAGGTCATCTAACTTAACTTGTAAAAGTGGGTTGCCTGTTAACCCACCTGCATCTACCGCAGCCTGATAGGCGGTGCGCGCTTGCTCTTTATTACCTTGCTGAGCATAAATATCGCCTTTAAGCTCTGCAACGTTTGCATTAAACGCTTCAGGTAATGGTGCATTTAGTGTGTTTAACGCATCGTCAAAATTAGTTTGTGCAATTTGTATACGCGCTAAACGTGTAATAGCAATCGCTTTTAATTCTGCATTTTCAACGTTTGATACAATCCAGCTTAACTTTTCGCTAGCAACATCTAACTTTTGCGCTTCTACCGCGTCTTTAGCTGCTACAAACGCCGCAAGGGCTGCATAGTTTGTGTCTTTATTTTCACTGATAAAAGCATCAGCTGATGATAAAACATCATCGCCTTCTACTAATTTAGTGTAAGAATCTGACGCTTGCTCAGCGGTTGTAATTTGGTTTTGGTTGTAGGCTTTCCAACCGTATAAGCCACCTAAACCTACAATTACACCGAGTGCCAGTGAAAGACCGTTTTCACGGAAAAAGCGTTTAATGGCTTCTGCTTGTTCTTCTTCTGTTGAATGTATATCCATGATTACCTCTAATATCTGCTTAGCCGTTTATAAGCTCAGCTAGTAGCGCTTTAGCTTGTTCTAATTCTAATGTGACTTGTTCTTTACGATCACGTAAATACTTTATGGTCACCACGCCTTGTTCTAATTCATCTTCACCAATAATTACGGCAACAAGTGCATCGCTTTTATCGGCACGTTTTAATTGTTTTTTAAAGTTTCCGCCACCCGCGTGAACCATCACACGAAGGCCAGCCACATCACGGCGTAGTTCAGACGCAATAATCGGGGCTTGAATACTTGCTTTGTCGCCCATGGCCGCTAAATATACATCAGCATTACGGCGAATGTCACCAACACATTCAAGTGCTTGGAGTAACAACACTAAGCGCTCTAGGCCCATTGCAAAGCCAACTGCTGGGGTTGCTTTTCCACCAAGTTGCTCAACTAAGCCATCGTAGCGTCCGCCAGCACACACAGTACCTTGCGCGCCAAGGCTGTCGGTTACCCATTCAAATACTGTGCGGTTGTAATAGTCTAAACCGCGCACTAATTTTTCGTTAACCGTGTATGAGACGCCAGCTGCGTCTAAACGTTCACATAAATTTTCAAAATGTTCTTTTGATTCAGCATCTAAATGCTCTGACAGTTTAGGTGCATCAACTAATATTGCCTGTACGTCTGGATTTTTGCTATCTAGCACACGTAATGGATTTGAATACATGCGGCGTTTTGAGTCTTCATCAAGCACGTCGGTATGTTGTTCAAGGTAGGCAACAAGCGCATCGCGGTATTGTGCACGAGCTTCATTAGAACCCAATGAGTTAAGCTCTAATCGCACATGCTCGGTAATGCCAAACGCTTCCCAAAGCTGTGCTGTTAGTAAAATAACTTCTGCATCAATGTCGGCTGTGGCAATGCCAAAGGTTTCTAAACCAAATTGGTGAAATTGACGGTAACGGCCTTTTTGCGGGCGCTCATGACGAAACATAGGGCCCATGTACCAAAGACGTTGCTCTTGGTTATACAATAAGCCGTTTTCGTTACCAGCACGAACACACACTGCGGTGCCTTCTGGGCGAAGAGTTAGTAAATCACCATTGCGATCGGCAAACGTGTACATTTCTTTTTCTACTATATCGGTCACTTCACCAATAGAGCGTTTAAATAGATCGGTTGATTCTACAATAGGAAAACGAATTTCTTGATAACCGAACGAAGCTACTGTCTCGCGTAAAATGTTTTCTACTTTCTGCCAAACTTGCGTGTCGCCCGGCAGACAATCGTTCATACCGCGAACTGCCTGAATTTGTTTTGCCACTGATAAATCCTAAATACTGTTTATGTGTAATAAAAAAATGCTTACACAACAAGAATGCTAAAAATTGACCCAATATTATATACCCAAACGACCTCAAGATGCGAGCGTCGTTGGAATTAAAAGAAATTACCATTATTAAAAGTAATACTTTGATATAAAGCCCGATGAAGCGCTGAACTCTGTATTTTGTGAATGCTTGGGTAAATCTATTATAAAGGTCAACGCCAAACACGAGTGCTTGGCGGTTAATACGTTATTTATTCGACTATTTTTACATCGATAGGGGTTTGGCTTTGCTTTTTATCGATGAAATCGCGAACGTAGCCCTCTAGTTGCTCAACAATGTTGTTGTTATCTATACGTGCTTTTTGGCGTTCGCCATTAATGTATAAACCTGAGCGACGGTTTGCACCGGCAAGGCCAATATCACTAACAAGGGCTTCGCCTGGGCCGTTTACTACACAACCAATAACTGAAACAGAAACAGGCTCAATGATATCTTCAAGGCGTTCTTCTAATTGGTTCATGGTGCTCACTACATCAAACTCTTGGCGTGAGCAGCTTGGGCAGGCAATAAAGTTAATACCGCGTGAGCGTATGCGCAGCGATTTTAAAATATCAAAGCCTACTTTGATCTCTTGTACCGGGTCGGCGGCGAGTGATACACGTAGCGTATCGCCTATGCCTTCGGCAAGTAGCATACCTAAACCAACGGCCGATTTAACCGAGCCAGAGCGCATGCCGCCAGCTTCGGTGATCCCTAAATGTAGAGGTTGTTCTATTTCTTTAGCAAGCAAACGATATGCGCCTACAGCTAAAAATACGTCTGACGCTTTTACCGATATTTTAAACTGATCAAAATCAAGACGGCGTAATATATCTACATGGCGCATTGCTGATTCGAGTAATGCCTCGGGTGTTGGCTCGCCATATTTTTCTTGCAAGTCACGCTCTAACGAGCCACCGTTTACACCAATACGAATTGGAATGTTATGTTCGCGAGCTGAATCAACAACGGCTCTAATACGCTCTTCGCTGCCTATATTACCTGGGTTTATGCGCAAACAATCTACGCCATATTTTGCCACTTTTAAGGCTATGCGGTAATCAAAGTGAATATCGGCAACAAGGGGAATACTGACTTGCTCTTTTATACTTTTAAACGCTTCTGCTGCGTCCATAGTCGGTACTGACACACGAACTATATCGGCTCCTGCGTCTTGAATTGCTTGTATTTGTGCAACGGTTGCATCCACATCCATGGTGTCGGTGTTGGTCATCGATTGCACTGCAATAGGTGCGCCGTCGCCAATAGGCACATTGCCTACATTAATACGGGTGGATTTTCTGCGTTTGATAGGAGATTCTGAAAACATAGCGACTACTCTGCTAATGGTAAGGTAAATTTGGCTAAACGGTTTTTAGGAAAAGCCGAGATATCCACTGGCTCACCGTTTAAAGTAATGTTAACTACATTGTGCTTACCAAGCACAACAGCAAAAGGAGGTGTGCCAGAAACAGTCATTCTGTAACCTGCTTTTTTAACGCCAAAGGCTATTTTTTCCCCTTCGCCGTCGTGTATTTCGACCCAACTTTCGTCATTGAATAGCATTTCTATTGTGCTGATGTTGGCCTTACCCGTATCTGACTCTAGGGTTTGTTCGTCAAGTGTTTGTGTTATTTCGTCATTTGTTAAGTCTGTACTTTGCTCAATAGACTCTTGACGTAACTCCTCAGCGTCGTTTGCCGATTTTTGCTGTTCAATATTTGTTGATTGAATTGCTTGGCGCTCACTCATTATAGTGTTGCCAATATTTATATTTGTGGTTTGCTCTTCTATGGGGGTAGCGTTTTGCCAAAACCATAATGCAGACGAGCCAATAACGATGGCCAATATAATGTAGGTCACTAACATTAAACGGCTATCGCTGGCTTCTTTTTCTGTACGACGAGAAAAGCTTTGCATGTTAGCTGGTTTTGCTGGCTCTGGTGGCGCTGGCAACATGGCTAATATTGGTGTGCTATCTACCTTTAATTCGCGGCAATAGTTTTTTATGTACCCTTTTACAAAGGTAATAGGTCCTAACGCTTGAAACTCATCGTTTTCAAGGTGTTTAATTTGAAATTCAGAGAGCTTTAGCGGTTTAGCAATGGCTTCAATGCTTACCTTGGCTTGCTCTCTGTGTGCTTTTAGAATTTGGCCTACGGTAGGCTGTTCGCTCTGCGTTTTTTCTTCATTCATAATAAGTATGAGTCTGGATCCACTAGTAAAAGTCTATGTCCTGGTTTTAGCTCTATATCAGGACTTAATTTATTCCATCGCATTAATTCATCAATTAATACTTGCTTCTGGGTAGCAATATCGTAAAGGGAGTCGCCAGATTTAATTTCGTAATAAATATTAGGATCGTTTAAGTAAATTTTGCTGCCATTCATTACCCGATCCGACTCTTTTAATCCATTCCATTGCAGGAGTTTTTGTAGTTTAACATTGTATCGCACCGAAATGCTAAATAGGTTTTCACCAAACTCAATAATATGAAAAGGCACACGTAATGCTGCCACTTTAGGGTTTAACATCGGTAATGCGGTTTGCTTATTTGACGCTAAGTTTGTAAATGTAACATCATTACCGCTTTGGTAATCACTCGTTTCAAAAATATCTTCGTTTTTAGTGGCTTCGTAAAAAACAACATTTGATTCGTTATTGGCAACGGTAGTATTTGCCGTGACTGCTGGCTGATTTGTTTGAGGTGAATTAAAGTTAGCCGTTTTAGGCGCCCCAAAAGAAATAATTTTCACCTCTTCTTTTGGTGGTGCTGATGCTACTTTAGCTGCCACTGTTGCAGGTGCTGTACTAGGCTTAGTGGCGGGCTTTTCAATAACTGTCTCAGGTCTATTTGGTGCTTTGGGTTCAGTTGTTAAAGCAAGTAATACCGCAGATGTATCTGTTGATGGCCCCGTAGGTGTAACTTGCTTTATTTCAGCTTGTTCTGGCTGTTCAGCAATTGCTGTTACTGCCGTTTTAGTTGTGGCTTTTTTTGAAGCCATTTTTGGTGTTGCTGAAACTTCAGCAACAGTGTTTTCAGCGCTTATGCTTGAATCATTTCTTGCTATGACTGGATTCGCGTCTTGCGTGTTTTGCTCAGGCTCTACAGATCTAACTTGCGCTGGTTGTTTAATGATCAGGCTTTTTGTGTCATCTTGAGTAGGTGCTTTTTTTCTGACTATTTTTATTTTTGGTTTTGCACTTATATATGTGCTATCTGCATCAGCTTTTAGCTCATTTAGTTTGGCTTTACGGTATTTTTCACGCAGCATTTCAAATTCGTTAAAACGTGTTCGTTGCTCTCTGATTGCATACGCTTCGTTACTAGTAGAGTAGGTTTGTAAAAGGGTGCTTGCTACCTTTTCGGCTTCCTCTATTCGGCCCATACGATTTTTTACTAAATAGCTAAGCATCAAAGCACGCGACGATACTCGACCTGTGTCGTCGTGTTTTTTAAGAATGTCGTTTGCTTTGTATAAATCACTTTTTGCATAAAACAAAGCCGCTAAACTTATAAGAGTTGAGGTTCGTTGAGAGCTGTGATTAAGCGCTTGCTTGAAGTAAGTTTCTGCGTTTTCAAAATCGTCAAATTCAATAGCGCATAACGCTAGATTTTCGTAGCTTTCGGCAACACGGATATATGTTGGAATTTCAATGGCTTTTAAAAATTGGTCGGTGGCGCGGTCGTATTCATCAATGCCACACAAAAATACACCGTAGTTGTTAAGTGTATTAGGGTCATCTGGTTTTATATCTAGTGCTTTTTGATAGGCTCTGTCGGCTAATGGGTTTTCACCTACTTGCTGGTAATAATACGCCATAGAGTAATGAACTTCAGGTAAGTTGGGAGCGAATTCAGCTGCGCGTTCTAGGTTGTATTTTGCTTGTGAATTATTACCTGTTTTTAGGTACTGTAAGGCTAAAGCTATTCGCGTGCGTGCTGCCCCGGCGTTATTGATTTTATTTTTGACAACGGGCTTATTACTGCCGTTATAACTACTTTCGGTAACACAGCCACTTAAAGCCAGTGCCGATAGTGTTATAGCAAGTATAGATCGCATTACCTTATCTCTTTATTTTTGTCCATATTGCCTATATTACCTAAAAGCCCTCATGTTGCATCAATTATTTAATAATAAACGATTTAACAGGAGGGCTTTAGGTAGTTTAACTAAATTAGGCTTGTTGGATGTTAACTGAGATTTTGTTATCGTCGCGCATTTTCTTTTTTGCCATACGTTTTGTACGGTCAACGACATCTCCGGCTAATTGTCCACAGGCTGCGTCAATGTCATCACCTCGAGTTCGGCGAACAATACATGTAATGCCAGCAGCTTGTAAAACCTTAGAAAAACGGTCAATTCGGCTGTTGCTTGAACGTGTATATTCGTTACCTGGAAACGGGTTAAACGGAATAAGGTTTACCTTAGATGGCGTGCCTTTTAACGTTTTAACAAGTTCGTGTGCTTGGTCGGTACTGTCGTTTACGCCATTAAGCATTACGTATTCAATTGTTACGTCTTTATTGGCTTTAGAGCCATCAATGTATCGACGACATGCCGCTAAAAACTCTTCAATAGGGTACTTTTTATTAATTGGTACCAAAATATCACGCAGTGCGTTATCTGGTGCATGAAGTGAAATAGCAAGCGCTACGTCAATCTTCTCTTTTAATAAATCAAGTGCAGGTACTACGCCCGATGTACTTAATGTTACGCGGCGCTTAGATAAACCAAAGCCCCAATCGTCCATCATCAATTCCATTGCTGGTACTACGTTTTTAACGTTAAGTAATGGCTCGCCCATACCCATCATTACTACGTTAGTAACAGGGCGTTTTTCGCTGTTGCCATCTAGGCCAATATCTTTGGCTACTCGCCAAACTTGGCCAATAATTTCTGATACTTTTAAGTTACGGTTAAAGCCTTGTTGTGCTGTTGAGCAAAAAGTACATTCTAGTGCACAACCTACTTGTGAAGATACACACAATGTTGCGCGCTCTTTTTCAGGGATCCACACAGCTTCAACTTCTTGTCCGCCTTCAAGTACTAATGCGTATTTGATTGTACCGTCGCTCGCTTGTTGGCGAACTGAGATTTCAGGGGCGACAATTTCGCACTCAGCTTTAAGCTTTTCTTTAAGCTTTTTATTCACGTTGCTCATTTCGTCGAAGTTATCTACGCCAAAATGATAAATCCATTTCATCACCTGATCGCCACGAAATGGCTTTTCACCGAAAGATACAAATAGCTCGCGCATTGCATCTCGGTTTAAATCTAATAAGTTAATCTTTTTTTGCGCAGTGGTCATGAAACAACCTTAATCAGTAACGGTGGTGATAAAATTTACAGAGACAAATTGTACACAATTCGTTCACTTTAATCATTAAGTAAAGCATCATAAATAGCAGAGTAATACTTTAATTAATGACTAAAAAAGGGCTCGAAAGCCCTTTTCATACTTTGCAACACAGAGTTAGCTGTGAAACTCGAATTAACGAGTACGTGGGCAAAGTTCTTCGTCAGCGAAGAAGTACGCGATTTCGCGAGCAGCAGATTCAACAGCATCAGAACCGTGAACAGCGTTTTCGTCGATGCTATCAGCGTAGTCTGCACGTAAAGTACCAGCTAGCGCTTCAGCAGGGTTAGTAGCACCCATGATTTCACGGTTTTTAAGAACAGCGTTTTCGCCTTCAAGAACGGTAACCATTACTGGACCAGATGTCATGAAAGATACTAAAGCGCCAAAGAAAGGACGTTCGCTGTGTTCAGCGTAGAAACCTTCAGCTTTCTCTTGAGAAAGGTGAACCATTTTAGCTGCAACGATTTTAAGACCAGCAGTTTCGAAACGGTTGTAGATAGCGCCGATGTGGTTTTTAGCTACTGCATCAGGTTTTACGATTGAGAAAGTACGCTCTAAAGCCATCTTTATGCTCCAATAATTTATAAGTAAAAGTGTGAATATTAACGGGCGCGAATTATACGCGTTTTAAGTGAAAAATCCTAATTTTATTAAAAACCAGTTCAATTACAGTTTTATGATCTTGATCAAGGGGAAATTTTTAGTGCTATTTATACTGCCGCGCTTCTGCTTTTATATTTAAATTTATGACGCACACAATTGGCTCAATGCCTGTTGTTGTAGGGAGCGCACATGCCATCTGTTTCATCTAGCCCATTTATACCAGAACTATTATGCCCAGCAGGGAGCTTAAAAAATATGCGCTATGCCTTTGCTTATGGTGCTGATGCGGTCTACGCAGGGCAACCTCGTTACAGTTTGCGCGTAAGAAATAATGAGTTTGATTTAGAGACCTTACAAATAGGTATTAATGAAGCACACGCATTAAATAAAAAATTTTATGTAGTATCAAATATCGCGCCCCATAACGCCAAAGTGAAGTCGTATTTACGAGATATAGAACCTGTAATTGCTATGAAACCTGATGCGTTGATCATGTCAGACCCAGGTCTAATAATGCTAGTACTTGAAAAGTGGCCCGATATGCCAGTTCACCTTTCTGTACAAGCCAATGCGGTAAACTATGCCAGTGTATTGTTCTGGGCAAAACAGGGTATTGAACGGGTGATTTTGTCTCGTGAGCTATCGCTTGAAGAAATCAGCGAAATACGTTCTCTGTGCCCTGAAACCGAGCTAGAAGTATTTGTACATGGTGCGTTATGTATGGCTTATTCTGGACGTTGTTTGCTTTCTGGCTACATAAATAAACGCGATCCAAACCAAGGCACATGCACTAATGCGTGTCGTTGGGAGTACGATGTAAAACCCGGTACTGAGAATGAAACCGGTGAAATGGTGCATAAAATTGACCCTAAAGCAGTTATACCCACTTTAGGTGAAGGCGCGCCAAGCAACGATGTTTTTATGCTAGAAGAGCAAGGTCGCCCGGGTGAATATATGCCTGCATTTGAAGACGAGCATGGTACTTATATCATGAACTCAAAAGACTTACGCGCCGTGCAATATGTGGAGCAGCTAACAAAAATGGGCGTGCACAGCCTTAAAATAGAAGGGCGCACTAAGTCATTTTATTATGTCGCCCGTACCGCACAGGTATACCGTAAAGCCATTGACGATGCCGTTGCAGGTAAACCATTCGACGCTGATTTATTTAAAACACTTGAAAACCTAGCTCACCGCGGTTACACCGAAGGTTTTTTAAAGCGCCATGCTCATCAAGATTATCAAAATTACGAATACGGTCACTCTGTATCAAATCAGCAGCAATTTGTAGGTGAGGTATTAGGGCGAAATGCTAATGGTTTGGTTGAAATAGATGTAAAAAATAAGTTTTGTGTTGGCCATTCATTAGAGCTAATGACGCCGAAAGGTAATGTTAGCTTTACCCTTGAAAGTATGGAAAATAAAAAAGGCGAAAGCATTACCGATGCCAAAGGTTCAGGCCATATTGTTTTCATTCGTTTAGATAATACTATAAATTTGGAACATGCTATTTTGATGCGCAACTTGGATGAGCACCAAGATACCCGAAATCCATTTAAGCAAGTCGCGGCTAATTAATAATTAAACCCAATAACGAATGAGGCTGTGTATTACTGGGCAATTAAAGTAATTAACTAATGCTTAGATATTTTCGAGCTAATTTAGAAGCAGCCTATTAAATTAAATTTTCATTATGTTATTTTTTGCTTGAGTCACTTATTAGTTTGAGCAAAATTATGGTAAGTACGAGTGCAGGGATTACCCATATATAAGCATTCATTGTTTTTAACTCCAAAATTGAAAACTGAAATCAACATTAATGATTTGGCAACGTTTTGCAAGGAAACGATTACAAGCGCTCTTCAATCTAAAACTATCCGGCATAACGATAATTTTAAAAATGGTGATAAAAAATAAACAGAGTTAAGCATTCAATTAATAAAGGTACTTGAACTTAAAACAAAACCCCTACCGATTCTTGTTTTATAAATTATATTAATGAAAGAGGTTAATAGTGGCTCTACTTATAAATAGCAAATGCATTAACTGTGACAGTTATAAGGTTTTCAATTAAAGTCTTTAAAAACAACTTGTTACTTTGTCGTGCTATGGCTTGTGCTACGATTTTACGTAACTCGTTAGCACTTAGTTAGTATCTTAAAAATAACCTTAAAAGGCAAATTGTATTAACTGAATAGTTGAAATTTTAGACTTGTAGAGTCTTTGAATCTTATATTTGTGTTTTGTAGGTTATAGAATTAATTTGGAAAAGAGAATTGGTAGTTAATAAAAGTAAAACTTAGATTTTTCTTTTTTAGTCCTGACCATAAAGTGCCTTTTAGGGATTTTTAAGCTGCATTTTGGGCCTTAAAGTGACTTGTTGGTCACTTTAACTACCGTCGGCTATATCAAAAAAGTTAAGTTTTTTACTTAATCTACTTTCTTAGCGTGTTTAACAAGCTTAATTAGAATTATCGTCAACACAGCAGCCGGTAATAACCATATAAAATCACTCATCTTAAATTCTCAATGTTTGAAGTAGTACTCTAACCTTAATGCTTTTGATGTGTTTTGCAAATTTACGTCGCTTATCTATTACCTTTCAATTTTTCTCCTCACTTATGCCTAGTTAGTTTTAGGACAAATAACTAGGGAAAACCATGAAAGACAAACAATCGAAATTCATCCGCCAATATGTACGCGCTAGTAAATCACCGTGGGATGACAGTTCAACAATTTTGCTACTAGCTGATGTTGTTGATAAGCAAGAACTTGAACTGAGCTTCACCAATTACATTTATTTACACCGAGATAGCGTGGGGAGTGTGCTGGGTATTAGTATTTCTCAACAGTTACTAGCTGCTAATCCTGAGTTCTCGGAGAGGTATTTGGAAGGTATTGAGATGTATGCTTTTTTACTCATACATATTGAAGAAATAACAAAATTTTGTGGGTTGTTTACTGCAGAATTTGAGCAACTATTTATGCTAAAACCGAATGAGTATTTTGCAGCTACAGAGTGCCATTGGTTAGATATATTAGAAAATACCTAAAAACCTTTAGCGAACCACGTGGTTCGCTTTTTTATTTCCCTGCAACGCTACTAGTTATATGTATAGAACCAAAAATAAGTTACACACTGCATGTTCATTACTCCAAAAAATTGCACCGAGCCTGGCGCTAAACAGGCTTACCTACCTGAAGAGCCTTTGTGGTGATTCACTGCATTTAAATGAATATTCATACTCTGTATGACGTACAGGGTTATGTAGGGAGAAAACAATATAGCGATTGTTTTGGCAGCAGGGCCCGAATGCGCGGTCTTAGTTACCTAATGTAGACAGGTTAAAAATAAAAAGGAGTGAATAATATTCACTCCTTTTTTACATTCAAATTTTACCGTTTTGATATTCTATGCGAAATATCAACAATGCCTCTTAGTTGTGCATACCTAATTAAAATAGGTCATATACATAAGAGATATTATGAAAAATAAACCAATAAAATGGCAGTTCGGGGTGATAGTTCGAACACTCTCAGATGTGTGCTCCATAAGCGGCTACACATTTGCGTTATCGGGTTGGCTTCATTACAAAAAGGTCTGTGATATACCATTAATTACAGATATGGCAGCTAACTCGTATGTACTATTGATTTTAGCGTGTTACGCAAGCCATTTGACATTGGATATTATTGCGCAGTGGTCTAATCGCCATTAACTTCTAGAGCATCATTTTGATGCTCTTTCTTATGAATAGAATAACGCTGTAATTTCATCGCAAAATTTTGTGCGATACACAATCGCAGATTGTAATAACGCAGCATCTTTGTGAGTCATGAATGGTTGTTGGGTTCTCTTATTTATGCGCTCTGGGAGCTCTGTCAGTAACTGGGTGTGTAATCTTTTTATATCTTCAAATATTTGCGTAGATTGTGAAAATATAAATACCTGTTGGTAGTGGCCTGCTTTAAGTGAGGCGAGGTATTTGAGCAGTATAGTCTGACGTGTCGATTTACTTTTAAATGAGTTTTCAATTTCGATAGCAACGACGGTTCTATCTGGTAATACGGCCACACCGTCTACAATTCGCGCACTGCTTTGATTATAAAGTCGTTTAAATTCTGGCTCAGATAAAAATCCTGTCCATAGCGGCCTGTAAACGCCGTCTGAGGTATGGTTATGTAATCCGCGAAGGGCAACAAATGTATTCATCAGGTCGTGCATTATGTGGTTGTGGTTAACCTGCAGTGCGGGGTTTGATTTTGAGCGAAAGTAAGTATCAATACTGGTTTGCTCTTGTGCGTATTTAGCTCCTGAGTAGCTAGGAATATAGACCCGCCCATCAGGACTTCTATGTGTAGGGACCATCGTTAACAGTTTTTCGTCTACTAACTTATTTAAATGGGCAAGCGCTTGAGGTTGACTAATATTATAGAACCAGCGAATAATCACTGGCGCGACAATAGAAAACCTGACCGCAATAAGGACTGTTAGAGCAGTACGGTTTACCCCCTTTTGATAGTTGTTAGCACCTACGTTATATCGCATATCAATGTCAAAATAGCGGGCGTATTGGTGAGCATAGTCGTTATCTTTTTGCATTTGAGTTCACTTAATCAGGAGTCATAATTTATATAACTCCCGAGTATGCGAAATTGACTGCTTATTTAGCGCGAATCATCAAAAATTGCCCATCGTTATATACATCACCAAACGCGATACTCATAAGCTTTTCACTACTGGCGCCGTTACGTGATTTAGACTGCGTTATATCAACCACAGTCACTGCGTTAGTACTCAGTTTTAAATCTTTTGCTGCAATGAGCACGTTATCAACAGCACGCGCAATCTCGGTATGGCCTCGGTAGTTTTTGCCTGTTTTATCTGTATGGTGCAGTATCAAAATTGACTTTCCTTCGTTTCGTAATGCATCAATACATTTGTTGTAGTAGTTCCAGTCGTTTTGATTGAGCTCTTCTGCGGATGTATACAGTGCGGATAGGTTATCGAAAATCACTACATCGGCCCATTCAATATCACTGACGAGTGCATCAAAACCGTCAGGTGTTGCGAGGTCGGGCATTCCTCCTGGAATACTTTTTCTATGAATTACTCTAAATAATTGGTCACCAGGCCCAGCGCCTATCGCGTTAAAAATATTGGCAAAACGTGTTTGTATCTGATGCAAACCTAATTCAGCATCAATATACAAAACTTTTTTAGCTTCGCACGGCTCATTACCAAAACTAGTAGTGCCAGCAGCAACACACGCTGCGATATACTGAGATATATAGGTTTTTCCAGAGCCAGCTCCGGCAGCAAGCAGCGTAGCCTCTCCGGCGGTTAATATCGAAGGTACAATGATGCATGGTTGAGGAATATCGGCCTGAACAATACTAAGCACGCTATCGGCTTTTCTTAATTGATGTAATGGATTAGGTGTGTTTGTTGATTCACTGCTTTGTGTAAATTGTTGGCTATGTTTTTGGTCATTCATATTAATAAACTCCTATGAGATTGCGATATTTCGGAATTTCTAAATAGGATGTCGAAGAACGAACTAATTGCGGTTTATGTAAAATTATCCAATTTATTTTTTATTTTTATTAAGCGTGTTTTTAAACGTAGAAAATTTGTGTGAATTAAACCTATAAAGTAAGGCCTCC